>MWOR01000099.1 GCA_002025865.1 Prochlorococcus sp. HOT208_60m_813I02 | reverse complement strand
CTTGGAAAACAATTCAGTTTGAGGACCAGTCTAATGCTTTAGATGTTGATTTCATAGATGATAAAAATGGATTTTTAGTAGGTTCTAATAGACTTATTATGGAATCTAATGATGGAGGGGAAACTTGGGAGAAAAGAAATTTAGATTTACCAAGTGAAGAGAACTTTCGTCTTCTAGATATTGATTTTAAAGGTGAAGAGGGATGGTTAATAGGTCAACCTTCATTAGTTATGCATACGTTTGATGCAGGAAAGAATTGGACTCGTTTATCTCTAGGTAACAAATTACCAGGCCAACCATTTCTAATAACAACTGTCGATGCTGGTGTTGCAGAATTGGCTACGACTGCAGGTGCTATTTATGAAACATCAGATAGTGGTGAATCATGGAATGCAAAAGTTGTAGATGCATCTGGTTCTGGAGGTGTCAGAGATTTAAGAAGAACTAATAATGGAGATTATGTCAGTGTAAGTAGTCTAGGTAATTTCTTTTCAACTTTGGAA
>MWOR01000098.1 GCA_002025865.1 Prochlorococcus sp. HOT208_60m_813I02 | reverse complement strand
TGCCACTTTATTAATTGATCAGGCAACAAATCTACTGTTCCTCTTAGATTTTTTAAGTTATTCAAAGTTCTAAAAAATAATTCAAAATTTTTAATTCCTCTAGAAATTAATCTTTGATTAGTTATTCTGTGAGACAATTTTAATTTAACATTTAGAAAAACTATTGGGAATTAATAAAAATAAAGAGAATCAGCATTGTGGTACAAAGCCAAAAAAAATTGCTTTTGGAATAGCACCTCTTGGTATAGTTTCAATAGGAATAGTGCCAATGGGAGTAATAAGTATTGGGGTAGTCCCAATGGGTGTATTTTCTTTTGGTGCAGTAGCAATGGGAATAGTCAATTTATCAGTAGTTGGGATGGGAATTATCTCTGCCGGTGTTACTACTATGGGCATATGGGAGTATTCACCTAATTCACATAACAATCATCATAATCATTCCAAACAAATTTCAAATTCAAATAAGGAAAATATAATGTCAGAACTATTTAACACTAAACAAGAGGCTGA
>MWOR01000097.1 GCA_002025865.1 Prochlorococcus sp. HOT208_60m_813I02 | reverse complement strand
GAAAAGGTAAATTAAATAAAATTTGTAATTGCCATTTATAAGTTAAAACGTTCCAAATTTTTATTAACTTAGTTTTGAGAGAATCATCTAGCTCTTCCCAATTTTTTGAAATTAGATTGAATAAATTTTTAGATTTTGTATTTAAGGACTCTGGAGTATTCATTTTGTTTTTTATTTATTTATAACTCATTAATATTTCTTTCGAGAGTTTTAACCTGGAGGCCAATTCATTTTTCTTCCAGATAAAAAATGAATATGTAAATGAAAAACTGTTTGTCCCGATTCTGCTCCAGTATTAATTACTGTTCTCCAATTAGTTAAATTTTTTGATTTAGCTATTTTGCTTCCAACAAAAAGTAAATGCCCTAATAAATTTGCATCTTGCTCAATACACTCTAATAAACTGATTATTGGCTTTT
>MWOR01000096.1 GCA_002025865.1 Prochlorococcus sp. HOT208_60m_813I02 | reverse complement strand
TTTAATTTGTCTTTCGTTTTTCATAAGAAATTTATTAACTATCTCATCTGTCCCTAACCCCTTCTTTATATTTAAAAGAATATCATCTCTTTCCCAGGATTTTTCAAGAGAATTTAAAATTTTGCTTATGCTCATTGTAAGTATTTTTACTTATAATAAATTATTATTTTTTTCTTCTGTGGCTTAATCCTTTTAGTAATTAAAAAAATTATTTTTATTTAAGATTTACGAATAAGCCTGTTAGCAAAATATTTTATCTTTACCTTCTCTACAATTTTTTTAGGTAACTACTTTTAGTTTTAACTTTATTTAAATTGATCACTTCATCTGATACATTTTTGCCCGTTTCAAAATAACTTTTAATTTTTTCTAATTCTTCTTTATTTAATCTTTTTGTGGCACCTTTTGCATTGATTCCAAGTTTCTTGCATGCTAATAATATTCTATTACTTTCGACATTAAGATCTTTGG
>MWOR01000095.1 GCA_002025865.1 Prochlorococcus sp. HOT208_60m_813I02 | reverse complement strand
TGAATCCTGATGGTAGTTTGATTGGAATTCATGTTGGTCACTACACGGAACCACTAGAAGATATATGTGTCACCAGTGGAATAAAATATGGGATTCCAATTTCATATTTTACTGGAGAAAAAAAATTAGTTAGTCAAGAATCTCATGAAACCCTAGAACTTATTAATTATGGTTATCAAGAATTTTTAAATAATAATTTTCAGAATGCTTTAAGTATTTTTGATAAAGTAATTAAATTAGATAAGAATTCTTTTAGCGCTTTCTTTTACAGAGGAAAGGTTAAAGATGAAATTAAGGATCAGCAAGGAGCATTATCTCATTATTTAGTTGCTATAAAATTAAATCCTTGTTTGCATAATGCCTATAATAATATTGGATTAATAAAGTTCAATTCAGGTGATATAGACGCAGCATTAGAAAACTATAATTTAGGATTGAGTTTTGATCCTCATAATACAATTATTCTTACTAACAGGGGATTTTTAAGGTGGGATAAACTTGGAGACTTCAAAGGTGCTTTAAACGATTTTAATAATGCTTTGGCAAGCGATCCAAAAAATTCAATGTGTTATGCATTAAGGGGCACTTTACTCTTACTACCATGTTTTAAGAATTATAAAAGTGCCTTGGCAGATTTAAATAAAGCAATAAAACTTGATTCTAAAAACTGGAAACATTATTTAACTAGGAGCATGATTCAAGATGTTTTAGGAGATAGTAAGGGGAAAGCGGATGATAAGAAG
>MWOR01000094.1 GCA_002025865.1 Prochlorococcus sp. HOT208_60m_813I02 | reverse complement strand
TCACGGAGAGGGAGGAAGTCGGACATAAAAAATGTGTTTCTGACAGTCATTCGGAGACAACCCTAGACATTAGTTCATCATTTTACTGCGGGATTTCTCACAACAAATCTCACAACAAATCTCACAACAATGATTTACCCATTTTTATGTTTTGTCACGCATACAAAATCGACGGGACACTTTGTAAAATAAAGAATTTTTGGTGTATTTTCTTATAAACAAAGTAACAAGTAGATAAAAATATTTTGAGAAAATTTATTGTATATCATCCTGAGAATTAAAAGTTTATAAGGTTTCTCAAATTAGAAATCTCATAATATAATCAAACTTAACTTTCATATTTTTAAAAATTCCTAGTAAATGTTTTCTTTAAACTTAAAATTATTTTTGTTTTTTATAATTCAATTTTTTTTTGTTTCTGAAATTAGTGCAAGTATGAAAGAAG
>MWOR01000093.1 GCA_002025865.1 Prochlorococcus sp. HOT208_60m_813I02 | reverse complement strand
GTTGTCTTACTAAGAAATGTTCTTGAGTCAGAGAAGAGAAGAAGAACTTTAGAAGTTTTAAAGTTAAGAGGTACTGTACATATGAAAGGTGAATATCCATTTACTATGGGGATGGATGGAATAAGTGTGTTTGCCTTAGGAGCAATGAGGTTAACGCAGAGATCCTCAAATATTAGGATTAGCTCTGGAGTTAAAGATCTTGATGATATGTGTGGTGGAGGATATTTTCAAGATTCCATTATTCTCGCCACTGGAGCTACTGGTACGGGCAAAACAATGCTTGTATCGAAATTTGTTGAAGATGCCTATAACAATAATGAAAGAGCAATACTTTTTGCATATGAAGAATCTAGAGCTCAATTGCTTAGAAATGCTACTAGCTGGGGTATAGATTTTGAAAAAAATGGAAAGTGATGGATTATTAAAAATTATTTGTGCATATCCTGAATCAACTGGTTTAGAGGATCACTTACAAATAATAAAAACGCAAATTAATCAATTTAAACCAAAAAGAATGGCAATTGATTCTCTCTCTGCATTAGCCAGAGGTGTAAGTTTGAATGCATTTAGGCAATTTGTAATTGCTGTTACTGGTTATACAAAACAAGAGGAAATAG
>MWOR01000092.1 GCA_002025865.1 Prochlorococcus sp. HOT208_60m_813I02 | reverse complement strand
ATCTATCTTAGAAAGATTAATTTTATTCTTTCCCGCCAAGTAATTACTTTTACTTAGAAGCCATCCATTAGTTAAATTCCTAATTTCTTCCAAAGAAGGTGAAGGGGAATTAAGTTCTTTAAATTCATAGGAAATAATTGAAGTAGATTTCTCAGGAATAGAATTTAATTTGCTTGAAGGATTTTTTTTTATTTCTTGAATAATATCTTTCTCACTAATCTTTTGATTTTTATCTATGGCAATTAAAGTTTTTTCAGTAATAATTTCATCCTGAATTGATTTTTTTAAATTATTTCTAAAAAATCCAATACCAATACCAAATGCAAATAAAATCAAAAACGCATAAATATAAATTAAATAAGGTGACCGATTAATAATCTCTTTATCCTTCAAAAATTCCCCAAAACTAAACTTTAATTCGGCAATTTTTTCAATTAA
>MWOR01000091.1 GCA_002025865.1 Prochlorococcus sp. HOT208_60m_813I02 | reverse complement strand
TAAAATAAATTTAAAATAATATGTCTTCAAATATAAGTCTAAAAGGAAGAGGAGTTAAGAGGATAATTACGAGTAAGGTCATGCTATCGCCATTAGCAGGAGTTACAGATAACATTTTTAGACGACTTGTACGTAAATGGGCTCCAAACTCTTTACTTTTTACAGAAATGATAAATGCCACAAGTCTTAAAAAAGGATATGGCACACAAAAAATCAATCAAATAAATTTTGAAGAAGGTCCAATTGGAGTTCAAATATTTGATAATAGGCCATATGCTGTTTCTGAAGCTGCGAAACAAGCAGAAGACTCTGGAGCTTTCTTAATTGATATAAATATGGGATGTCCAGTAAAAAAAATTGCAAAGAAAGGTGGAGGCAGTGCTTTAATTAAAGACCGAAAACTTGCTATAGAATTAGTCAAAAATGTTGTAAAAGCTGTTAGGGTTCCAGTAAC
>MWOR01000090.1 GCA_002025865.1 Prochlorococcus sp. HOT208_60m_813I02 | reverse complement strand
TTATTCGACAGTAATTAATCATGGAGTGAATAAATATTTTGCAACACATACTGCTCATAGATTAGTTAACAAAAAAGGTAAGATTCTTGAATTATTTGATTCAACATTATTAGAAGATGTTGATAACAAAGAATAATTAATTAAATAAAGATAACTGACCCTAAGTAATATTTAATGTCATGTTGTTGTAGCACCTTTATAACACTAGTTCAGTGATACCAATTGGTTTGACCCTGTTGAAAAAGGTTTGTAACACCTATATAACACTAATTTTGAAAGTAAGAACCTAGTGATCCCAAGGGATTTGGGGTTATATATGTATCAATAGCGAATATACGACTTAACGCTAAAACATAGTTATATCAATAGATTTGAAGATTATATAAATATTGCTTACGGTCTGCTTACATTAAATTAGGACTTATTATTACTAATTTAATTTAGTTCTA
>MWOR01000009.1 GCA_002025865.1 Prochlorococcus sp. HOT208_60m_813I02 | reverse complement strand
CTTCCTGGAAGTCTGTAAGGCACGCTTGGAGTTCCTATTGGCATGATTTTAAAATAGTTTTGTGAAGGTTAAATTTTATTTGGTAAATCTTTTTGACTTGTGAGTATTCTATCGATAACTCCATAATTTAGAGCTTCTTGTGGGTTGAGATAACTCATCCTGTCAGAGTCTTTTGAGAGTTCTTCGATAGTCTTTCCAGTATTACGAGATAGTATCTCCAGCATTGATTTTTTATTTTTCAAAACTTCCTCAGCTCTTATTTGGATATCGGTTGCTTGGCCTCTTGCACCACTTATAGGTTGATGTAAAACAATAGAAGCATGTGGAAGAGCCGCTCTATGTCCCTTAGTGCCAGATGAAAGGATAACTGCAGCAGTACCCATTGCTTGTCCGATACATATTGTGTGCACTGGAGGCTTTATATAGCTTATTGTATCGCAGATAGCGAATGCTTCTGTTTCAAAACCAACGGCGTCACCAGTGTACCAACTTGTTCCTGTTGAATTAATGTAGAAATAGATTGGTTTTTCTGGATCCTCAAACTCTAA
>MWOR01000089.1 GCA_002025865.1 Prochlorococcus sp. HOT208_60m_813I02 | reverse complement strand
CAAATTTTTTTGTTAGATGATGCGTAATCAGTGCTGGATCTATCCATTTTTTTAGAATTATTTTTTTTATTTTCATTTTTTATTGTTGTTATTAAGCCATTTTTCATAAGCAGCATTTCTAATTCTACAGCTATCACACTTACCGCATGGTTTTGAATTACCCGAATAACAACTCCATGTTTTATCTAAAGGGACATGATTATCAAAAGCTAATTTAATAATTTCCTCTTTATTTAAATCTAATAGTGGTGTCCAAAGTTTTATTGGATTATTTTCTCTTCCTCTTTTATTGGCTAAATTTGCTAACTCTTGAAATTTTTTAATGTAGTCAGGTCTGCAATCTGGATAACCAGAATAATCTAGTGCATTAACTCCTAATCCTATAAAATCAGCATCTATTGCTTCGGCATAACTTAGTGCAACGGAAATAAATATAGTATTTCTCCCAGGAACATAAGTATTAGGAATTTTATTAGTTTGTACTCCTTCTATTGGAATATTTTTTTGAGTATCAGTTAATGACGAGCCTCCCCATAAAGATAAGTCAAGCTTAATGATTTTAAATTCGTCGATATCAAAGTGTTTTGCAATTATTGATGCAGAATTTAATTCTTTTTTATGACGTTGACCGTAGTCAAATGAAAGGCCAAAAATTTTAGCTTCGGATTTTTTGGCGATACCAGTAACTGTAGAAGAATCTAAACCTCCAGATAATAAAACTACTATCGATTTATTTTTAAGAGTCATATGATTTCAATTAATTTTTAAGTATTTGTGAGTTTGAAGG
>MWOR01000088.1 GCA_002025865.1 Prochlorococcus sp. HOT208_60m_813I02 | reverse complement strand
TATCTAAGCATGGTAGATCTGATGATCTCGATTTAATTTTTAAATCTTACTCTAATCTTCTAAGAGTATTGGGTGATTAAATAAGCATCATTTTATACAACACAAAGAATATGATTCTAAAAATGATTAATATATAAAAATTATATAATTATCAAATGCCAAAAAGAAGTTCAATTTCAATTTTCATCGCAGCTACAAGCGCATTAGCTATTTCTACAGCAAATACCGATTCCGTTAAATCAGGTGAAAATGACTTAGGGGGACTTAAAGAATGGAATACCGATATGGCTTTAGATGCAGATTTTAAATTAGATGCAGAAGCACAAAGAATAGCTGATGAAGCTGCAAAATCAAGTGCTTGTGTTCCTATTGGGGTAGGGGAAAATTGTTGGTAAAAAACTTAAATTTTTTTAAAACATAATAAAGCACAAAAAAACACCCGTAAGGGTGTTTTTTTATTAATTCACTATATTTAGAATTTAAATGTAGTTTGAACAAGCGCTCCGAC
>MWOR01000087.1 GCA_002025865.1 Prochlorococcus sp. HOT208_60m_813I02 | reverse complement strand
GACCATTTTTCTGAAAATTTAATATTATTTTCTGCGTGTGATAATACAGATTTCGTAATCTCAACTCTTTGAGCATTATCAATAGATTGATCTGCGGAAAGCACAATAGCAAAACGATCTAAAACATGATCTCTTAAAGCACCTTCTTCAGGATTATAAGTTGCTATTAAAAGTGACTTACAAGGATGAGAGAGGCTTAAACCATCTCTTTCAATATTATTTTTCTCTCTTCCTGTAGCTTCGAGAATTAAATTTACAATGCCATCATCCAATAAATTTATATCGTCTACATAAAGAACACCCCTGTGAGCCACTGCCAAAATTCCAGGTTGAAAAACTTGTTCCCCCGTACTTAATGAGGCAGCAACGTCAATTGATCCAACAAGTCTGTCTTCAGTTATGCCAATGGGAACTTGAATAAATGGAGCCTCTATTACTTTTTTCGGAATTTCTTCAATTTGATTCAAATAATCACTTCCAATTACCTCCTCCAACAATTTATTAGTACTAAGATCCCATTCCTCTGGTTTATCAGGATCTAGGTTCCTACCAATAGGTCTTAATGAAGTTTCACTATTATTCTCAATTAGCTTTTCAAGTATTAATTTATTATCTAATACCTCTATAGGAGGAAGTAAAGTATGTAAACCCCTTGCTAATACTGACTTGCCAGTACCTCTTCCGCCAGCAATAATCACTCCCCCTAAACTGGGATCAACTGCTGCCAAAAGTAAAGATAATTTCAATAAGCTATGACCTGTAATTGCGGCCAAAGGGAAAGCTCTAAAAGAATCCTTTGACTTCATTAAATCTTTTATTTCTCCTTTTTCTTTTAACTCGGGGTTCAAAATCACTTTAAAAATGCCTGATATAGAATTTATCCAATAACTTTGTTTTTTGTAGTGGAATTATCAAATCTTAATATCAAAAATGGACTATGTATATCCCTCGGCGCAAATATTGATAGTAAATTCGGAAGCCCTCTTGAGTCACTATTA
>MWOR01000086.1 GCA_002025865.1 Prochlorococcus sp. HOT208_60m_813I02 | reverse complement strand
CCCCATTTTGCTCCCATTTTAGAGACCTTGAGTTGCTATTGATTTTATCTTTCATTGTTAAATTTAAGTATTAAAAATATAAAACGAAAAAAGGAGAAATTTGGTTATTGTTTCAAGCCTAAACTTAAAAAAATATGAAGATTTTAAATACATTAAATATTTTTCTCTTATCCGCCACCAACTATTGAAACAATTTCTAAATTATCACCATCTTTAAGCTTCACTTTTTCCCATTTCATTGAATTTATAATTAAATTATTTAACTCCACTACTATCGTGTTTGATTTATATCCCATATGGTGAAGAGCCGTAGATAGTAGAGCATTTTCTTGATCAAGTTCTATTTTTTTTTCTTCTCCATTTACCCTAATTTTCATGAGACAACTCTTTTAGAATAATCATAGCGTCTTCTTTAGGATCTTCAGAATTCATTAATTCCGAAACTAAGGCAACTTTTTTAAACCCATTTCTTTTTAAATATGAAATATTGTTTGACTTGATTCCTCCAATAGCAAACCAAGGAATATTTAAATCCTTTGTTAATGTTTTAATATTTTCAATACCTAAAGGTATTTTATTCTTTTTTGTTGTAGTTTCAAATACTGGCCCTATTCCTATGTAATTACAACCCTCCTTAAGAGCATTTGGAATATCAATTGCATTATTTGCACTTATCCCT
>MWOR01000085.1 GCA_002025865.1 Prochlorococcus sp. HOT208_60m_813I02 | reverse complement strand
TGACCCACTTGAACCAGGTCTTGTTGGGTTATTGTAAAAGAGTTCTAATCCATTTTTTGCGTTATTATTGATCCCCATCAATTTACCTGGATAAAGTAAATGAATAGTCTTAAGGACATCAGAATAACCAGAAATCCAAATATCATCTCCAGGTTTTAAATTATATGAGGAATCTACAAACGCAGTTGAGTAACTTTTTTCTGATTGAAAATCTAATGTTGCCAGATCTAAACTTCCAAACAAATTTATAGTATTTTTTTGGGCGACGTGAACTACTTTATCTATTTGAGTTTTTATTATGATATCTTCTTGATTTTCCTCATTAGAGATAACATGAGCAGCAGTTAAAACTGTATAACTAGTATCTTTGTTTTTGACTAAAACTCCAGATCCCCAAGATTTGCGCGAATGAGAATATATATAAACACTTATGGATTGGGCAATCTGATTAAGATCATTTTCCTTTTTTGAGGATTTTTTGAGATTCTATTAATCTTGATTGATTAGTGTTTAAATTATGATTATTATCTGATATCTTTTTTAATTCATTTTTTACCTGGTGAATTTTGTTAACTTGATCTGCAATAAGTTTTGCATTCTCAAAGTTTAATTTTGATTGATAATCATTTATGGGATATGGACCATCTTTGCCAAAGAAACTAGATACATAATCAGAAAGAATATCAGGTTTAGTTAAAATTTCTTCCCAGGATTTATGTTCTTTTGACATTTCCTGTAATAAAGAAACTGCTTCATTTAA
>MWOR01000084.1 GCA_002025865.1 Prochlorococcus sp. HOT208_60m_813I02 | reverse complement strand
TCTCTATCAACTGCAAATTGAAAATCTGTAAGTAAATCAATATCATATCCGGTAAGCGATGCATCTTGAATACTTGTTGTAGCACTAAAAGTTGTTTTGTCTCCTGGGCTGTAATATCCTCCAATGGTTGTAGTACTATAACCTTCATCTAAAAGTGTAGTTACTCCCCAAGCATTACAAATATCTGTAACGTAATTCCCATAAAGAGTACATAAAGAATCAGATTTTTGATAGATAATTCCTCCTCCATAATTATCAGCGTCGTAACCTAAGGAAAAAGTAAGAACATCAATACCTGCATCAGTTAAAATTCCGCTTGTAGAAGCGCCAGTAGCAATAATACTGCCGGATGCATTAAATCCATTATCAAAGGTTTTTGCTACTGCGAAACCGGCTCCTGTTCCTTGACTAGCAAAGTAGTTAGTGGCTAAACCATACTGGCTTCCAAAGAAAAATGAATCAGAATATTTTGATGTAGTTGTAGGCATTAAATCATCAGTATCCAATTCAGCTCCAACAGCTACTTCATAACTTCCTAAAGGGAACTGATAGTACAAAGAAGTAACATTCAAGATATCTCCCCCGTCACCAGAACTATCCAAAGTAAAATCTATAGATGTAGATGAGTTTCCAGTTTCAATTCCGACATAAAGATTATCGTCTCCAGTAAAAGTGGTATTTAGATCAATATCGTAAGAGTAAGTAGCTGTGACTGCTTCGGTTATTGCAGATCCATCAACAGCACCAACTTGGAAAGAAGCAGATCCACTCATTGTTGTTGTTTCTGAGAAAGAACCAGCTTCAAAATTATTTGCTATTGGCTCTAAGTCATATGAATTCTTTTTAGAAACTTTAAAATTATTGAATTCTCTAA
>MWOR01000083.1 GCA_002025865.1 Prochlorococcus sp. HOT208_60m_813I02 | reverse complement strand
ATTATGCATGGAAGAGAATTTAAAATGTTACTTAGGATAATATTTCCAAACATATAGTTAAAAAATGAGAACCATATTAATAAGTGGAGCCAATAGAGGTATTGGACTAAATATTGCACATAAAGAATTAAAAGATGGCAATAGAATTAGTGTTGGCATAAGAGATTTAGAGTCATTAAAAGGAAGCGCTATTGATCCAAAGAAATGGCCAGAAGGGAAAATTATAATCAACCACTATGATGCTTTAAAAAAAAATACAGCTGAAAATTGGATAAAGAATACCGTGGATAAATTTGGAGGATTTGATTCAGTAATAAATTGTTCTGGAGTATTATCGAAAGTTCCTTTCTTATACAAAGATGGTGATGAAGAAGATATTTTAAATACATTAAATATCAATTTTTTGGCAATTTGGTATTTATGTAGGCTTTCTTGGGATCATTTATGTACCTCTGGAAGAGGAAGAATTATTGTTTTAGTTTCAATGAGTGGGAAAAGATCCAAAGGTGATTTAGCCGCTTATTCTTCTTCAAAGTTTGCCTTGATGGGATTATGCCAAACTATGAAAAATAAAGGTTGGGATAAAAATATAAGGATTACTGCAATTTGCCCAAGCTGGGTTAATACAGAAATGGCCCAAAATATCTCTTCTTTAGACAAATCAAGCATGACACAACCTGAAGATATTGCTGAAATATGCTCAACTATTCTTAAGTTACCTACCCAATCAGTTCCATTTGAAATCGCCTTAAATTGTAATTATGAAATTTAACCTAAATTGAAAATTAAGAAAGCCATTGAAAGCAATGCAATTGCAATAAATAAACCTTTTATTCGATTAGTTAATAATGAAAAAAGAGATAAATCTTCAGAAAAGTATCCACCAAAACTTCCTGTTATAAATAATATAACCATTGGTAGAGATGCCATTCCGAAAGAATAAGATATAGATTTTACAAATCCAAAATTTAAATAATTAAAAATAAAGGAACTTAATGAAAACAATAAAAATGATGCAAATAAAGTTATGGAAACTTCAGCATCTAAAGTGTGGGGTAAGCTTCCCTTTAATTCAAATTGCTTTTTGCATTCTCTAATTTGTCTTTTAGAAAGCTTTAAATAACCTGTTTCAGGAATTCTTTCGGACTTATATTTTCTTAGTAATCTTGCTTCAAGAGTTTCTGGCTCCTTTGTCATAATTGATGTTAATAATTCATCTGGTTTTAATTTCTTAATTTTCTTTTCAAGATTATCCGTTTTCCCAATTCTATAAAGGTCTCCCACTCTAATAAAGTAAACATATCCCGACATTTGCGTTGTAAAATTGATACTGTTCCTATTTAGATAATACTAAAAGAATCAGAGAAATTAAAAGTTTTTACAAAATGACAAACGATATTTTATATTCATTTCGAAGATGTCCATATGCAATTCGTGC
>MWOR01000082.1 GCA_002025865.1 Prochlorococcus sp. HOT208_60m_813I02 | reverse complement strand
TCTTGGATTGAATACTTTACCTATTAACTGGCCAATTGGGAGTGGCGAGGAATTTAGAGGGGTTATTGATAGATTTTCTAGAGAGGTGATTTTATTTGATAAAGCCTTGAGAGGGAAACAATCGAATGAGAAAAGATTAAGTCTTGAAGATAAAGATCTATCAAAATATGTAGAGAGAGATTTACTTGAAAACGCACTTGAAGAATTGGAGGTTCTTGATGAGGCAGGATCAGAATTTGAAAAGGAAAAAGTTTTTAATGGCTCTTTAACTCCAGTTTTCTTTGGATCTGCTATGACTAATTTTGGTGTAAGACCATTTTTAGATAGTTTTTTAAAAATGGCACAAAAACCAACTTCAAGAAATAGTAATAAAGGGGACATTGAACCTGCAAGCGATGAATTTAGTGGTTTTGTTTTTAAGCTTCAGGCAAATATG
Source organism: Prochlorococcus sp. HOT208_60m_813I02 (assembly GCA_002025865.1). Classification (GTDB taxonomy): domain Bacteria; phylum Cyanobacteriota; class Cyanobacteriia; order PCC-6307; family Cyanobiaceae; genus Prochlorococcus_A. Next base: position 1,410 of record MWOR01000082.1, on the reverse strand, counting down.
GATCCAAAGCACAGAGATAGGGTTGCTTTTATAAGAGTTTGTAGCGGCAAATTTGAAAAGGATATGTCAGTTAAACATTCCAGAACTGGTAAAACAATCAGATTATCAAGACCACAAAAAATATTTGGGCAAGATAGAGAAGTAGTTGATGATGCCTATCCTGGAGATGTTATTGGGTTGAATAATCCAGGTATGTTTTCTATTGGAGATACTCTTTATACTGGTGCTCATTTGGAATATGAGGGCATACCATCCTTTAGTCCTGAAATATTCAGCTGGCTAAGAAATCCAAATCCCTCAGCATTTAAAAACTTTAGAAAGGGTGTTAATGAACTTCGCGAAGAAGGAGCTGTTCAGATTCTTTATGACTTTGACGAGAGTAAAAGAGACCCTATACTCGCAGCTGTTGGTCAATTGCAGTTGGAGGTAGTAACTCACAGATTAAAAAGTGAATATGGTGTGGATGCAAATCTTGAAGCAATGCCATATCAATTGGCTAGATGGATTTCTGATGGATGGCCAGCTATTGAAAAACTAGGCAGAATATTCAATTGTAAAATAGTTAAAGATTGTTGGAATAGGCCAGTTATTCTTTTCAAAAATGAGTGGAATTTAAATCAATTTGTTGAAGACAATAATCAATTAAATTTAAACAAAGTTGCTCCCGTTGTTAGTGGAGTCGAACCAATTGTTTTATAAAGTCTTAATGGATTATAAAATTGGTTAATCTGTTAGTATTGGTAAAAAATTTTGGATTCAAACAGCAGTAAAAACAATAACGAAAAATCGCCTTATGAAATTTTAGGTGTAAATGAAGGGGCTGCTTTCGAGGATATTCAGAAGGCTAGAGATATTAAAGTTAAAGAGGCTGGTGAAGATTTAATTTTGAAAGCGAAAATAGAGTCTTCCTTTGATCAATTACTCATGGGGAGTTTGAAAGCTAGGCAATCAGGAAATGTAAGCTATGAAGCTGTGAGTGCCTCAAAAAAAGAAAAACAAATTAATCAATTTACTAATAATAATTTCCCACTACTTTCTAAGATAAAAAATTTAAATAATAACTCTAAGAACTCAAATCAATATAGTCTGCCAAAAATAACCACCCCCTCATTTGATAATCTTTCAATAAAAATATCTGTTGGGCTATTATTCTTAATTTTGTTATTTATCAGTCCAGACTCTAATAATAGACTTTTACTCTCTATCTCAACATTAATACTTACCTATACCCAACTTAAATCGGGGAAAAGATTTATAGGTTCTCTGGGTTGGAGTGTTACCTTTCTCTCGATAGGATTAATATTTGGTGCATTGCTTGAAAATAATTCTTTCATTCAGGAAGTATCAAACAACTCTTTATCAATACAAAAAATTCAAAGTATTCCAGCCATGGTTATTTTATGGCTTGGC
>MWOR01000081.1 GCA_002025865.1 Prochlorococcus sp. HOT208_60m_813I02 | reverse complement strand
TTGGTCTAGACGTACCGCACTAATTTTGGGTAATGAAGGTCAAGGTATTCATAAAAAAATTCAAGAAGCTTTTAATGAAACAATTACAATTCCGCATAGTGAGCTTGTAGAATCATTGAATGTGGCTTGTGTTGCAGTTCCGTTATTACTAGAACGAAAAAGAGTCGCATACACCTCTAAATAAATAAATAAAAAGTGACTGATTCAAGTTTTGATTTTGATTTAATCGTAATAGGAGCAGGATATGGAGGTTTTGATGCCGCTAAACATGCTGCAAGTAAGGGACTGAAAGTCGCAATAGTAGAATCTTCTGATATGGGAGGCACTTGTGTTAACAAGGGTTGTGTTCCATCTAAAGCTCTTTTGGCTGCAAGTGGAAAAGTTAGAGAAATAGCTGATTATGAACATTTAGCTAAATTTGGTATACATGCTTCACCAGTAAGGTTCGAGAGATCAAAAATTGCAGATCATGCAAATAATTTAGTTTTAAATGTCAGAGAAAATTTAACTAAAACTCTTAAAAGGAATGGAGTTGAAATTATTTTGGGCATTGGAAGAATTGAAGGAAATCAAAAAGTAGGCGTAAGAGATAAAAACGGAATTGATAAAATTTTCACATGTAAGAATATTGTTATAGCAACAGGTTCTTCTCCTTTTGTGCCCCGTGGGATAACTTTGGATAATAGGACCGTATTTACTAGTGATGATGCGGTTAAACTTGAGTGGCTTCCAAGATGGATAGCAATTATTGGAAGCGGATATATAGGACTAGAATTTGCTGATGTTTATACCGCGCTTGGTTGTGAAGTTACCATGATCGAGGCTTTAGAGAATATTATGCCAACATTTGATCCAGACATCACTAAGATTGCTAAGAAGAACCTTATTCAAGCTAGAGATATAGACACAAAATCAAATGTCTTTGCGACAAAAATAATACCTGGATGCCCTGTAAAAATAGAACTGACGGATGCAAAATCTAAGGAAGTTGTAGAAACTTTAGAAGTTGACGCTGTACTAGTTGCAACTGGCAGAAGTCCTAATAGTAATAACTTAAATCTTGAGTCGGTTGGTATAGAAACAGTAAAAGGGTTCATTCCTGTAGATGATCAAATGCGAGTTAAGAATGGTGATGAAATAATACCTAACATTTGGGCTGTTGGAGATGTAACAGGCAAACTAATGCTTGCCCATACAGCTGCAGCGCAGGGTACTATTGCTGTTGATAATATTTGCGGTGGTAATGTCGAAATTAATTATAAAAGTATCCCTGCAGCAACTTTTACTCACCCCGGGATAAGTTCAGTTGGTCTCTCTGAAGTT
>MWOR01000080.1 GCA_002025865.1 Prochlorococcus sp. HOT208_60m_813I02 | reverse complement strand
AACAACATATTTGGATTAATAGATAAGGCTCTGGCAATTGCAACTCTTTGCTTCATTCCTCCAGATAATTCTTTTGGAAATTTGTTTGAAGCTTTTTCTAAACCAACCATTCTTAAATATTTTCTAGCTCTTTCTTTAACATCAGCTTTTGTTTTCGCTGGGAAAACAGTATTTAAGGCAAACTCAATATTTTGAATAGTTGTTAACCACGGCATCAAAGCGTAATTTTGAAAAATAACACCTCTATCGGGACCTGGACCTTTTATGGCTTGTCCGTCAATAATAATTTTCCCAGATGTTGGAGCTTGTAAGCCTGCTATTAAATTTAGCAATGTTGATTTGCCACAACCAGATGGACCTATTATTGATACAAATGTGTTCTTCTCTATATTTAGGTTAATATCTTTGATAGCTTCAAACCCACTTCTATTTCCTTTGGAACGAAAATCAATAAACTTTTTTTCTTTAAAAACAATCTTACCTAAATTGACTAATTCAAGGTGAGAATAATTTTCATTAGAGGTAGATATTTTTGATGATTTTTTATTCATTTAATCAATAAGTTTAGATACTGTAGTCGAATTTATCTTGAAGAAATCCAAAAAATTGATCCAAAATAAATCCTGTAAATCCAATTATTATTATTGCAACAAATATATTTTCAAGAGATAAATTATTCCATTCATTCCAAATAAAATAACCTATTCCTGTACCCAATAGCATTTCTGCAGCAACAATAACAAGCCAAGCTGTCCCCATTGATATTCTCATCCCTGCAAGAATATTTGGCATGATTGCAGGTAAAATAACTCTTCTAATAGTTATTGATTTACTCGCTCCTAAAGATTTAGAAACTCTCAAATAATCAGGATTAATACTAGCTACACCAAAAGCAGTATTAATTAATGTTGGCCAAATACTGGTAACGA
>MWOR01000008.1 GCA_002025865.1 Prochlorococcus sp. HOT208_60m_813I02 | reverse complement strand
TGCATCAAACGTATGCATAACTAATGAAGGTTGACCTATTAACCATCCCTCCTCACCTTTAAAATCAATATCTAGAAGACGAAAGTTCTCTTCACTTGGTAAATCTAAATTTCTTTTCTCCCAAGTTTCCCCTCCATCTTCGCTTGCCCTGTTTGTAGAGCTGGTAAAAATTTTTATAAGGATATAGGTCCTAAATCTAAACCTAGTGGTTTTGAAGAAAATTTAGTTTATGGGTTTGGTTTTAATAGTTTACCTCCTGGACAAAAAAACATATTAATTTTTGGAGGTCTGGCGTTTGCTGCTGCTATGTTCCTTTCTTTGTACTCTTTGCATTAATATATACAAATGAAAAAAATTATTACTAGTATTCCCAATCTTCTTTTATCAGTTTTTCTTAGTGTTGTATTGAGCAGTTGTTCATCTACAG
>MWOR01000079.1 GCA_002025865.1 Prochlorococcus sp. HOT208_60m_813I02 | reverse complement strand
ATAGAGTTATTAACAAGGATCCATGATTTAGGTGCGTTATTAACTTTAGAAAAAAAATATAAGTAAGAGATGAAAGAGGGCTTTATTAAGCCCTCTTTTTTAATTAAAAAATATATTGATGACATTCTACTCGTTTTACAGATAATATTTAAAACAGTAAAATTGAAAAGATGGTTAGATATTATTGCCCCTATTGCAATCCTAAATATCAATTTCAAAAACAATCCTCAAAAGGTAATTTGATTTGTGGCTTGTGCGGAGAGGATCTTGTAAAAAAACCACTTATTAGATTAAACCAGATAATCGCTTTAGTTGCTGCTTCATCATTACTTTTACCGTTGATATATACTTTTATTTTTTTAATTAAAAATCAATTAAATCCTCCTAATAAAAATTATCAAGCAAATAGTCGTTTGATGATAATTATCAAAGATGAAATTTTTAAATTAAATTGAAAAATTTATGTAAATCATCTTTTTACAAAAAATTTCTAAAATTTAGAAATTTGTTTTTATCTGAAATCTGATTTTATAGCCTAAATATTTAATCTTTAATAAATTTTTTAAGCTAACTAGAAATTCAAAAATTATATTTATAAAAAATGAAAATGATAATCATTTTTATAATTTAAAAATTCTTAGCCTAATGAAAATGATAATCATTTTTATAATTAAATAATTCTCAACCTAATTAATATGATTGATTTCTTAAACTATTTTTTTATAGTTTGTGAAATATCTTTATTCAAAAATATTTATACTTATTGTTTTTAAATAGTATTTATTTATACATTCCAAAAATAACTCTAGATAAATAATTTTAGTAACTTAAAAAATTATTAAATGATCGTTCCAGCTAGTAATTTTACTCAAAAATATAATTTTGAATGTAAAACATCAGAGAATAATCCATCAAGTAATAAAACGTTTCTGCAAAATAACTTTTTAAACCCTTCAAACGATCATGGC
>MWOR01000078.1 GCA_002025865.1 Prochlorococcus sp. HOT208_60m_813I02 | reverse complement strand
TTAATATATCAAATGTAATTATCAAATCAAAAGAAAACAATATGTCAACATCTTTCTAACATTAGAGAAACAAATTTTTTAAATAAATAATCTGAATCATGTGGGCCAGGACCTGCTTCTGGATGATATTGCACACTAAATATAGGCTTATTATAAACCTCTAGGCCAGCAACAGTATTATCGTTAAGGTTATAGTGGGTAATTCTAACTATGTCCTTTGAGAGAGAATTGGGATCAATAGCAAAACCATGATTCTGACTAGTTATTTCAATTTTATTATTTTTACCACAAGGATGATTTAAACCACGATGTCCAAAAGGTAATTTATAAGTTGAACCTCCTAATGCTAATCCAAAAATTTGGTGACCAAGGCAAATACCAAACATAGGTATTTCGCCATATTCAATGAGTGATTTTGCTAAATCTATACCTTCAGAAACAGAAGAAGGATCGCCTGGACCATTTGAGAAAAATATACCATCCGGATTGTTAGACAGTACATCATTTAGAGAAGATCGAGAAGGTAGAACCAAAACTTCACAACCATGGGATACAAGTCTATTTAGAATTGAATTTTTAATTCCAAAATCAATTGCTACTATTTTTAACTTTTTAGCAGATTCATCATATCTATTTCTTAAATCAAAAATTGTTTGCGTATGACTTTTCCATAAATATTTTTGCTTTGTTGAAACAACTTTAGATAAATTTAAACCCTCCATCTTTGGCGTATCCTGAATTATCTTTAAACAACTTTCATCAGTTTTATGTAGAGATGTACTAACTCCATTCATCGCACCACTAGATCTTAAAATTTTAACGAGCGCCCTTGTATCAATTCCATATAGACCTATGATATTTTTCTCAACTAACCATTGATTAAAATTCTTTTTAGATCTCCAATTGCTGCTATTAGATGAAAAATTTCTAACAATTATACCTTTAACATTAATGTTAGATTCTGAATCTTCAAAATTAATACCAGTATTACCAATTTCTGGATAAGTGAATGTTAATATTTGTCCATAATAACTTGGATCAGTAATAACTTCCTGATATCCTGTCATTCCCGTATTAAAAACTATTTCACCAATAGCTGTACCAGAAGCACCAAAAAAGAATCCTGGAAATACAATTCCATTACTTAAGACCAATTTCGCATTTTTCTTATATGGATTAGTCATCAATTTAAAATCAATTAATTTGTATGTAAATAATTTTTTAAAAGTAAAAACTTTTTCCAAGGATCTCCTTGATTTATCGAAAATAAAGCTTTATTAAATCCTTCATTTAAATCATCCTCAATGCCTGCTGCCCAAAGCACTAAAGCAGAGTTCAAGGCAACCACATGAATATGAGATTTTTGTCCAGAACCATTTAAGACAGACTTTAATATTTCCTCGTTAGACTCAGAACCAGAAACTACAAGCTTATCGTTAGATATATTTTTTTGGTTAAAGTCTGAAATATTTATTTCTGAAAACCGTAATTCACCATTATCAACAAATACTAATTTATTTTCTCCTTGAAGCGAAGCTTCATCAAGGCCACCAAACCCATGAACGACTATTGCTCTATTCATACCCATTTTTAAAAGGGCGCTTCCCATAGGTTTTAAAAGATCCTCAGAAGCAACACCCAAAACTTGTGCATTGGGTCTTAAAGGATTTACCAACGGTCCAAGTTGATTAAATACTGTCCTTATTCCAAGGGTTTTTCTTAATGGAGCAAGTTTTATTAAAGATTTATGCCAAACAGGTGCGAACAAAAAAGTTATCCCAATTTCACTAACGGCTTTGATTACTTTTTCTAGTGAACAATTTAAATTCAAACCAAGATTTAACAAAACATCAGCA
>MWOR01000077.1 GCA_002025865.1 Prochlorococcus sp. HOT208_60m_813I02 | reverse complement strand
TAATGCTATGGATGTCCGATCAGAATTAAAGCAATTTCACCCTTGTTCACAAATGAAATGTTTGCCTAAAGGTAGAAGTGATATTGTTGTAATCAAAAGAGGTAAAGGTCCTGACTCTATTTTTGCAATCCATAATATGACTGAAAATAAAATTAATTATCAATTGAATGATAATGATCTACCAAAAATAATCGATAATGATTTCAATACCCATGATTTTTTAACATCTACAAAATACAATTGCAAAAATATTAGTCTTGATCCTTTTCAAGTAATTTGGCTTAGTGCTTTATAAAAATGATAGAAAATTCTTCCATTTGGGTAGTAAGTGATGTAGATGGTACTTTAATGGATCACTCATATGATTTATCACCTGCTAAAGAAACTATTAAAAAACTACAAAAATTATCCATACCCGTAATTCTTTGTACAAGCAAAACCGCTTCTGAAGTAAAAGTTATTAGAAAGGAACTTAACTTGACGGATCCTTATATTGTTGAGAATGGTGCGGCAATATATGGTGAATCTCTTAAAAGAGTAAATGGAGAAATTATTCTTGGAATAAAATACGAATCTCTTGAAGAAATCTTAAATTTTATTTCTAAAGAAATTGATTACAAACTTACTCCTCTTAATAATCTCACTGATCAAGAAGCCACTCAGCTTACAGGTTTAGTAGGCAACTCATTGAACTTAATGCGTGATAGACACTGGAGCATGCCTTTTTTAAATCCGCCAAGTTATTTAGAAGAGAAAATTAATATCTGTTGTAAAAAATTCAGTGTTGATATTTTTAAGGGCAATAGAATGAGTCACTTATTATCTGCAAAATCGAATAAAGGGAAAGCAATAAATGCTCTTAAAGAATATTCAAATGTTCATAATATTGAAATTATAGGTGTAGGCGATTCTCCAAATGATTTGCCTCTACTTTTAAACTCAGATATTAGAATAGTTATTCCTGGAATCGATGGGCCTAACTTAAATTTACTAGATCAATTAAAAGATTTCGAATTTACTTTGGCTTCTGAACCAAATGGACATGGTTGGAAAAATGAAATCAATAAATTAATAAATAAGCGAGAACTAAGTTAGAAAGATGAAAGATTTAGATATTAATTTTCCTCTTGATAAATTTGAAAAATTAATTATTGATATTGGTTGGGAATCCTTGGATGATTGGTTCAATTTTTGGAATAATAAAAAAAACATTCTTTCAATTGATCAATATTGGAACAATAAAGTAAATGATGATTGGATTTGGGGTTTGGCTTTACCTCTTTTATCTCAGGCTTATAAATTTCAAAATAATTTTTCTGATAGAAAAATTATTGGAATCTCAGCCCTGCCTGGCACAGGGAAAACAACACTAGGTAAATGGCTCGAAGCTATAT
>MWOR01000076.1 GCA_002025865.1 Prochlorococcus sp. HOT208_60m_813I02 | reverse complement strand
GCCTTCCTGCTTCCCACCATTTCAACCATGGCGTCCCAAAGGCATGGACACAAAAATCAAATAATCCAGTGAAACTAACTCCTACAATAGGATCATATTCCCTACTTTTTCTGTAACGCTCAACTTCAAATTCATGATTAAGTAAGCATGCTACAGAAAGAGCGGCTGCTTTAAAAGCTTTTTTTTGCTCTTCAAAATTTCCTGGATCAATCTGATTTAAATGAACTTCAGCCAAATTGCAATGGAAATCATTTCCCAAGATCTCCCCACAAGGGTTAAGTCCATATCGGCTCATCCTATGGTCTAACTCTTCTTCTGAAAAAGGACCATAACTATTATTTATCCAATTTCTCGCTTCATCCTTGCCTTGTTCTGAGTAAATTTCAATAAATTCCTTTCTCAATTCATCATCTTTGAGAATATCTGCATTTGACCTTGCTATTGCTTCTGGAGCAAATTGAATGGCTCCCTCACCTGAATGGAATTGTTTTGTTACGGCATCCAAAACAGTTTGGTAAGTGGGTTTTGTATGGTAAACCCTAGTATGATTGGCCATTCTGAGGGCATCTTTTTCAGGATCTATTTTCCAATTACCATTCTCATCTTGACTCCATAAATTTTCTTTTGCTGATGCGGCTTCCTTATCATCTGAAGCAAATTGTCTCATTCCAGCACTTCTTCTTATATTCCCAGCAACTATGGTTACTGCAGCTTCATCAATTAATAAACAACACTCTACTGTACTTAATTTCCTGCCAATTGCCTTTCCAAGAAGTGATGCGACTCTAGAGTAAAGATCTTTCAATTTGATAGGATTTGCCATACCACCAAAACCTTTTAATGATTCTCCAGCAGGCCTAATATCTTCCAAATCAATATAAACATCAATTTCTTTTTCAAGTCTCTCGTTACTTGATGCCTCAAGAAGATATTTATAGCTATCTACCCATCCTCTTCTGCTATCTCCAACTTTGATATGAAGGTCTTTCCCTTTGATTTCTAATGATGATTTTTCTTCCCGTTGATCTTTAGGAGTGATTCCAACTTCACTAACTGATTTAATATTTATTTTGTTTATTACCGTAGGTAAATTGTTTATAAAATGAGGTTCAATTATTGCGCCT
>MWOR01000075.1 GCA_002025865.1 Prochlorococcus sp. HOT208_60m_813I02 | reverse complement strand
TTGAAAAAATTTAAGAAACAATTACCTTCCCATGAAGTTTTAATCATAAATTGTTTTCTTTAATTACTAAATTAAAGTAACCAAAAATTTTGATTATGAAAATGAATAAACAAATTGTTGTAACTGATTGGATGAAGGAAAAACCGCGATTAGGTTCATTTTTAAAACTTACCTTGAGTTCAGATGAAAGGAAAATCTTACGAGGTAAAAGATTAACTGATTGTGATCAAGAAATAATTTTACAATTACCTAGAAAGGGCAAATTAAATGATGGAGATATTCTTTCAACTAATGAATCCAATTTTTATATAGAAATAATTGCCAAAACAGAAGATTTAATTGAAATAAGGTCAAATTCTAAAGTTGAGCTTGTTAAAACAGCTTATCATCTTGGAAATAGGCACGTGGAAGTAGAAATCGAAGAAGGCATTCTTCTAACAAAAAGCGATTATATTATTAAACATATGCTTCTTAATTTCAAAGTTGATGTAAAAAATATCAAGAAAAAGTTTTTTCCGGAAAGAGGTGCCCATAGTCATGAGTAAAAGTCACTTATTAAAATATTTGCTAATAAGTCCTAACTTACCAGTTGGAGGATTTTGTTATTCGGAGGGAATGGAGAGTTATCTTCATAATAAAAATTTAACAGATTCAAATTCGGTAAAAGAATTAATCATAAATGAACTAAAAATTGGCCAGATCAGACTAGATGCAAGACTTTTAATAGAATTTTTTGATATTTTCAATGAGATAAACAACACCAAAAATTTAAAAAATAATTTGCAAAAGCTATTGAGTTTGGATCAATGGATCCTCTCATCAAAGGATTCTCTCGAAATAAGAGAACAACAAATTCAAATGTCAAGATCTCTCTTTGATTTAACCAAAGAATTTGGATTTGAATATCTATATGAAAATAAAAAAAATAGCTCCTGGTCATTAGCCTGGAGTTGGGCTTGTTATTGTTTTGAAATTACTAAGTTAGAAATGGTTGAGAATTTTTTCTACTCTTGGAGTTCAAACCAACTTAGTGCAGCATTAAGAATAATTCCGATTGGGTCAACAAAAGCACAATTAATTCAACGAGACTTATTAGCAGTAATTTCAAAAGTTTCTAAAGAAATTATGGACAAAGAGATTCATGACATCTATTTTGGCAATGTAGGTTTAACTATGGCACAACAAAATCATAATGAACTTTATACAAAACTTTTTAGAAATTAATTTATGAGCAGCAAATTGAGAGTAGGGGTTGCTGGGCCTGGAGGTTCAGGAAAAACTGCATTAGTAGAGACTCTATGTTTAAGCATGAAAAAAAATTATGAGATAGCAGTTGTCACCAACGATATCTACACCAAAGAAGATGCTAACTTTCTAA
>MWOR01000074.1 GCA_002025865.1 Prochlorococcus sp. HOT208_60m_813I02 | reverse complement strand
TTTTTAACGATCATTAATGCCTTTAGTTCAATGTTTAATGCTAGAAGCATTTTAGATGGAGTTAGCTTTTCTAATAAAAATTCTATTGGAGAGAAACTTTCAACAGAAGCACTTAATATTTGAAAGATTATTATTAAAAAAAGAGTTAATAATAAATATTTTTTCTTAAACATAATTCTAAAAAAATTATCTTAATTTTTTTTGGTTAATATTTTCATAATATAATTTGTGAATAATTATTTATGTTAATTCTAAATCAATTTGATATTTAAGAATATCGACTTTTATGATTTTTACTTCTATTGCATCTCCAACTTTGTATGATTTTTTAGATTTTCTTCCAATCAATAGATTTTGCCTTGATCTATATTCATACCAATCATTATTAAGAGTACTGACATGTACCAAACCCTCTACATTTAGTTCTGATATCTCAACAAAGAAACCATATGTTTGCACTGATAATATAAAACCACTATAAATATTACCAAGTAATTTTTCTGCTTTCCTTACTTTTTTTATATTTATCATATTAGATTTATATTGGTTAACTTTATACTTGTATTCATTAAGTTTATCTATTACAAACTTGTTAAATAATATCTCCAGATTCTTTGAAATTGATGAATTAAATATATCCCAATTTACTAGGTCTAATGAATTACTTTCCGATATATTGATTGCATTAATATTATTTTTCTTTGATTTCTTACCATTTATTATCATATTAAAAATACAGTACTGGTTAATAAGATTAGTGAAGTCGAATCCAGGTATTGTCCATGGAGAAATAAATAATTTTTCTGATTCCTCATTATCAGGATTTTTAGATATCAACCTTATGTCATTTTCCTTAAATTCATTAATAAGAAGTTTATGTAAAATTCTTTTTTTATTATCATCGCCACATGATTTAATTACTTGACTAAATTTCAAATTGCCATTTTCATTAAGCTCCATATCATTATCAATAAA
>MWOR01000073.1 GCA_002025865.1 Prochlorococcus sp. HOT208_60m_813I02 | reverse complement strand
ATCACGGCTATTTCTGTGTATGCATAGAATGTAGGCCAATAGGAAATGATCATGAAAATTTTATGGCAGACATGCCAGATGACCCTGCTGAAATAATTTCAGATTTTTCTAGGATGGGGCTCATAAAAAATGAAGCTTATGAAATTGCTGACGCTATTTCAACTGCAGAAATGAGAGATCTTTTATTTTATAAAAATGCTTCTAATGGTGATCCTTATAAAGAGCAATTGCTTAGAGAATTAGCTAAAGAAGCTGGTGGATTAGATCAAGCCTTTCAAGCAGCATTTGGACCTCAAGCAGGTAAATTCTTTGCTAAAACAAAAGCTTCTTCTCCAATGGGAAGAAGACAGTTTTTATCTAGCTTGGCTGCAGGAGCAGCACTAATTACAGTTGCTTGTTCTAATCAAAATAAACCTGCCAAACAACCAATTGATGACACTCCTATTAATGTCAATAATTTAGAGAAACAAACCCTACGAGTTGGTTTCATACCTATAACTTGTGCCTCTCCCATCATTATGGCCGAACCAATGGGTTTCTATAACAAGTTTGGTATGGATGTAAAAGTTGTTAAAATGCCAAGTTGGGGAGCAGTTAGAGATTCTGCAATTGCTGGTGAATTAGATGCTTACCATATGCTAGCTCCAATGCCAATTTCTATGACACTTGGATTGGGAACTGCACCATTTAGTGTGAAACTAGCAAGCATTGAAAATATAAATGGACAAGCTATTACTGTTGCTAACCGTCATAAAGGGAAAGTTAATGGTCCTGCCGACATGAAAGGATTCGTTTTTGGAGTTCCATTCCCATACTCAATGCATAATCTTTTATTGAGATATTATTTAGCCAAAGGTGGGGTTGATCCAGATAAAGACGTTCAGATTCGTCCTGTTCCACCACCAGATAGTATTGCACAATTAGTTGCTGGTGATATCGACGCATACTTAATGCCTGATCCATTTAATCAAAGGGCAGTTTACGAAGATGCAGGTTTTATACATCTTCTTACTAAAGAATTATGGCCAGGCCATCCATGTTGTGCGTTTGCAGCTGGGGAACCTTGGATTAAAGAACATCCTGAAACTTTCAGAGCCCTTAATAAATCTATTATTGATGCCGCTGCTTATGTTTCAACTCCTGCTAACAGAAAAGAAGTGGCTAAAGCTATTTCTGGAAGAGGATTTCTAAACCAACCTACAGAGGTTGTTGAAGCTGTTCTTACAGGCAAATTTGAAGATGG
>MWOR01000072.1 GCA_002025865.1 Prochlorococcus sp. HOT208_60m_813I02 | reverse complement strand
CTGTATGCGCAAGCATTAGTTGGTCTCTCTGAAGTTGAAGCTAAAGAGATATCTGCAAAAGAAAATTTTACTTTAGGAGTTGTCAAAAGTTTCTTTAAGGCTAATTCAAAAGCATTGGCAGAATTGGAGAGTGATGGATTGCTAAAGTTGATTTTCAATAAAGATAATGGGAAAGTATTAGGTGCTCATATTTTTGGGTTACATGCAGCTGATTTAATTCAAGAAATTTCGAACGCTATTTCAAGGAACCAAGATGTAATTGAATTATCTAAAGAAGTTCATACTCATCCTACTCTTAGTGAAGTAGTTGAGGTTGCATACAAACAAGCGGCTTCTCAAATAAAATAATATCTAAAATTAATGGAGATAAGACGCAGGCCACCAAATCCAACAGTAAGGGTAGAAAATTTAGAATATGCCGTACCTCATAGAGAAGCACAAGCAAAAAATATTCTGGAAGAAATTGTATGGCATAAGGATATTGAAATTAAGAATTTTAAAAAAATAGTCTCTTTAGAAGATCTCATCAAAAAGATTGAAAAACTTCCTACTCCCAAAGATTTTTGTAAAAATATTTTGGAGTCAAAAATAAAACCAGGAGTTATTGCTGAAATAAAAAAAGCTAGTCCCGAGTAAAGGAGTTATTAGAAAAGATTTTAACCCTGAAAACATTGCAATTTGTTATGAAGGATTAGGTGCATCATGTATCTCAGTACTTACCGATAAAAGGTTTTTTCAAGGTGGTTATGAAATACTCGAAACTGCAAGGAGATCAACTAATCTCCCTCTACTCTGCAAAGATTTTATTATTTCTGCTTATCAGATTTATAAAGCAAGGGTATCTGGTGCCGATGCAATATTATTAATCGCTGCGATTTTAAGTGATGACGATTTAATTTATTTAAAGAAAATAGCTGATAATTTAAAGATGAGTGTTCTTGTTGAAGTCCATAACGCTAATGAATTAGAAAGGATTCTAAAGTTAAAATCTTTTAATTTGATCGGGATAAATAATAGGGACTTAAAGACTTTTAAAACGGATTTAAAAACATCAATTGAATTGATGCATACATATGCAGATATATTTTTAAAACAAAATATTATTCCAATAAGTGAATCTGGAATTAATTGTGCTGAAGATTTAGAATCGCTTAGATCTATTGGAATCAAGGGAGTATTAATTGGTGAAACTTTTATGAGAGAAACTGATATCGAACAATCGTTCAAGAAATTATTTAACTCAATTTAATATTGACTCCAAATCGTGCTATAAGATTGAATAAACAGAGTTGTACTGAATATATATGCAGGCTGTAATTTTAACAGGTATAGTTGCAGGATTTGTGCATGTAGTTAGTGGTGCTGATCATCTAATTGCAATGGTACCAGCAGCGATTAATAATCCCCAAAAAGCTCTTAAAAATAGTTTCTCATGGGGCTTAGGACACTCTTCAGGAGTCATCTTGTTAGCTTTTCTAGCGATTTTTATTAAGGATATTACGCCATTAAACAAATTTTCTAATATTGCCGAATTCCTAGTGGGAATTTCTCTTCTTATTGTTGGAGTAATTGCAATAAAAAATTCTTTTCAATTAAGTATACACTCGCATTCCCATAAGCATGAGAATGGAATTGCCCATAGTCACTTTCACTTTCATGCTAAGGAACAAAAAAATAATAATAACCACTCACATGCTTTGACTGGTTTAGGCTTGCTACACGGTATAGCTGGAGGTTCACATCTTCTTGCAGTTCTTCCTGCTTTAGCGCTACCTTTGACAAGCGCTTGCTTATATTTGATTTCATATTTGATTGGTTCACTAATAAGTATGAATTTTTTTACTTGTTTAATATCTTTCACCACCTTTAAAGCAAGTCAAAGATTTATTAAAAGATTAATAGCTTTAGCAGGAGGGCTCTCTTTTTCTTTGGGATTATTTTGGATTCAAAGAAGTGCTTCTGTTTTTTTGAATTAAAAAATTTTTTAATTTAGGAATTATTAATTTAGAGGTGACAATCCCAATTATTTTTTCGTTATTGATTAATCCAAATTTATTACTATCTTCGCTAAATTCAATATTGTCGCCTATAACATAAATATTATTTTGATTTACTAAATTTATCCTTTTTATTAGGTTTTTATTTTTAAGTGGATGATTAAAAATAACTATTTGTCGATTTTTAAGTATTGAT
>MWOR01000071.1 GCA_002025865.1 Prochlorococcus sp. HOT208_60m_813I02 | reverse complement strand
AAAGTTCAGATCAAAAAGGCAAATTATGAAAGATAGAGGAGAAAATATTTCATTGAATTATTGCAGGGGTTGTGCAGCTAAAATTCCTCAGATTGTTTTGAATAAATCATTAATAAATTCTAATTTAGATTCTTTTGCTTCATCTCCTGAAGATTCAGTTGAGGTTTATCAAAATGATAAGGATATTATCTTGCAAAGTGTAGATGGATTTCCTGCTTTGGTAAGTGATCCTTGGCTTAATGCAAAAATTACTACTTTGCATGCTTGCTCAGATTTGTGGGCATGCGGCGCAAAACTTTCATCCGCGCAGGCTTTAATATCATTACCAAAAGTTGAAAGGGAATTTCAGAGTTACCTCTTTTCTCAATCCCTTCAAGGTATTAAAACAACAGTTGAGGATAATGGAGGTGAATTACTTGGAGGCCATACTTTTGAGGCAAGAACTTTAGTAAATAAACCTTATTCATTAGGAATAGATATTTCTTTAACTGTCCAAGGCATTTTGAAAAATGGAGGAAAACCATGGCTTAAATCTGGAATGAATATTGGAGATATTCTCATGATGTCTAGACCTCTGGGCGTTGGGATTTACTTTGCGGGTCAAATGCAAAATATTAATATGCTAGGTAGTTCTTCTGAAGTAATTAATAATTTAGTAAAGAGTCAGCAATATTTGATTGATGAAATTTATCTTTTTCAAGATCAATTTAAAGAATCATTAGTTAATGCTGCGACTGACATTACTGGATATGGATTTATTGGACATCTTAAAGAAATGGTTGAATCATCTAATTTATATAGGCAAAGTAATAATCTTGAGCCAATAAAAGTTTTATTAGATTTATTTGCATTTAAAGCTTATCCTGGAGTATTTGATTTAATAAGAAAAGATGTTAAAAGTACTTTCTTGGAATCTAATAAAGAAATTTTTGACAAAATTTATAAAGTAAATAAGCAAAAAAGAATAATTAATTTTTTAAACGAAAATTCATTAGATCAAGAGACTTTTAACGAGAGAATATCATTACTATTAGATCCTCAAACATGTGGACCCTTGTTGATTAGTTGCAATCGTAAATATGAAAATGTTCTAAAGGATAAATGGTACAAGGTTGGAGAGGTTGAAAAAATGTGATTAATTTTTATTTAATTTTTCAATTTCCAAATATCTTAATCTTTTGATTTCCTTTCCCATCTCCTTTCCTGGGTCCCATCCTTCTTTTTTTAATGTTTCTCCATCTTTTTTTGATTTTATGAATTTGTAAATAAATAACCACTTAAACAATTTACGCCAGTATCGTCCTCCATCACAAAT
>MWOR01000070.1 GCA_002025865.1 Prochlorococcus sp. HOT208_60m_813I02 | reverse complement strand
TTAGAAATTAATTTATGAGCAGCAAATTGAGAGTAGGGGTTGCTGGGCCTGTAGGTTCAGGAAAAACTGCATTAGTAGAGACTCTATGTTTAAGCATGAAAAAAAATTATGAGATAGCAGTTGTCACCAACGATATCTACACCAAAGAAGATGCTAACTTTCTAATAAATAAAAAGGTTTTAGAGGAAGGAAGGATTATTGGTGTAGAAACAGGAGGTTGTCCTCATACCGCGATAAGAGAGGATTGTTCATTAAATAAAAATGCAGTTTTAGATTTAGAAAATAAATATAATCCTTTAGATTTTGTTTTTGTAGAAAGTGGAGGTGATAATTTAGCATCTAGTTTTAGTCCAGAACTTGTAGATTTATCAATATATGTAATTGATGTATCTGCCGGAGACAAAATTCCGAGAAAAGGGGGGCCAGGGATAACAAGGTCGGATTTGTTATTAATAAACAAAATTGACTTAGCAGATAAAGTTGGTGCAGATTTAAATATCATGAAAAGTGATACTGAATTTATGAGAAAAGGGAAACCTTGGTTTTTTACCAACCTAAGTAGCGGCATGGGAGTTGAAGAAATAACTCAATATTTAGAATCACATATACCCAACAATCGAAACAAGAAAAATGTTTATAACTAATATATTGGAATCAACAAAAAGTTACGACTGATACAAAACTAATCCTCACTCGTTAATAACTTTTACTTTATCCCCCCTAATGAGGGTCAATTACCTAATTTATCCTAATTCATGAGAATTTCAAGGCGTATTTTGGCAGGTTTAGCTACTGCCTCACTTGCTGTCACAGCAACTTCCTGTGGTGGAGGCGGAACCTCCGGAAGTTTCGATGACACAGTAACCGTTGGTATTTTGCATTCGTTATCCGGAACAATGGCTATCTCTGAATCAACTCTTGTTGATA
>MWOR01000007.1 GCA_002025865.1 Prochlorococcus sp. HOT208_60m_813I02 | reverse complement strand
CTACTTATGCTTTTTGGTGGATTAGACAGAGTATGACAAGAGCAATTGCATGTCAATCAAGAACTATTCGTTTGCCTGTTCACTTAAGTGAAAGGTTAGCTTCTATTAGAAAAGTTAGTAGAGATTTGGCTCATAAACTTGGTGCTATGCCCAGCAGGATTGAAATTGCAGAGGCTATGGAAATTGATGTAGAAGAATTGGATTCAGTTTTGAGACAAGCCTTATCGACAAGTAGTTTAGATGCTCCAGTAAATGGCGATGACGGCAGAAGTTTTTTAGGTGATTTAATTGCTGATAGTAATAATGAAGAACCTTTAGATCAAGTTGAACAAAAAATGCATCAAGAGCAACTTGGTAAGTGGTTAAGTCATTTAAGCGAGCAAGAACAACATGTCCTCAAATTAAGGTTTGGACTCGATGCAAATGAGAGGCATACACTTGCTGAAATAGGAAGATTATTAGAAGTTTCTAGAGAAAGAGTAAGACAAGTTGAACTTAAGG
>MWOR01000069.1 GCA_002025865.1 Prochlorococcus sp. HOT208_60m_813I02 | reverse complement strand
TACTGGCTCTTTGATGGGCTATCCATGCATCACTATCCTTTTCCAAAGTATTGGTTTTAATCCAGAAGGAAGTTTATGGATGCTTTCTAGAGGCGCTGAAATTAGATTTAATGAAGATGCTAATGACCTAGAAAATTGGTCGAAACCTATTATACCAATTCTTAATGGATATAATTATTTAGACATGGGATGGGATCCAAATGGTGATATATGGGCTGGCGGGGGTAATGGAACTTTAATAGTAAGTAAAGATCAAGGTAATACTTGGAATAAAGATCCTATTGCTTCTGATTTGCCAACAAACTACATTAAAATAGTTTTCCTTGATAAGGAGGCTTTAGAAAATCAAAAAGGATTTGTACTTGGCGAGCGTGGTTATATCCTTAAATGGAATAGCTAACTTGGAATAACTTGAGTTAATAGTTAAAAAAAAATTAATTTTTGAAAGATTTAGCAACTGTCTGTAACCAACCTGTTAATTTCTTCGCGAACTTATGATTTTACACTGTAAGATCATAGGGTAAACATTTGTGATTATGGCCGCAGGTTCAACGGGTGAACGCCCATTCTTTGAAATAATCACCAGTATTAGGTACTGGATTATTCATGCAGTAACATTACCAGCTATCTTTATAGCAGGCTTCTTATTTGTATATACAGGTTTAGCCTATGATGCTTTCGGGACTCCTCGTCCAGATAGTTATTTCCAATCATCTGAATCTAAAGCGCCTGTCGTAACACAAAGATATAAAGCTAAATCTCAACTAGATTTAAGAACAAAATAACAATGACTAATTCTCAAGCTCCAATGCAGGCTGCAGAAGTCCGCGTTTATCCTATATTTACTGTCCGTTGGCTAGCAGTTCACGCTCTAGCTATTCCATCAGTATTCTTTTTAGGTTCTATTGCTGCTATGCAATTCGTAGCCCGATAAATTTAACTATCATGCAAGTTAACGAAAATCCTAACAAAGTTCCAGTTGAACTTAATCGTACAAGTCTTTATTTAGGCTTATTATCAGTTTTTGTATTGGGAATTTTATTCTCCAGCTACTTTTTCAATTAAATTAAAATCATGAGTAAATTAAAAGGACCCGATGGAAGAATTCCAGATAGACTTCCCGACGGCAGACCAGCAG
>MWOR01000068.1 GCA_002025865.1 Prochlorococcus sp. HOT208_60m_813I02 | reverse complement strand
GATAATATTCTATGAGCAATGAAAGGCGATAATTTTGATACTGGACTTTCGTTATTTGGCCCAAAATCAAAATTTCTTAATTTTGCATAATCATTAATTTTGTATTTCGCAAAATTTTCCCAGGTATTTTGAGCTTTTAATAAAAATGACATTTTCTAGTAACTCTAAAAAATTTTTTTTTGTATTGATAGAAATCTCAAAAATTTGCCTACAAATTAATCCTTAAAATTTTCTATTTCACTTTTAAGTAAATATGTTTGATTGAAGTATTTAATTTAAACGTCTGATCAGTGCATTTTNTACTCTTAAATCGCTNTCTGCGTAGGAGGATATTTAGTGGTCCATTACTTTTTAGATCTAATTTTAATTTTCAAATCTTTATTTAAATGATTTTTTCTAAAAGATTTTTAAATATTTATCAAAATTAATATGAATAATTTATTAGTGAGAAATGTTAAGTATCTAGATGAACAATACAGAATAGGTGAAGGCATAATTTCGGATGATGCATTTAAGCAACTTGAAAAGCTCTTTATTCCTGTTGATCCAGAGCCTGACTTTTTTAATCAAAAAAATAATAAACTTTTGCCAAAATTAGCCAAAGGAAACCATAAAGAATTTTTGGAAAGTTTATTAACAAAAATAAGATTATGCATTCAACCAAAAATTGATGGTTGTGCTATTGCAATTAGATATATAGATGGCAAGTTTAATAAAGCTATTACAAAAAAAGGATTTGATGTCTCAAGCAAAATTAAACAAATTAAAAATGTCCCCGATTGTATTCCTATCAAACGAGATTTTCAAATTAGAGGTGAACTATACGCTACAAACCAAGTTGCCGGCATTTCCAAAAGAATTACAAGAAAATACCTCAATGATAAGAAAAGGATTGGAGAAAGTCTCTGCTTTTGCTGTTTCCAAATACTTAATGGAAGACTTAATCAATACGAAACCCTTAACTATCTTAAAAAATGTGGCTTCAGCACCCCTGACAGTTACTTCACAAATCATACAAGCGAAATCCAAATATATAAAAAAAATTGGTTAGAGAAAAAAATATTTGCGAAATATCCAACTAATGGGATAGTTATAAAAATAAATAGTAGGAAATTACAGTTACTAAGAGAGAAAAGTTTATCTCAAAATAACGAATGGCAATATGCAATTGAAAAATAATATTACATAGTACCTTCAAAAAGAGCTCACGATACTGACTTCCAGTATTTACAGTAGAAAAGTGATTAAATTTTGGTTAAATTCCAAAGCAATTTGCAGAATTACTAAATGATTGCCACTATTTCTAGACCTAAAATCTCTAAC
>MWOR01000067.1 GCA_002025865.1 Prochlorococcus sp. HOT208_60m_813I02 | reverse complement strand
ATAAAGAAAAAAATTGATGAAGTAAAAAATGAAAGAACAAAATCAAACAAAGTCAACCAATATAAAGTGGCATAACTTAACTATTGATAGAGAAAAGTTAGAGAAAATGAGAGGTCATAAAGGTATGGTTATCTGGTTTACAGGTTTATCTGGTTCTGGTAAAAGTACTTTGGCCAATGCATTAAATGAAGTTTTACACTTGGATGGTTTTTCGACTTATGTGTTGGATGGAGATAATATTAGACACGGTTTATGTAAAGATCTTGGTTTTTCGGATGAAGATAGAGAAGAAAATATAAGAAGAATTGGCGAAGTTGCGAATTTATTTATGAATGCTGGGATAATAACTATTACAGCATTTGTTTCGCCATTTATTAGCGATAGAGATAAGGTGAGAAAAATTATTGGATCTAAGGATTTTATTGAAGTTTATTGTGCTGCTGATATCGCAGTTTGCGAAAATAGGGATACTAAAGGTCTTTATAAGAAAGCCCGTTTGGGTGAAATTAAGGAGTTCACAGGGATTTCTAGTCCATATGAAGCTCCTCTTAATCCCGAAATTGTTGTTGATACAGGTTCGTTAGATTTAAATGATTCCGTTGAAAAAATTATTAACTACCTTAAAAAAGAAAACTTTCTTAACAAGGCCTAATAGAAAAATATTAGTTCATTTATTTTGAAGATAATTGTCAGGTCCAATATTTGATAACTTACTATTTTTAGTTCTTACTTGTGTATGAAGATTTTCTCTGAATTCTTTTAGATTTTTCTTTATGGATTCATCAAATAAACTGATCATCTCTATGGCCAATAATCCAGCATTCTGCCCTCCATTAATTGCAACTGTTGCGACTGGAATTCCAGCGGGCATTTGAACGATTGATAAAAGAGAGTCAACCCCCTTAAGTGTCTTACTCTCTACTGGTACTCCAATTACAGGAATGCACGTTATGGATGCAAGCATTCCTGGAAGATGAGCAGCACCACCAGCCCCGGCAATTATTACTTTTATGTTTTCTGATTCTGCATTTTTAGCATATTCCATCATTTCAATAGGTGTTCGATGGGCAGATAGTATGCAAACTTCGGTTTTTATTCCAAATTCTCTTAAAATATCAACGGATGGTTTCAATGTTTTTAGATCTGAATCACTACCCATTACGACAGCAACTTTATAAATATCTTTAGAATTCAATTCTGACAAAATAACAAATCAATTCTTTCCTATAATGGCGTGCAATTAATTTGGCGCCAGTTAGTTAGTATAAAAAGAATTAATTTTCATAGAATATTATGAAGTCAAATAAGATTATCGAAAAAAGTGAAGTTAGAGAGTATTTTAATGGTACTGGCTTTGAAAGATGGAATAAAATTTATAGCAAATCAGATGAAATTAATACAGTTCAGAAAAATATTAGGAAAGGACATCAAAAAACTGTAGATGATGTAGTCTCATGCATCCAAAATTATCCTGAACTAACAAAAAAAAGTTATTGTGATGCAGGCTGTGGTGTAGGAAGTCTTTCCATACCTTTACTAAGACTTGGCATACAAGCACTACAGGTGAGCGATATTTCTTCTGAAATGATTAAAGAAACCAAGAAACGCATTAAAGAATTAGGTTTGAATCAAGGTAAAATCAAATATGAAGTCTGTGATCTGGAAAAATTAAAAGGACTATTTGATGTTGTAATTTGTTTGGACGTATTTATTCATTATCCTCAACCGGTAGCAGAAGAAATGGTTCAACATTTGTGCGATTTAAGCAAAGAAAAACTAATCGTTAGCTTTGCTCCTTTTACTCCAGTTCTTGCTGTTCTAAAAAATATTGGAAAATTATTTCCTGGGCCAAGTAAAACTACAAGAGCATATACATTGAAAGAAAAGGGTATTATTAATGCTGCTAAAGAAAGAGGATTTAAAGTGGTTAAAAAGAAATTAAATCAAGCTCCTTTTTATTTTTCAAAACTAATTGAATTCGAAAAAATTAAATAATTTATTTTACTAAATGATTTTCAAGTGCATAACGAACTAATTCGGTTCTACTAGATGTTCCTGTCTTGATAAAAAGTCTACTTACATATTTCTCAACATTTCTAATAGATGTTTCAAGCTGTCTTGCAATTTCCTTATTCATCAGTCCCTCTGCTACTAGTTGAAGCACACTTGCTTCTCTTGGAGTAAAACTAGGAAGATTTATTTTATTTTCTGGATTAGTCTGGTTTTGGTCTGTGAGCATAGATTTTATTTCAGTAATTTGTTTTGCCATTTTGCTTACATCAATATCTGCGAATCGTGCCGCTTCTTTTAATAAACGTTCTTGTCTGTTGATTACATTTTTAACTCTTGCAGCTAATTCATCGGGATCGAAAGGTTTGGAAATATAATCATCAACTCCTGCAAGATAACCTTCGGTTCTGTCTAGGGTCATTCCTTTTGCAGTTAGAAAAATAACTGGAGTTCCTCCTAATTTTTCATCCTCTCTAATTTTTTCTAATAAAGCATAACCGTTGGCTCGAGGCATCATAACATCACTAATTATCAAATCAGGGTAAACTGTTTGAGCTTTTTCCCAACCATCCTCTCCATCAACTGCAATAAATATTTCAAAGCCTTCATCTTCTAGAAATGTTTTAACGGC
>MWOR01000066.1 GCA_002025865.1 Prochlorococcus sp. HOT208_60m_813I02 | reverse complement strand
TTAATGGACCTTCTCATGACGTCTATTATTACTCTCCATATAATCAGTAAATTAAAGTTTCTCACCACTTCTCCTAAGCGTCTTTCAGTTTCACTTCGCTCAGGATTCTCCCCAGAGTAAAAAGCTATTGATTCAGCATTATCTCGAATATGTACCAAGCCATATCGAAAATCTGCTTCATATCTGAGTTGATCAAAGTCAATCTTTACAAGATTTTTTCCAGCAATTAAGAGGATAGAAGTTGCAAATGCGGCGTAACCAAATAAAGAAAAAGTAAGTGTTGTACTAATACTCCATAAAATAAGAATATTAAGTGAAAATGTTAGTAGGGCATCAAAAATACCTAATGTGAAAGAGAGACTTTGCCCTGTAAAAGCTCGGGTATCATCTGTGATTCTTTGATCGGGATTATCTACATCGGTTTGTTCTTCATCATTGGGATTTAACTGGTAATAAGCTTTATTAGTCATATAATCTTTGACTAGACTTTTTGAAAGCCATTCCCTCCAGATTATTCCTAACTTATATGTAAAAAATATTTGGGAAACCCGTATTGGTAGAGCCACAGCGAAACAACAAGCGTAAATCCCCAATATCCGATAAAATCCATCTTCTTGTTTTTCTACTAAAGCATTTGTTAAATCTCTTGCAATGAATCCAATACCTGCGTTTATTCCGTTTACAGCTAAAAGCATTAATACAATTATCGCAAGGAATAACCAATGTAACCATCTTCGGTTTTTTAATTGACGTCTTAAGCTAAAAAAGCTTCCTGATCCAATTAGAAATAATGCAGAGAAAAGCAATCCCCAACTCCCAGCCCAAATTGAATTGACAGTACTTACCACACCTCCGAAATACTTTTCAAGAAAAATTGGTTGAAAGCTTTCAAAAAAACTTATTATTCCTGTAAGACCAACAAGTACTACTCCACCAACACAAAATAAAAGAGAAATCAAAAGCCATATAAATTGGAATCCATTACATTGATCTATGGGAAGAAAAAACGGCTGAGATAGCTTTCTTAATTTTTGTAATTGGTATAGTATTTTGGATTTATTATGAACTGCTTTATTCATTACTCGACAAGTGTTATGAAATAAATTATAACTTTTAGCAGTCTATTGACCAAAGCCAATAAATGAAAGTGCCCAGTCAGGTAAATTCAAGTAATTCAAGATTGTTGCATCAAACGCATGAACTTTTGGAAAAGATTTATCTAATGCCCACCATAGTAAAAA
>MWOR01000065.1 GCA_002025865.1 Prochlorococcus sp. HOT208_60m_813I02 | reverse complement strand
ATATTTTTAGTTTTTCTAATATCAAAAATTTTAATATTTTTAATATTGCAACCCGTATCGTGATTTCCTAGGACTAGTTCAACGTTAGTTTTTAGTAGTTCAGGAAGTTCCTCAACTTTTCTTTGAAGATTTTTATCTATTGAATATTTGCTGTGGAATAAATCTCCCAAAATTATTAATTTATCAGGAGTATATTTTTTTACTATTTTTTTTATTCTTGCGAAATTATTTTCATCTGAATTATTGGTAAGAGGTATACCATTTTGCTGAAAATACTCAGCTTTCCCAAGATGAATATCGCATATTAGCAACTCTTTTGTTTGCGGCAAAAATAACGCTCTTGAAGGAAGCATCTCTAAAAATGTATCTTCCCAACAAAATTTAAAAGAACTTTTTTTCATTTAATCACTATATTTTTTTATAAGTTTTTCTACTCTTTTTTCTATTGGTTCATTGCTTAAAGTATTTTTAAGTCTTTCAACTAATAAAGGGAAAGCAAAAGGAGTTGGAGTTTTAATCTCGTTTAATAGCATTTTTAAATGTTTTAATCTTTCTAATGATTTAGATATTCTTTTATTTTCTAATTGATATTCTTTAACTTCTTGATGCGATTGTTTTATCAAAAGATGGCCTTCTTCATATTTAGTAAAGACATCATAGAAAAGACTTGAACTTATTTGAAGTTGAGATGAGGTTTTTGTTTTGGCTGGATTATTTTGATTTACAAGTCCACTTATTTGGGCAATATTTTTAAATCTACGTTTTGTTAATTCTGAAAAATTAATTGCATTTTCTAGATCTTCTTCTAATTTTTTGTTATTCAAAAAGTAATCAGCTTCTTTTTTTATTATGGAAAAATCATAATCTTCTGCGGTAGTTAAGCTGAATCCAAAATCATTGGCAGTAATACTAAATGTAGATTTTTTTAATTTTGCTAATCTCAAAGCCCATAAAAATGCAATTCCCTCATTTACAAATTTGCCATCAAGTGTGAAAACAAAAAGATTTGATAAATCCTTGGTTTTATATATTTCTATAAGGAATTCATCTTTCTTTGGAATATTTGAAAGAACTTTTTGTTTCTTCAATATTGGGCGTAATGAATTTAGTTCAGGATTTAAGCAATCATAATTTTCTAGTTCGTTGCATATATCTATTTCTTTTCTCAAACTCTCACAAAGTAGATCAGAAATTGCCATTTGACC
>MWOR01000064.1 GCA_002025865.1 Prochlorococcus sp. HOT208_60m_813I02 | reverse complement strand
TTCTACTTAATTAGTAGTTAATAAATAGCAGGATTTTTACTCAAAGTCATGCGTATTTATATCTATTTTGTGAGAGTAGATTCAATATTTTTATAAATTATTAAGTAAAAAAGAAAAAAAGATTAAAAAAAATCAATTTTTTCATAATTCATTCTATTTAATTAACCATTACTTAAAAGAGACTAGTTATGGATGACGAAAAAAAGTGGATGCTAATCACGTATTATTGTCCAACTCATGGTGATTCAGGTTTAGTAAAACCGATTCAACTAACAAAAAAAGAAATTAGTAAAACATTCTTTAAAAAAGGTAAGATTTCTAAAAATTAATTTTTTAAAATAAAGCCTAAGATATTGTGAAAATGTTCAAAATCTTGATTGAAATCTGTTTAATTAAAAATTGATATCTTAAAATCCCAAAAGCTGCTTTTTTCTCAGCAGCATTGGTAAAAATTGAAAGGGAAATTTTTAAATCTAGTCTTACTTCAGATCATTAAAAATACTACTTAATAGTAATATTTTTAATATTAGTATCAAATTTTTGCGTAATTAATAATTTAAAAAGATCTAGAAATAATTAATTTTAAAATCGATCAGAATCGCTTGTTAATTCACATTGATTAAGATCATGTGATGATATCTTTTCTAAAATTCTTAACATATCAATTTCGGAAAGCTCTCCATTCGAGTTCCACTTTAAAGTTGTTTTCCTTTGAGGTGAATTTTTTTTATTCATTTTGGTCACCTCCCTTTAAATGAACCTCTAAACAACGAGTAATACATTCTTGATGACCATCCACAATGCTGCATTCAGTAATACACTCGAAATATGAATTAATAGAATCTATTTCTGTATTCTGGTTGGTAGAAACAAATGAATCATTCATAATATTGTTGGATTTATTTGGAATAGAGATATAGCA
>MWOR01000063.1 GCA_002025865.1 Prochlorococcus sp. HOT208_60m_813I02 | reverse complement strand
TTTGATAAATTAAATCCAATCGTAATTTCCCGATTTGTGAAAGTATTTAGTAGATACAATTGTTATTCAGAACCTTACAAAAGTAATATGGTAGAAACAATAAAGCAGATTAAAAAAAATAAACTATCAACAAATACTAAAGAAGTATTAGATGCAATATTAGATTGATTAATTGATGTTATTTAATTAAATATAATAATAACAATTGTAAATATTAGAAATAAAATAAATACGAGATACTTATTTATAAAAATATAATCAATCACATTTTTATTATTATCATTAATCCACTTTTTATTTACGTATTCCTTAGTTATAAATTTATTAGGTCTGCCACAATATAAACATGTTGGGGAAGTTTTTAAAATTAAATTTTTACATTGGGGGCACTTTTTTTTTTCCATAATTTAATCTTACTGAATAAAATTGAAATCAGAAACAATAAATAAATAAGTAATTTAATTTTATTTTATTTATTATATTTTTAATAATTAAATATCATTGCAAAAAAAAAATTGATTCTAACTATTTAAAAAAATTCAATATAATTAAAAATTAGTATTTGATTTGAAATGTTTGCTATTGCGCTTGGGATGTCCCCTGTCGAAAAAATCACTGTAGTAATATCTGCTTCAATTTTTATAATCGCCTTTACATGGGTCTCTATTAAGGGAGATTTGAGAAAACTTGCTAATGAACTTATTGAAGATAATGAAAATAATCAGGATAATTAAAAAAATCTTTTAAACGACTTTGCATGCAAACTAGGATAATCAATAATATGTCTAATTTCTTTTAGAGAAGAACCATAGATTTTTTCACCATTTAAGTGAACACCAATCCATTTATCCTTTTGATTAAAAAAATTACTTTTAGTATTATCCCTCTCGAGATAATCTTTATTATCCCAATTTAAAGTTATGTCCCAACCTTTATAATTTTCAATCATTTCGAAATAGAAAACATACTCAAATAATACCTAGAGAGACATAGAATAAAAACAAAGGAAATAAGTATTTTTTTCGTTATTTTTATTTAATATTTATTTAGTACTAACTTTTATTTTACAAGCAGCTTGATCTGCATTTTTTCTAGCTATATTAACGTCAGAATTTGATGAGAGAACAACACCCATTCTTCTGCCTTTTCTGGATAGTGGTTTGCCAAATATTAGCACTTTAGTCTTTTCAAATTCTAATGCTTCATTAAGACCTTCATAAATAGGATTTAGATACTCTTGATTAGAGAGTATTACTCTGGTTGCAGAGGGTTCTATTAGATCTATACGCGGTATTGGTAAATTTAAAAAAGCCCTTAAATGTAATTCAAATTCATTAATATTTTGACTAACTAATGTAACCATACCAGTGTCGTGTGGTCTTGGAGATAATTCTGAAAATATAACCTCACTTCCTTTTATAAAAAACTCTACTCCGTATAATCCAGCTCCATTAAGGTTATTTAATATTCTACTTGTCATTCTCTTAGCTTCAATAATTAAGGACTCCTTGATCTCAATAGGTTGCCAACTACATTGATAGTCTCCATTAGATTGAAGATGTCCAATTGGTAAACAAAAAATATTTTCACCATTTTCTTTTCTTACAGTTAGAAGAGTAAACTCAAAATCAAAATTAATAAATTCTTCAATAATTACACCTTTGACCTTTCCTCTTGAATTTGCTTGTGCCTGTTTCCAAGCATTTTGTAAATCATTTTTTGTTTCAACCAAACTCTGTCCCTTTCCTGAAGAGCTCATTAAAGGCTTAAGTAAAAGTGGGAATCCAATTTCATCAGCTTTTTTTTCTAAATCATCAAATTCAAAAATATAATCAAACTTTGCAGTTTTTATTTTTAAATCTCTAGAGGCTAAGTCTCTAATTTTATCTCTATTCATTGTAATTTCTATAGTTCTGGCGTTGGGAACAATATTGAATCCTTCATCCTCTAGTTCTTTTAGGGCTTCAATTGAAAGTGACTCTATTTCTGGGACAACATAGTCAGGCTTAAATTCTTTTATAACATTTTTTAAAATATTTTTATCTCCCATATCAATTACTCTTGAATAATCAGCAACTTGCATTGCAGGTGCTTTTTCATATCGATCAATTGCAATAACTTCTAACCCTAATCTTTTGGATTCTATTACTAATTCTTTTCCTAGCTCGCCGCTACCAAGCAATAAAATTCTCTTTTTAGAAAAAATTGATTCTTTCATATATATAAAACTTATTCGTCATCACCAGAAGGTTGTGAGGAGGTATCATCTCTAAATTTTTTTTCTTTAGAATAACTAAATAGAAAATTTCTACCAGG
>MWOR01000062.1 GCA_002025865.1 Prochlorococcus sp. HOT208_60m_813I02 | reverse complement strand
GAAAAAATAGATTACTTTCAAATTTATTTTCATTCAATGTTCTTTTCGTCATTTCAATAAGTAACTTAGAAAAGGTAGTTTTCTCAGTATTATTTTTATTTAAGAGCTCAGCTATTTTATAAATCTCATTAACTCTTTTAAAAAGATTTTTGTTTTCAGAAAATAACCTTCCCTTCAAAGTTTTATTTTCTGTAGATTTGTAGGATTGCTTGATATTTCTGAGTCTATTCGATAAAACTTCAATTTCCATTAACAAGTTGTTAGTAAGTGAATGTGATTCCTTCATATTTTTATAGCGGCGATGTTTCAATAAAAGAAGGAGCAACACTAACTGTTTGGGTTCCAATAGGAGCTATTAATAACTCAGATGATCTTAATTTAGAAATTAATCTTGTTGATGTTACTCGTGTAGAACCGATTAATTCACCAATCCTTTCATGAGTTAACCTAAAAGGTAACACACACCATTCACCACATCTTCTACCTAGACGATTTACTAGTATTGCAAACAGCGCTTGTAATCGCTGTTCTGCATTTCCTAAGTGTCTAATCCTAAGGAGTTGTAAAGTCCATTCATTTACTGAATCGAAACCAATATTCTCATCAATATTTACATTGCTGTGAAAAGACAAATCTGTTAGTGCTTCAACGCAGACACCCTCGCTACATAAAAGGTCGGTTCTTAATTGATCTCCTGATTGTAAAAATGCGAGTGTCATTCCTTCAGTTTCTTCACATGGACAATAAACTCTTGCAATTCCACTTTCAACTTCTAGGCATGTCCCTTTTGGTCTTGATGAAGGATCTATTAATACGGATTGTCCAGTTATTATCCTTACTGATTTTGACGGAGATTCCCCATAACTATGGAAATTCATTTATTAAAGTTTGATAATGAGAATTATTATCAATTATGCCAGAAAAAATTGCTTATTGCAATAGATTCTCATTATCATCGCATTTTTGAAGTTTTTCTTTACATAGTATTTAGGAATATAATTTAGGTAGAATTGCTAAATATTTTATTTTAAATGAGTGTAAATAGAGTTTGCTTTAATTGTGGAAGTTCCTCATTCGTCTCAGACCGATCTTTAGGAGGTAAGATTGTATGTTCTAAATGCGGATCTTCTTCATTTAAAAATAAATCCTCTTCATTTTTAAAAAGTAAAAAATTAGTATTTCTTGCTATTGCGATAGCTATTTTTATAATTGTTATTTAGATAATCTGTTTATATTCCAAAGTCCATTATTATTAGTTACCTCTACTTGAATACTAAATAACTTATTAAAATTTTCACTAGTCATAACCTTATTTTGATCTCCATCAGCGATTATTTTGCCATCTTTTAACATTATGACCCGGTCATAAATTTTCGTAATCGTTGAAATATCATGAGTGACGCATAATATTTTCGTATTTAAATTTGATAATTCATTAACTTTATCAATTACAAAAAACTTTGATTTATAATCTAAATTTGCAATTGGTTCATCTAGGATTAATATTTTCGGTTTTTTGATTAACGCCCGTGCAATGAGAGAAATTTGTTTTTCTCCATCTGATAAATAGGAAAAATTCTTTTTAGATAAATTAGAAATATTCATTTTCTTCATGATTTTTTCTACCTTATAAGAATCTCTTTCAGATTTTTTTTGAACGTAACAATATCTCCCATATAGTCCACTTAAAATTAAATCAAAAACTGGTAAATTTGGATTTATTCTATTTTTTATATCATTATTTACGGTACTTATTTTATTTCTTAGTTCCCATAAATTTATAAGTTCTTTGTCAAATATCTTCAGTTTCGATTCATTAGCTACTACTGGGTATATGTTTCTATTAATTATTTCAATTAAGGATGATTTACCTGAACCATTTGGACCAATTAGTATTACATTTTCTGAATACGATATCTTTAAATTTAAATCTTTAATTACTCTAAAGCCATTTTTAAAACAATTTATATTTTTTGCGTCAAACCAAAATTTATTAAACACTAAAACTTATTACTCCAAAATATAATCAATTGAATCGAGCTTAAAATAAATATAAAGAGATAAAGCCAATTCAACCATGAAGGTCTATCTACTTTCTTCATAGATTATATTATTAATATAAAAAATATAAGCGGAGCAGCAAATCTTACAAATGTTTTTCTAATAATATCCATATTATTTGCAATTTCTAACTTCTTTATCTCAGGAGGATATTTCAAAATCACTTTGTCATATACATCAAGATTTTGTGTTTTGTTAATATTTTTCCATGGTTCATCTTTATCTTCAGACTTCTTGTACCACTTCCAAAAATAATTTATTATCCTGTCTTCTCCCAATAATTTTATTTCATCCTTACTTATAAATCCCATATCGTGATTATATGTTTGTGTTTTTAAAATCATATAATCCTCATCGAATATCTTATAAAAAATCTTTCTTTGAGTCTCTTTAAATAATAAGAGATTATTAAGCAGTTTATTTTGTAGAAATTTCCTGTAGTGTCTCACTATCACTCTTGCTTTGTTGTTTCCTAGAGGAATATGATCTAAAACTTGTAAATATCTTGATGAGGAAGGATCGCCTTTGTAAATTAATATCCTTCCTGGAGGTAAGTATTTTATCCGAATAAATTCTTTTGTAGGGGCATTCTTGTAATAATAAATACTTTCAACGTATTTAGGATTAATATTAATTTTCTGGTTAAAACTAACTAATACGTTTTTATTCACATCTTTATCTGGGATTGTATCGCCATGAACCCAAAAGATATGAAGGATATCTAGGTGATTTTCAATAATCCTTGACCAATCACATTTGAAGTCGACTAAAACCTCCTCAAAGACATAATCCTTATGTGAAAAACCATTTTCATATAATTCGTAGTTACTTATAGGTGTATCTTCACTTATATAATTTAAATCAGTCTCAGATTTTTTAGAAAAATGTACAAAAATATATCCATTTTTTTCTGAAGTTTTGTATTGAGATAAATGAATTCTTTTGGCGTAGTTATCGTAGTTATTATCAACTATATGGCGACATGTTATTCTGTCGAGATTTTGGCAACTTCCTCCAGATGAAAACTTAGCTCCGTGATATGGGCAGGTTATTACTCCATCTGATAATGTCCCTCCAAAAAAGGAGGCCCCTCTATGTGGACAAATATTTTTAATGCACCTAACGTTTTTATTTTCATCTCTATAAAGAACAAGAGGCTCATCATAGAGTGAAAAATAATAAAGCTTATTTTTTTTTAGTTCTTTAGAGGGACAAATTGCATACCAACCAAATAAACCTATATTTAAATCTTTTTGATTTTCTCTAATATCAAACGAGTCAATTTTTACTACCGTTCCTTTTTTAAATGGCTTAAGAACGGTATTAAAGTCTTTTGATTTAAAAAAATTAATTTGTCTATTTTCCATAAATTAATTTCTTTTTTTAAATGACTGTTTATCTTTCGGAACTATAACCCAAGTAAATAATCGATTTCTTATAAAAAGAAAATTCTCTATTATTTGTAGCAATAATTATGCAGTTCTTGAAAAATATTGAGTTCCTATCCTATTTATGTATCTTTATT
>MWOR01000061.1 GCA_002025865.1 Prochlorococcus sp. HOT208_60m_813I02 | reverse complement strand
GCCTAAATTAAATGCCTAATAATAACTTACCCAGTTGGAGGCAAGATTTAAAATCTTCTATAAAAAAAGAGAGCAAATCACCCTCTAATAGATGGATACAGCTTGCAACAGTCAGCGAAGAAAATGAGCCAAGATTAAGAACAGTTGTTTTCAGAGGATGGCATAAAGATAGTTCAATGATTATTTTCACAGATAGAAGAAGTGAAAAAATTGGGCATTTAAAATTTAACCCTAACGCAGAAATATTATGGTTCTTTTTGAAAACCAAATCTCAATATAGATTCAAAGGAAAAATACGTGAATTAAGTGATAACAAAAATTATTGGGATTTATTATCAGAAAAATCAAAATCTTCTTGGTTTTGGGGATCTCCTGGAAAGAAAATAAACCCAAAAGTCCAATCTGCTCATGAAATATTATCCAATCAACCCAAGTCAGAAAATTTTGTAGTTCTCAATTTTGAAATCGATTCAGTAGATCTTCTTAAATTAGAACAACCTGTTCATAAAAGATATCTTTGGGAAAAGATTAAGAAATGGGAAAAAGTTGAAATTAATCCTTAAATATTTCTAAATTGTATATTTAGGTTGAAAAACATATATTATTCAGTCAGTTTAAAAAAAGAAGTATTATTCATATGAATTTCTCAGAAACTCCTGAAGACCCTTTTATTTTTTTATCTTGGGTAACTGCTATAGGGCTGTTTATAAGTCTTTCTGAAGCAACAATCAAGATAAAACTTGAGAAGAGAAACATTTATCGCAAAAGGTTAGAGCTAATCAATAGCCTTTATCCTAAAAAGTTAGCTTGAAGTATCTGAGAGTATGTTGGCTTGCAGAAATTGAAATAAACCGCCTTTATTTGTTTCTTCTTTAATTTCAACTTCCTTAGAATTT
Source organism: Prochlorococcus sp. HOT208_60m_813I02 (assembly GCA_002025865.1). Classification (GTDB taxonomy): domain Bacteria; phylum Cyanobacteriota; class Cyanobacteriia; order PCC-6307; family Cyanobiaceae; genus Prochlorococcus_A. Next base: position 1,294 of record MWOR01000061.1, on the reverse strand, counting down.
TTTGATTTTGTTGACGATATAATTTCCTCTTCCTCTTCTGATTTCAAAATTCTTATAATCACTTCGTCTAAAGAAAAATTACCAGGTCCTGTTAATGCAATTGAAGTAGCCGAAGCAAAATACAAAAGTAAAAGTTCTAGTAAGAAAATATTAAAACCAGAAGTAACAAGTGCATGATATATAGCTACAGAAATTGTTCCTACAATTGCCAAAGCTCCGAATCTTGTAGCTAAGCCGATAATTAGTAACCAACTACCCCCTATTTCTGAGAAAGCCGCTATGTATGACAAAAATATTGGGAATGGAAGATGTAATGGTCTTACAAAAGCATCAGCGAAATTTTCGATGTTTGCTAATTTCTCATAGCCATGATGTATTAGAACAGTTCCAGTTATAACTCTAAGAATTAATAAAGCAGTATCTTTGCTAAACGACTTAGTAAGAATTGTTGAAAGCACTATAAAATAATTATCCTTAAGTAAAAATAACTAGTCACAGTATCCATCGTGGATTAAACAGCAAAAGTCGCACCTAAATAAGTATTTATACCTACTGACTGAAAGGGTTATTTTCTGATTAAGAATCCAACTAAGTTAAAGATTATTTTTTGAAAAATTTTCTAATATTCTTTGATTTATTTTTGGAATATTTTCTTTAAATTTAAAAAAACCTTTTTTAGCAAATTTCCAAGCAAATAAATCTTCATCCCTCACAAGATTAAAAATTTTTTTATGGTGTAAATTTTTAAACTCAGTTATAAAATCATAATTTTCTCCCACTCCAGGATAAATAATGTCTATTTCGAAGATATTTTTAAAAGTATTTTCCAGTGAATAAGGATCAATCTGTTCAACATTATCAAATTGCTCTACAAATTCAGAGACCAAATCTTGTTTAAATTTCAAAACAGATTCAGACAATTTAATTTGTCTTTGTTCATTTGTTAAAAGGATAATAAATACTTTTTTATAGCTTGGAAGTAAATTTTTAAGGGTTGCAAGGTGCAGATCATTTTCAAACATAATCAGATTATCTGATTTAGGATCCATATCATTTTTATAAATCTCATCTTCAAATGGTATTTGATTAGATTCTTCAAGAAAAATTTGTTGATTACTTATTTTTTCTACATTAAATCTATTATTTGAAAACTTTCTAAGGTTTGATGATGAAAAAAGATATTGTTTTCCCTTCGTTTGCAATCCTCCGACCCATCTCCAGCTAAGAAGATTAGACGAAGCATCTCCATCAAAAAGACATTTAAAGTAAAACTTTGCTCCCAACTGCCATGGGA
>MWOR01000060.1 GCA_002025865.1 Prochlorococcus sp. HOT208_60m_813I02 | reverse complement strand
AAAAAGGGGGGGCATTAAATTAATTTATTTACCTGATAATAAAAAGAAAGATATTTTTGAAATAATTAATGAAAACGATAACGAATTCAAATATCACTTAGATCGATTTAAATATTCGACAAGATATAACGATATTAATGAAGAATTTCATTTCACAAATGCGATTAAATTCATCAAGAGGTGTAACGAACTACTTGCAGAAAACAAATACTTTTTTGGAGATAGCCCCACAATCGCTGATTGGTCTATTTGGCCTTTTATAAGACAATTTAGAATCGCTTGTGAAAGTCAAAAAAGGACAGATTATTTCGAACCCTCAATAAAAAACTGGCTGGATTCTTTTGAAAATAATGGAAAATTTAAATCCTTAATGTATAAGTACGAATTATGGGAACCAAATTCTAGAAAGAATTATTTTCCTTCAAATTAGCTTTCTAATAACTTCCTTTTCTCAATTATCCGTGCTAACTCCAAAAAATATCCTGCAGTTCTAAATTTACCAATATTCTTTTCTTTAAAATCAAGGTCGCTTCTTATTTCAGCAGTCTCAGCCATAAGCAAATCCAAATCATTTGAACCAAGACTATATAATTCACCGAGTTCGATTTCCCTCCCAAGTAAATGACTCCTAAACCACTTGCCTTTATTTTCTTGAGGCGGAATATCGTAGGAAGCAAATGACATTTAAAAAATAAAAAAATTATTATAAGAATATTCTAGAGTTATTAAAGAGATTTTTTCAATTCTCCTTTATTAAAAATATATGCAATAAGAAGAATTACAAATGTAATTACAGCACAAATTTCTGTCCAATAATCTATTCCAATTTTTGCAATCATCAAAGGTGCCAAAACTGTGAAAAATCCCCCTGATAGAATTAATTGTGCGAATAGCTGTTTTGATGTAAAAATTGGGAGAGTTCTAGAAATATTTTTGGGATCTGCAAGCCTTAAGAGAAGTAATCCTGAAGCAACTACACCTGTAGAGTTTCCAAACTCTATCAAACTTTTTTCAAACCAGTAATCATCAAATATAAAGTATGCAAAATAAGCAATACAAATTAAATTCCAAAGTAACCCAAAATATCTCTTCTTTAGACAAATCAAGCATGACACAACCTGAAGATATTGCTGAAATATGCTCAACTATTCTT
>MWOR01000006.1 GCA_002025865.1 Prochlorococcus sp. HOT208_60m_813I02 | reverse complement strand
TGGGATAATAAAAATGAAAAATTAATTCCCATAAGTTAATACCTAATTAAACCTTCTTCTCAATTTTCTCTTTAAAGGAATACTACTATATGCATGAGTTCCAATAGATGGAGGCAAGTCATTCTTTAAAGGATGCATAAAAGCATTTGCCATACTTTCAAACATTTTCGAAAGCCAAATAATTACTGATTTCATTTGAGAATCTAAAAGAGTACTTTTTAATCATCTAACTAAATTACTGAAAAGTAAATCAGTTTTTATGCTGATTTTTTAAGAAGATTGCCTTTAAAATTTAATATTAAATAATCAAAATTAATGTTTCATTAGTTCTTTGTCAATGAAAATAATACTAATTTTTTAGCAGTTAAACTAGGTCCAAAATGAATTTAGTAAATAATACTTATTTTTTCAAATTCACTTAATAAAT
>MWOR01000059.1 GCA_002025865.1 Prochlorococcus sp. HOT208_60m_813I02 | reverse complement strand
ACTTACTATTTTTGGATTTGTTTTTGCAATGAATTCCTCCACACATTCTTATATGATTTTGGCCTACTCTGATAATGAAAAAGTCAGTTTAAATGTTGGCTTCTATTACATGGCAAATGCTGCTGGAAGACTAGTTGGAACATTACTATCTGGCTTACTATTTATGATTGGGAGAAATCCGAGTATTGGTCTTCAATATTGTCTTTATTTTTCATCACTTCTAATATTATTATCTTGGATTTCGAGTCTTAAATTACCATCAATCAAACAAAGCTTATCATCACCATAAAAACTAATTTTTAGAAATTAGAGTATTTAAATGGCAAAAATATCCTTAATTGAACTTGCAAAAATTTTTCTAAAAATTGGTATTTTCAGTTTTGGAGGACCATATGCTCATATTTCTTTATTCGAAGATGAACTTATAAATAATAAAAAATTAATCTCTACCCAATCTTTTGAAAAAGGTATTGGTTTATGTCAATTGCTTCCAGGGCCAATATCCACTCAATTAGCAATATATATAGGTCTTAAAATTAATGGTTATCTTGGTGGATTGATATCTGGTATAAGTTTCATTATCCCAGGATTCGTTTCGGTATTAGCTCTTAGTTTTTTTTGGCAAATTGGTTCTGGATCAAAATTCTTAACAGATTTAATTTATTTTAATCCGCCTGTTATTGCAGGAATAATTTTTTCATTCTCATTAGTTCTATTAAAAAAAAGATTAAAGTTTGATCGAATATTATTCTCTAGCTCAATATTATTTCTACTTATATTTGCCAAATATAATAGTATTCAATTTCCACTCATAACAATTCTTACTATTGCAGGATTGATAAATATATTTTTAAAGAAATTCAAAAATATTTTTTATAGCTTGGTCCCTTTATCTATATTTTCAACAACCTCATTTTTGATTAGCTCGGTCTTTTTAGATATATCAAAGTTTTATAATTTTTTAAGGGAGTCTATAAACTCAAAGTTTTTAGTAGATTATCTTAATCTGTTTTTTTTCTTCTTTAAAACGGGACTTTTTATTTTTGGAGGTGGATTAGTAATCATTCCTCTTATGAGTGATTATGTTATTTCGCAAGGATGGTTAACAAATAATGAATTTATAGATGGAATAATGATTAGCCAAATAACGCCTGGTCCTGTCTTATTAATTACAAGTTTTATTGGATACAAAGCAGGGTTTTCGGTCGGAGGAATAAATGAAGCTTTAAAGTATTCGTTTATATCAACTTTTGCAATTTTTTTACCAAGTTTTTTATTGATTTTTATTTTTGGAAAAGGCTTAATTAAAAACAGTATTAAATCGATTAATTACTTTATCGAAGGAGTGATCAATACAATTCCAGGAGCACTTATTTTTTCTGGATTTAATTTAATTGAAGATAGTTTTTCATCAAAATACTTTTTAATTAGCCCTATTTTTATAGTTATAATCTCCACACTATTATCTTTTTTAAAAATAGTTCCAACATACATACTCATTCTTTTTTCTTTAATATTAGGTTTGACAAAATATTTGTTTGCATAAAAAAAGGAGGAAATAAATTCCTCCTTTAAATATTATCTTACGGTTTATTTACCGATTCTTTTTACAGCAGCTCTTGACTTCTCAAGAATATCTCCTTTTAAGGGGACAAATCCAAGTGATGGAGCTTTATCTTGATACTCATCACTTAACAATTTATTAAAGACTTGTTTGATTGCCTTAGTATTTGATCCATGACCTGTTCGTATAGCTCCAGTTAACAGATAAAATTTGATACTTTTTAAAATACCTTAAATTAGTTACCATATTTGTACTGTATTGATACCAATGACAAATAAAAAGGATCAAAGAGATCCAATTGATAATTTAGAGTATGAAAAAGTTCTAGAAGAAGAAATAATTAATTCCTACGAAAGTAAATTTCAGAAAGATACTGAAGAGGAAAGTAAAAAGATTAAATTTTACAGACTTAAAAGAACTCCATTAGAAATACTAAATAGGTCATTTTTCTTTTTCTTTATTGGAAGTTTTCTTT
>MWOR01000058.1 GCA_002025865.1 Prochlorococcus sp. HOT208_60m_813I02 | reverse complement strand
TCACGATTCAGTTGGAATTGCAATGGATTTAATTTGCTTTGAGAAATCTGGTGTGAATGTAAATGGATTTCTCGTGATGACGAATCCTTCTGTTCTTACTGCATATAACGAGTTGAAGAATAATCCTTCAAAGGTTAATGACTACTACAAACTGGATAGAGCTTCCTAAGTTAGTTGAGTATCTATATTGCAGTGAAAGAACTGTTTATAAGTTAAAAAAAGCGAATGTATTTGTAGCGGGAGAACACTTCTATCGAGTAGGTGAAGGAAAGGAAAAAGGGAAATGTGTTTATGGATTAGAGGAGTGCAGAAAAGCACTACTTAAACATTCCGCAGAAACTAAGAAGCAAAAGGGAGCTAGATATAAGAAAGAGATGATGAAAGACCTCGTCGCAAAGGAGGTTAAGTAGTGGATACGATTCCCTCTAAAATACTTAAAAGCACCTTTAAAAAAAGGGATCATAACAAAGCAACTGAACTTGGTGATAATGGAAAGGTTTTTGATTATCTATTTGAAGAGCTAGTCCAAGCAAATGCTTATTTAAGAAAAAGCCTTATTCCAATCCCTGAAATTTCCTTATCTTTTTTGTGAGATAGTTTTTTATTAGTTTTCACACAACCTGCATAATCTCGTGCTTCTAAACATTTTTTATGCATTTCATCAGAAACTTCAGCATTAACAAAAGTAGGTAAAGCTAATGCAGCCAGTAGTGGCAGTAGAAACCTTCTCAAAATACAGAGTTAATTAACAAGCATGATAGAAATTATTTCTTGTTAGGACAATAATTTATTAAGGATGCTTTATTCCTTTGCGTCTTTTGTAGTTGGTCTAGTTTTAACTACTCCTCCCTCGATATAAAGCTCAGACTCAAAGCCAGCTCTAAGACCGCTATAGTTTCTTACTTATTGATATTATTATTTTCAATTCGTTCCATAGCCTCTCTTAATTTCTTCAAAATTTTTTTCTTTAACTTTACTTAACAATAGGTGAATATTATTTATTAGATAAAAAAATAAGGGGATGTTTAAATACAGGGAATTCATTGCTCAAATCAAATATAAAGAAGTAATATCTTCCCCTGTATTTTTTATTCCTGTTTTGCTTCTATCCATAATGATTACTATTGAAGGTTTTCACATCTTTAATCACAAACAAAATTGCAAGACTAAAGCTGAGTGGATGGAACAATCAGGAATGACTTATGACAGGGAATCAGAAGTTAATTAATAAAATCTAACGTATAACTTATTCGCAGGAACGTTTTCTATGCGAGGAATGATCTGTCAAAGAAGTTATCCATTCCTTGATCAAAAAGAGAGACTCTTTATTTAGGCTGTAGTAGACCCATCTACCTTCTTGTCTATCAGAAATAAGACCAGCTTCCTTCAAAATTTTTATGTGATATGAAATTCTTGATTGAGATAAATTAGTTAATTTCATAATATCGCAAACACAAACTTCTCCATCCATCATTAGGTCAATTATTTCTAGCCTAAAAGGATCAGAAAATGAAACCATCAACTTAGATATATTTTCTTTTTTTACTTTGCTAATATCTTCTAACAATTTTAAATTAATTAAATTTTCCTAAATATAGCTTAAATAAAAAAGATTTCATTAATCAAAACATCTTGATACATCAAATTATTTTGATGTATAATTTATGTAGAAAATTTCAAAGTTATGAAAATTGGAATTAATGGTTTTGGAAGAATTGGCAGATTAGTTTTCAGAGCATTATGGGATAGAGCTGATATAGAAATAACTCACATTAATGAGATAGCAGGAGATTCGAATGCCGCTGCGCATTTACTCGAATTCGATTCAGTCCATGGTAGATGGGTGAAAGATATAAAGGTCAAAGAAGAAGAAATAATAATCGATGGAAAGAAATTAGCCTACACATCTTTTAAAAATTACCTAGATGTTCCTTGGGAAAAATCTTCTGTAGATATTATTTTGGAATGTACAGGAAAGAATAAAAAGCCAGACAAACTAAATCCCTATTTTGATTCTCTAGGGATGAAAAGAGTAATAGTAGCTTGTCCAGTTAAAGGAATTGTTGCAGCAGCTGAATCACTTAATGTTGTTTATGGCATAAATCAAAGTCTTTATGACCCTTCCAAACATAAATTAGTAACTGCAGCATCCTGCACTACAAATTGTTTAGCTCCGATAGTAAAGGTAATTAATGAAAATTTTTCAATTAAACATGGCGCTATTACAACTATTCACGATGTAACGAACACTCAAGTCCCAGTAGATTTTTATAAAAGTGATTTAAGGAGAGCAAGAGGATGTATGCAAAGTTTAATACCTACTACCACTGGATCTGCCAAAGCTATCGCTGAGATCTTTCCAGAATTAAAAGGAAAATTAAATGGCCATGCTGTAAGAGTTCCTCTACTTAATGGTTCTTTAACAGATGCAGTTTTTGAATTAAATAATAAAGTGACAGTTGAACAAGTAAAGTTGGCACTTAAAGAAGCTTCAGAAACTTATTTAAAAGGAATTCTTGGCTACGAAAAAAGACCTTTAGTTTCTGCAGATTATGTAAATGACTCTAGAAGTTCAATAGTTGATAGTTTATCGACGATGGTTGTTAATTCAAATTTATTAAAGATATACGCTTGGTATGACAACGAGTGGGGTTACAGCTGCAGACTTGCAGATCTTACTGAATACGTAATCAAAAAAGAAATTTAATTTATGTCTTTATGAAGTTATCTAATATTCAACAATATAGTGTTGTAACAGCTAACTATTGGGCGTTCACGCTTACTGACGGCGCATTAAGATTATTAGTTGTTGGTCACTTTCATGAGCTAGGTTACACAACTCTACAAATTGCTTTACTTTTCCTTTTTTATGAGTTTTTTGGAATAATTACTAATTTATATGGTGGTTGGATAGGAGCAAGATATGGTTTAAGGCTTACTTTATGGATTGGGACTATCCTTCAAATCATTGCTCTTTTCATGCTTATTCCAGTTAAGGAGGATTGGCCAGTAATATTTAGTGTCGTATACGTTATGGTTGCTCAAGCAGTCAGTGGGATAGCAAAAGATTTAAACAAAATGAGTGCTAAAAGTGCTGTTAAGACAGTTGTTACAGAAACAAGTAATGGCAATGATACTGGCCAAAAACAACTTTTTAAATGGGTTGCTATTTTAACTGGATCTAAAAATGCTCTTAAGGGAGTTGGCTTTTTCTTGGGTGGACTTTTATATAAGTTATTTGGATTCAATAATGCTGTAGGAATTATGGGTTTTGGACTCTGCTTAGCCTTTTTATTGACATTAATTTTGCCTAGAGAAATTGGTAAGATGAAAACCAAACCAGCTTTTAATGATCTTTTTTCAAAATCAAATGCAATAAATATTCTTTCAGCAGCAAGATTCTTTCTTTTTGGAGCAAGAGATGTTTGGTTTGTTGTAGCTCTTCCAGTATTCCTAGATATGGCATTTGGTTGGGACTACATGGAGATAGGATTATTTCTTGGGGCCTGGGTAATAGGTTATGGAATTGTTCAGGCTTCGGCTCCAGCAATTAGAAAGATGTGGGGCCAGAAAGAAAGTCCAGATCGTAAAGCTATCCAATTTTGGAGTGCCGTATTAATGGTCATACCATCTTTGATAGGAGTCGCATTATGGAGAGAAAGTTCTCCATCGATAGCAATAATTTTAGGACTTACTATTTTTGGATTTG
>MWOR01000057.1 GCA_002025865.1 Prochlorococcus sp. HOT208_60m_813I02 | reverse complement strand
GAGGATTTTCCTCTTCTCAAAGATCTAGGATAGCTTGCTTTAGAGGAGATAATGTTCCTGAAGAGGATACGCTAAAAAGTAATTTTCCAGCTCAAGGAATAAAAATTAATGGCAATTTTTTATTTGATAATGCTTCACAAGACGACTTTAGATCCCTCTTAATTGAAAATGGGGTAAATAATATAAAAGTAGGAGATATATGGACTATTGGCGATAAGGGGGCGCAAGGTATAATTGATAATTTAGATATTGAACATCTAGATGAAAAGATTTTTTATTTGAGAGACGTAAAAGTAAAAATTAATGTAGTAGGTATGGATCAATTACAAATACCTGCTGTAAGATCAAAAAAACTTGTCAATACAGTAGAGGCTTCAACAAGATTAGATGCTATAGCTTCAGCTGGTTTTAGGGTATCACGAACCAAAATCATAGAAAGGATAGAAAATGGAATGCTCAGATTAAATGGAAGAAAAGTTAATAAACCAACTATTAATCTAAAAATTGGTGACAAACTAGAACTTGAAAATAAAGGATTTATTGAAATTCTAAATTTAGAAATAACCAAAAGAGAACGATGGAAAGTTAAATTACTTAGAAAATGAAACGCAACCTGCTATTTTCTTATAAGGGGAATAAAAAATTTCTTCAATTTGGGCGATTAGCTCAGTGGTAGAGCACTACCTCGACACGGTAGTGGCCACTGGTTCGAATCCAGTATCGCCCATTAAAACTTTTGACGACTTAGGTTAGATCCACAGAAAATAATTTCATTTTTTAGATT
>MWOR01000056.1 GCA_002025865.1 Prochlorococcus sp. HOT208_60m_813I02 | reverse complement strand
AATATTTTAATTGGCTTGAAGAAAGCCGAATAAATGCACTTTCAGAAGTAGGTATAAGTTATTTCGAACTAACTAAAAATGGTTTTGATTTACCTTTAATCAATACTTCAATAAAATATAAATCTCCTTTATTTCTTGGTGAAAAAATAACAATCGAGAGCGAATTCAAGATTGATAAAAGTCCTAGGATTAATGTAATTTCAAAATTTAATAACAAGAAAAATGAAATCTTAACGATTGCTGAAGTCAATTTAGTCTTAATAAATAAACTGAATTTTTCTATAATAAGAAAAAGACCAGATTTCCTATCGGAAGCCTTTAGTAAATTAAACGGTTGAAATTATTATCCGCCAACTGAAAGAATTATAAATTTATTAATTATGAATATATTTCAAGTTATTGATTCTTATCAATATGAAATGGAATCAAGATATCAAGAAAAATCAATGCTCACAAATCTTTTTACAGAGCACAAATTTATAGGATGGTTAGGGTTGTTTATAGTATTTTTCTCTATCTTTGCAATTTTTGTTTTTCAGTTTCTTGAGTGGGAAAGTAATGACAATAATAAAAGTTAAGAAGATTTAATGATTATAATTCAACTGAGTGATTTAAAAAATGGCTATTTACTTAAAAATAACTAACCCTACAGAGGTTGTAAAAAAAAAGACCTCAAAATGGCTTACAGATATTACACCTGAAAGAATTGATAGAAAATTGGTCGAGGATGAAGTAATAAAAGGCATTATCGAGCAATTAACATTAGAAGGCATAAAAGGAGAAATATCAGCAATTAATGGGTTTGAAGTAAATGAATCTTCAGTAATAGCAAAAAATAATTTTGTTATTAGAAAAACAAAAACTTTTTAGATAGAAAATAAAAATCTTTAATGAAAATTTTTTTTATTTTAATTATTTTTATCATTTTTTTAATTTTTATAATTGTAAGAGATTATCAAATTAAAAAGAAAAAGTTAAAATTAAATAATGCCTTAAATTCCAATTTCTTTATTCAAACAATTAATAATTTAATAGACGAGAACAAATACAATTTGTTAGAGGAGAGGATCAGATTAAGGGAAATAGATGCTTACGGTAACGAGGATTATAAAAAATGGATTGGCAATCCACCTCTTGATGAAAAAGCCATTGAGAAAAATATATTTTATGGATCTAAGCGATTTAAAGAGGGCATACCATACTTCTGGGAAAAAGTAATTTTAAAAAAATTTGGAAGTATGGAATTATTTTTCGAAAAGTGGAGATCTTATTGTAATGAAAATCCTACTATTGATGATGAGATAGTTGGATCTATTAGAAAGCTCGAGACTGAAGATTGGTTTGTTTTCATAGCAAGTCAAATAGAGAAATCATGCTTAAACCTAATAGAAATAAACTACTCAAGTAAAAACAAGGAAAACTACAAAAAAGGTATTAGATTTGAAAATCATTGTATGGAAATTCTCAAACAAAATGGCTGGGAAGTAAAAGAAACCCCTAGTACAGGAGATCAAGGGGTTGACTTAATTGCGTCAATAAATGATTTGAGGATATGTATACAATGCAAAGATCATGAAAAAGCCATTGGAAATAAAGCAGTTCAGGAAATTTCAGCTGGTAAATTATTTTGGAAAGGTACACATGCAATAATAGTCTCAAAATCTGGCTTTACAAAGTCTGCTCATCAACTAGCAAAATCAAATAAAGTGGAACTAATCAATGAATATCAATTAAAAGATTTAGAAAAGTTTATTGTTTAAATAGTTTATAACAATTGAGTTAAGCCCTCTTTGTAAAGCAAAAGTGTTGTAAAAATTCCTGAGGCCCACATTAAACCTCTAGCTGTGGGGATATTAAATACATATGCACCAATATATAAAAAACGAAAAATAGGATGAATCAATGCTGCAATTATTGCAATATTAGAGTCAGTTAAAGTAATCAAACAAAGAAGACATGCGGGTGCATGTAGGGAAATACTTTCCCAACAGTTTTGATGACACCAAACTGCTCTTTTTCCAAAAGAAGGTAATTCATCGAATAAAGCCCTTGGAGCAGACATGTTTTCAACAGAATATCCCGCATTAACTCTCCCTATAGTTAATGGAATAATTGATAATAAAACAACACCAACTGATAGACAAAGGCTCCAGGCAAAGGCTACTTGCATATGATTTAAACAATATTATTAGCTTAATAATTGAAGCTCGTTATCGTGATAAATGAAAAAT
>MWOR01000055.1 GCA_002025865.1 Prochlorococcus sp. HOT208_60m_813I02 | reverse complement strand
TTTTCTTCCTTCCTTAAGTGTTCTTATGACGAGCCAGGTTAGAGAGGAAATCATAAGGACGGTAAGTGTAATTAGAGAAATATGAGTTGTATCAATATTTTGGGCCAATTTAATTAAATTCTTTATGAGTCTTTAATTTAAAAAATTCAAAAGATTCAAACGTCTGATCTAGAATAAGCAGGTATTAGCATTCCGCCATCTTGATCGTCATTATTGTCATCATCGAACCCACCACCAAGAAGTAATTCAATAATTACAAGTAAAGCTATTGGATAAAGGCACCATATTATGGCTGTAAAAGGACTTATTGAGGAAGAAGATGAATAAAATTCTGTCATAAATTGATATTAATCTAAAGAAACAATAATTGTGGATCCTCTGGGTAGTGTTTTATTCAGTATTTTTATAAATATTGAATAAAAACTTTTCTTTTTAGCACTAATAGATCTTTGGTATAATTTGATATTTTTATTCTTAAAATCAATTTGAATAATAATTTTCTTGAACCTATTGAGAAACTAATAATGACATAATGAATCGCGCGATTGTTATTTTTTATACTTAACAATAATTGTACAATTTTGATTCAAAAACTATTATTTATCTTGATTTTATAAATTCTATGTTTTCTTTCACTTTTGATCCTTTGGCTGCGATATTTGGTATATCAGGAATTGTAGGCTTCTTTTTCTTCGTTTCTGCTGCTAAGGGAACTTCCAGTATCAATACAAAACCAAAAAAGGAATTAGATTAGAACTTATTGTGTCAGAAAACTAAATTGAAATTTTAAATTTAGTATTTAAAAGGCTTGTTAATTATTACTTATTCCATTGTTTAGAAATAAATTCAAGAAAATCTTTTAGATCCTCTTCAGGACAATTTGTTTGTTTTTGTAAATCAATGCAAATTTGCTTAATATTTTCAAAGGCCTTTTTTACTATTTCATTT
>MWOR01000054.1 GCA_002025865.1 Prochlorococcus sp. HOT208_60m_813I02 | reverse complement strand
ATCTTCGCAATTGCGAAATTATTTTTCCATAATAAAAATAAAACTCATGAAACCGATTAACACCTCATGTGCCTTAATTTTTGGGGTACTAGCTTTTTTCTCAATATCTAATGCAAATGCAGGTGGCTGTAGTTCTCATACTGAGAAGAAGGCAGAAATTGAATGCTTGTCTGATGATAAAAAATGTATAGATGCGAAGGAAAAAGAATCACTATACAAAGTTGAGGCCTAAATGTTTGATAATCTTGGAACTGCTTTAGTACAGGCATTAGGCTTCTTTGCTGTTTTTGGTTTTTTTTGTATATCAAACATTATTTGCAGATAGCAAACCCAAAAATTCAAAATCAATTCCTAAAAAAACAAAGATTTCCGACAAAAAAGAATCAATTAAAAAAGAACCTAAAAAAGGCTTATTTAACAGAAAATCTAAACCTGTTGAAGAGAATTTAACAGTCCAAAAAAAGGGATTATTTGGGAGAAAAAAAGAAGTTATTAAAGAAGAGATTAAACCAAAGAAAAAAGGTTGGTTTAAATAGGTAAAGGTACTTAAACTCTATTTTGATATCCTTTATACAAAAATTTTTTTTAGTAACTTTATAATTTATAGAAGATAGTATTAAAAATGAATCATAGAGAGATCACAAAAAAATATAGTGAGTTACTCAACAAGGCTGAGTTTGCAACCGGCCGTAAAGAAGTTGTAGGTCTTTTAAAAAAAGCTGCCAAATTGAAATCTCAGATTGAAATCAATCATTAGATCTAAAAATTAGTTTAATTCTAAATGTAAAAAATTTTTTTAAATAAGTTTTTACATGAGATAATTTGCATAGATTATTTTTCTTATGAATAAAAAAGGTTATACAACCGAAAGCGGTGGTAGACAGAATGGATTTGCAATTGAACCGGAAATTAACCCCATATCAGAAGGTGAATCAAAGAAATCCATACTTTTATTTATTGGAATATTATTACCTTTTCTAATAGGCGGTTATTATTATTTAAGGACTCTGAATATATTCTGATATCTTATAAGCCGTTTTTAGCAATATATTCTTCTGAACTAACTATATCTTGCATTAAGCTCTCTGATGAAGGATTAAATCCGTTTTGCTCTAAAAAAGATTTAACCTTTTCAAATTTTTGCTGAATTTTTTTTGTATATGGAGTTGTCATCAAATAATCATCTTTTTCTGTTGAATAGTTCATTTCATTTACGATTTACTTTTACACTTAAATTTTGCAAAATATACAATTGCTAGTGAAGTTATAAATATTACATAAATAATTTAATAGTAATAAATACTTATAAGTATTTATAAGTTGTTTGTGTGAGATCGCTATTGATTTTTTAAAGAGTACTTATAGTAACTAGTTCCATTAAATCTCTGGACTGGAGATATTTTTGAAATACTTCGGAATAAAATGCTTTTTTAGCAGCAAATTTTGATTCGAATTCTATTACTAATCCAAGCTGCCCCCCATCCCATTCATTTGAGGTTGATTCTTGCATCAAATCTCTTTTTACTATTACTCCTCCCACAGATTTAATCCAAGGCAATACTGTCCTTATGTATTCAAGAAATAAATCAGCATTTGGAATTGAAATTTTCTTCAACCAATAGCTCTTTGTCATCAAATCAACATATTCTGGCTAGAATATAGCACATAGAGGTGAGTATTTATCCTTAGCTATATATTCAGCGGTTATTAAATGAAATCAGAAGATGATTTACTAAATTTACTTCTTGAATCTCCAAATTCAGAGAGTATACAGACTATTGCCGAAAAACTTGAAATTGATCATAATTTTTCTTTTAGCAAAGATAGAAATGATTTACAGGGTGTTTGGGAGCTTAGGTGGAGTAGTTCTAATAGTGTTTTTTTAAAATATTCTCCTTTTATTGATAACCTTCAAATTCTTGATCCCTTTAATTTAAATGGTCTTAATATACTTAAACCTAGAGGAATAAAATCATTTATTGGTACTGGTATTTTAATAAGACTTTATTATATAAATGAGAAAAAAATTGGGGTCAAATTTACACATGCTG
>MWOR01000053.1 GCA_002025865.1 Prochlorococcus sp. HOT208_60m_813I02 | reverse complement strand
GAAAACCTACATTTTCTTCAATAGTTAAAGATCCTAATAAAGCAGGATTCTGAAAAACTAGTCTTACATCAGGAGGATTATCTTGATCTAATCTCAAATATGTTTGCTTCTCACCAAATATTCTCAATTCTCCTTTGGTAGGTAAAATGAGTCCTGCTAATATTTTTAATATGGTTGATTTACCAGAACCTGAGGGGCCAACAATAGCTAATTTCTCTCCATTATTAAGTTCAAAATTTATTTGATTAAGCACATTAACTTCGCCCCAGCTTATTGAGAGGTTTTTTGTTTCAACTGTAAGTTTTGATTTTTTCAAGACCTATATTAAAGAGCATCTATATATTTCATTTTGCCTATTTTTTGAAATAAAAAAAGGATGTATGAATTTGATTTATAATGAATTTATAGAGTCTTTAAATTTGAGAAAAATAATTAGAGAGGTTTTTAAATGAATAAGCGTAAAAAAATGGTAAGAAAGTACTATAAAAACTTTAAAAAAACTAATTTTAGCTTATTAAACAAAATCCTAAGAATTTTGAGTTGGCTTTTGCCAGGATTGGTAATAAAAAGATGGATGCTTACATCTGCGATAGGATTTTTGACTACATTATTAGGGTTGGTAATTTGGACAAATTTAAGACCGCTATATTGGCTTATTGAATTATTTTTTGGGGTAATGACAGGTTTAACAAGTATTTTGCCTGTTTCATTGATGGGACCATTGATTTTTTTTGTTGGACTTTTATTAATTGGTATTGGACAAAATAGAAGTATTAATTCTATTCAAAAAGCGCTTGTTCCAGAAAAAGATACATTTCTAGTTGATGCATTAAGAGTTAAAAGTAAATTAAATAGAGGCCCAAATATTGTTGCAATTGGCGGAGGTACAGGTTTGTCTACTTTATTGAAAGGATTAAAGAATTACAGTAGTAATATTACAGCAATCGTAACTGTATCCGATGATGGTGGAAGTAGTGGAATTCTCAGAAAACAACTAGGTGTGCAACCTCCAGGAGATATTAGAAATTGCTTGGCAGCCTTATCAAACGAAGAACCTACTTTAACTAGATTATTTCAGTACAGATTTTCAGGAGGAAGTGGGCTGGAAGGCCATAGTTTTGGAAATCTATTCTTGTCAGCTTTAACAACAATCACAGGCAGTTTAGAAAAAGCAGTTCAAGCCTCTAGTAAGGTTTTGGCGGTACAAGGTCAAGTTTTACCTGCAACAAATATTGATGTTATGTTATGGGCCGAATTAGAAGATGGTGAAAAAATTTTTGGTGAAAGCAAGATTAGTAAATCTAAAAAATTAATTTCGAGGATTGGTTACCTACCAGAAAATCCTTCAGCTCTTCCAAGTGCTCTTGACTCTATTAAAGAAGCTGATTTAATTGTTCTTGGCCCAGGTAGTCTATATACTTCTTTATTGCCTAATCTCTTAGTACCAGAGATAGTGGATACCTTATTGCAAAGTAATGCGCCTAAAATTTATATAAGTAATTTGATGACTCAGCCTGGAGAAACAGATGGACTTGATGTCTATCAACATATCAAAGCAATAGAAAAACAACTATCAAATTTTGGCGTTAATGCTCGAATTTTCAACTCAATCTTATCTCAGACTCAATTTGAAAAGTCTCCATTAGTAGACTATTACGAAAGTAGAGGGGCAGAGCCTGTTCAATGTAATAAAGAAAAACTATTATCTGAGGGTTATTATGTTTTGCAAGCACCACTTTATTCAAGAAGAATAACTCCAACTCTTAGACATGATTCAAGGAGACTAGCAAGAGCAGTTATGTTTATTTATCGCAAATTAAAAAAATTAAACTAATAAGCATCCTGAAGTTCATAGAAATCTGGCTGAATATAATCTTTTCGCAATGGCCATCCTCTCCAATCTTCAGGCATTAATAATCTTTTGGGATTGGGATGATCAACAAAATTTATTCCATACATATCGAAAGTTTCTCTTTCTTGCCAATCACTTCCTTTAAAAATTTTATATAAGCTAGGGATTGATAAATCAGAATCTCTCTTTAAGAAAACCTTTAATCTGACTTCTTTAATTTTCTCAATTTTTTGTAAATCATCAACAGTTATAAAATGGTAGAAACTAACAAGATTTTTGCCTGGTCCCTCATCATATCCTCCTTGACATTGGAGATAGTTGAAACCGTAATTTCTTAAGGCAGATACTGCTTCAAATAATTTGTTAGGTTCCACAGAAATGTTTTCAATTCCTATGTGATCATCAGGTAAAGATTGATTTGGAATTCCATCTTTAGACAAAAATTGGCTTATAGGACCTTCTTTTCCCATTGAAGTATCAAAGGATGTGGCTAAACCGTCTTTTTCCATTAGTCTTCTAAATTATCAATAATTTCAGCTTTTTTAGTGTTTTCAGGTAATTCAGTTATTGTTTCTTTTTGTGAGGAAGGAATGACGTTAGCCTCAGTTTTGTTTAGATATTCACCTGTATTTTCTGAGAAAACAAGATTCATTTCGTGATCAGATGCTATGTATCTGTGAGTTTGCTCTGTTTTAGTGCGCTCCAAAATTGATTCGTTACCAACTTTTTTTCTTAATTTAATTACAGCATCAAAAATTGCTTCTGGTCTTGGTGGGCATCCTGGCAGATATGAATCAACTGGTATCAATTTATCAACGCCTCTTACAGCAGTTGTAGAATCTGCGCTAAACATTCCCCCTGTGACTGTGCAGGCACCCATGGCAATCACATATTTTGGTTCAGGCATTTGTTCATAAAGTCTCACTAGGGCTGGAGCCATCTTCATAGTTACTGTTCCTGCAACTATTAGCAAATCTGCTTGCCTTGGC
>MWOR01000052.1 GCA_002025865.1 Prochlorococcus sp. HOT208_60m_813I02 | reverse complement strand
TGAGTCAAATTAGAAGCTTGGAGCTTCTTTCCTTTGAAAAACTTTGGTGGTCTGTTGCGTGTTCTCAATATATATGGAGTTGTTTGTTGATAATCCCCGCACTTATCGAAGGTGCATCAAATAAAGTCGAAGGTCACTACTGTGGGCTGTTTGAAGGTCGCAAATATCTGACAACTTTATTATTGCCGAGATCTGAACTAATTCAACCTGAAGATGCACACATGGTTTCGAAGTTCCGTGGCTTTTTTATTACAAATCCAACATATTCCACGGAAATTCCACGGATACTTTTGAGACTCTATTTTGGTATATCTGAGATCGACTGCTATGACTATCGGGGCGACAGGATTCGAACCTGCGACCTAGTGCTCCCAAAGCACCCGCTCTACCAAGCTGCGCCAGGTCCACTCATAAGAACTTAGTTCATAACAGACATCTATAAAAGACCAAATTGCTAAATTTTTCATAAAAAATCACTTTTGAGGTTAGAAAATGATTTTTATTTTTACTTAGTAAAAAATAGTTTCATTATTTATATAAATTTATATAAATTAGTATATCTATATAAAAAAAATAACTTATATGTTAGTTGGCCTTGAAATTTAAAAACCATGACACATTTATAATATAAATTGAATCCCTAAGGATATCCATTTTAATTGTTTTCAAGAATTTGAAGTATGAAAAAATTTGAAGATTTGATTCTCACGTATAAAGATTTTCCAAAAAAAGGAATTGATTTTAAGGACGTTCTCGAAATTCTTCAATATCCAGATATTTTTAACGATCTTATTTTAAAAAATGTCTACAAATCAATTTTTAAAAAATGCTGAAGCAATAATTTCTATAGATGCGAGGGGATTTATTTTTGGTTCTGCAGTTGCTCTTGAATCATCTAAACCCATGATTGTTGCCAGAAAACCTGGAAAGCTACCAGGACATATATTAACAAGAGAATATGATTTGGAATATGGAAAAAATTCTCTTTCAATACAGACTAATGCGCTGAAAAAATTTAATTCTTTTGTGATTGTAGATGACTTATTAGCCACAGGAGGAACAGTTCATTGTGTTTCTAAGTTGCTTCAAGATCAAAGGAAAAAAATTCTAGGTTTAATAACTGTTGTTGAGCTGTGTAAATTGAAAGGCAGAACAAAATTTGATTTTCCCGTTCATTCAATTATTTCTCTCTACAAAATTAATGAAATCATGATTAAGTTATGCTTTTAATTATTTTGATTATTAGCTAACAAATTTGCATTTTTTGAATTTAACTCCACATATAAAATAAAAATTTAATTGATTAAAACTAAATTATTCCTACTGATCCTGCTGTGAAACCAACAGCAAGAAAAAAAACAAATTCTAGTAAATCTCTAGGTAAGGAATTAACGAAAAAATTAATGTGAGTCATTTGACCTTGTGCTCCTCAGGTATAAATTTAAAAAAAATATAACTAATTATTTTTTTTGTTGAGGGTAATAAAAGTTTTTTTTTCTTTTTTCCTAAAGATTTAGGAAAGTAAAATCCTAAAAGAAAATAATTTTCAAAATCCTATTAAAAAAAACTTCTCACCAAATTTTTTACTGCTCAAATTAAATTTAAAGTACACTATTTTTTTATTAAGGTAAAGTTATTTAAAATTAATGGATTATAAAAAGAAATCTTTAAATAAATTAAGTCAAAAAGAAAGTTACGAAGAAATTGACACTAGATTAGCTTCTGGATGGTATGTTGATACAGTTGACAATAAAAAGAAGAAAAAATACAAAACAGAAAAAGTTTTTTTCAAAATTTCCAAGAAAAAATAAATCTTCAAATTAATACTCTAGATGAAAAGCAAAAAAACATACAAATAAAAAAAATTGATTGTACAACTTAAGAAAGTGGCACAAATTATTTATAAATGTATTCGTTGATACTTGATTTTGTATGCCTCCATACATTATCTTAAAGTGTACTTTAAATTTCGTGTGAGGAAATTTATGAAGCTTTTTAAAAGCTTGCTAGTAGCTCCTGCGACTCTAGGCCTTCTTGCGCCTTTGTCTGCTACTGCAAACGAAGTCACAATCAATGACTTCAACCCTGCTGAAGAACTTGCTGTAACTAACAGCCGTGTAGATGGTTTAGAAGCAAGACTTAATAACTTCGAAGCTGGAAGTTTTTCTGAAACAACATCAGC
>MWOR01000051.1 GCA_002025865.1 Prochlorococcus sp. HOT208_60m_813I02 | reverse complement strand
CGAAGCTATATCGTTAAAAGTAAACTTCAAAATTGCAGTTATTTCGATTGACGACTTTTATCTCCCGTCAAATGAAATGAAATTAGCAATTAAGAATAACCCTTGGAATGTTTCAAGAGGGTTTCCTGGAAGTCACTCAGTAAAATTAATGCATGAAAAATTATTAAATTGGAAGATAAATGGAGAATTAAATGTACCAGTTTTCGATAAATCTTTAAGAAATGGTTTAGGAGATAGATCTCATTGGAGATTAGATAATCCTGATTTATTAATTCTTGAGGGATGGTTTTTGGGAATAAAACCTTATTCTATTGACATAAATAATCGACCTATAAATACAACAAATTTGAGTCTTCATGAATCATCTTATATATTAAAAATTCAGAATAACCTAAATGAATATTTAGATATTTGGACTTTAATAGACAATATTTGGCACTTAAAGCCATTGAAGATTGAATACATGAATATATGGAAAACAAATCAGGAAAAAGAAATGTTGTTACAGAAAGGTAATGCACTTATAGATGAAAAATTATCTAATTTTTTGAGAATGCTTAATGTCTCAATTCCACATAAAAGCTTTGATGTTCTAAAATCCTACGCGCTTTTATTAATTGATCAAGAAAGAAATTTAGTTGAGGCTGGATTGAATTTGTAGCATTTCCTAAATTTCTTCTTTTTCAGTAATTTTTTATACATTTTTTTCAGCTCTTAATAGTGTTTAATTGGAGATATTTTGCTGCTTAGAGATGGTTGAGTTTTCTTACAAAAATGAAGGCTGTAGGATGGTTGTCTTGAGATGTATTGGCCCATCAAATTTTTTCTTAGAAAGAGTTTTATTCCCAACTGACATTCTTACTTTTAAGGCCCCAAATGATTCAAGAGTTGAAATCTGGGGAAATGAATTATATGGCCCTAAGTTGGAAGAAAGAATAAGAATTTCTGCTGATAACGAAGATTCGACTTTAGTAGCATAGAACAGATATTATCTAATTGTCTTCGAGTCAAAATTTTTTACAAATACCCTTTTTTTATTGATATTATCAAACTAGTTTTAGTTTTATAGATGTATTATTTTTCTTCTTTTGCAATAGGAGGCTTCGTCCCTTCTGCAGCTATCGCTGGGGTTTTACTCTTAGTTGGTTTAGGAGCCTTCTTTTATCTTGGTATTAAAGGACCTACAGATTATTAAACATGAGTTAATAAAAAATTGAAATTTTAATAATCTTCTTGAATAAGTTAACATTATGGATTTAACAACTATTTTATTTATATTAAGCTTACCTTTCGTTTTATTAACAGTTTATTTTGGGACAAAAAATGATTTTTACGAGAGTGAAAACTATAAAGGTGATGGTTGTGCCCACGATGTTAAAAGGTAACTTTACTATTAATCACCTCTAAATACACAGGTCCATCTACTATCAAATTGCCAAACTGGTTTGTATATTTCATTAGTAATTTTTTCTCCTGCCTTATTACAAGTATCTAAATCTTTCATGGGAATAGAATGTAAGGAGGGACTTGTTATTCCACTAACCTCTGGCCTTCCTCCAGGTCCTTGTCTATAAGTTCCAATTATTAACCAATACTTAGCTTTAGCAGAACCAGAAAAAATTAAGGAAAAGAGAAAAAATAAAATTAAGATAGATCTTTTTATCATTTTTCCATACTAGCTTTTAATTTTTGAATGTAAATTGCTATTAATTAATTATATAATTTAAAATTTTTGGAATATTTAAAATTTGTTTTATATGGATTAATTCAAGGGTTAACGGAATTTATCCCTGTAAGTAGTACAGCTCATTTAAAAGTTATATCTCTTTTTTTAGGGATAGATGATCCTGGAGCATCTTTGTCCGCTACTATTCAACTTGGAAGTGTTCTAGCCATAGCTTTTTATTTTAGGAATGATATTTTTAATTTCAGAAGTCAGCCTTCCAAAAAATTTATTGAATATCTCTTACATGAAAGATTATTAAGGTCTATTTTGATTGGTACTATACCTATTGTTTTGCTTGGTGGGAGTATAAAAATATTTATCCCTTCTTTTTTTGAAAACGTTCTTCGTTCAAATTTATCAATTGCATTGGTCTCATTTCTAATGGCTTTTTTTATGTACTTGGCAGATAGTTCGAGAAGAGGGTCTATTAATATTAAAAACCATAATTATTCAAATAGCTTTTTAATAGGTTTATTTCAAGCATTTGCAATTTTTCCTGGTGTTTCAAGATCGGGGATCACTATTTCTGGTGCTTTAATATCAGGATGGGAGAGAGGCGATGCTGCGAAATTTTCTTTTCTTTTAGGGATGCCAGCTATTTCTCTTGCTGCGATTGTTGAGTTTATTTCTTCTTTTAATGATTTTTTTGTATTAGGTTTCCCCCCTCTTTTTGTTGGTCTTATCACCACATTTGTGTCCTCTTTATTAGCAATAGATTTCTTATTAAAGTATTTTTCATCAAATGGATTGAAAATATTTATCATATATCGGGTAATTTTTGGTATCGTGATTCTTTTGAATTTATAATTGGATGAAGAAATATTTTTTGCAATTGTGTTAAGGTTTTAAAAAAATTCTTTCTAATGAACATTTTTATATCTTTTCAATTAGGTGAAGTGGAAGTTTCAAATCTAACTATATTGGTTTTAGCTTTTTTTTCTTCTTTTACATTTATAGCAGTAGGTATAAGTTCATATAAACTATACAAATCTCTTATAAATGAAGACGATAAATAATCGGAACGGCGGGATTTGAACCCACGACCCCCACTACCCCAAAGTGGTGCGCTACCAAACTGCGCTACGCCCCGTGTCTTTACTATAAAGATTAGATTGTTTTAAATGTTATTTTTTATGGGATTGTTATCAGATCTCAATACACACTTGTCAACTTCCCAATTAAAGTTTTCCCATATGTGGTCTTCTAATTTATAGTTGCTTCCAGTAAAAACTCCTAACTTAACTTTTGTAGGTGAAGCGGAACAATACTGTCTGCTTCCAGCTGATGCAAGATATTGTTGATGGTATTGTTCCGCGTAAAAATATGAATCAATCATTTTTATTTCCGTTTCAATTAAACCAAGATTTTTTTTTTCTTAATTCCGTTTGATATTGTTCCTTACTGGCTAATATGATTTGAATATTATTTTCATTTTTGTAATATATTGCTGATCTATATTGTGTTCCTATATCATTACCTTGTCTGTTTTTTTGAGTAGGGTCATGACATTCCCAAAACATTTTTAATAAATCACTTACATCAATTTCCCTTTTATCCCATATAACTCTTACAACTTCTGAATGACCAGTTAAGCCTGAACATACTTCGTAATATGTTGGATTGTTTTTTTCTCCTCCAGCATAACCTACAGAAGTTGTGATAACTCCAGGAAGTTTCCAAAAACATTTTTCAGCTCCCCAGAAACAACCACATCCAAAAATTATTTCATCTTCTTCTACACTTGGATCTTTTTTGATATCTGTTTTTAATACTCTATGTAATGAATTAGGATCACTTGTTAAATTAATCTCCTTATTATTCATAATATTTTTCAGGAATTTATACATAATTTAAATCTACATATTATAAGTATAAAAATTACTTTTAGCTCTCAACAATTTTGGTAGCTATTTCTCTTTCCCAAAGTTTTTTATATAGCCCATTCATTTTTACTAAATCTTTATGGGACCCTTCTTGTACTATTTCTCCTTTATCCATTACTAAAACCCTATCGCAGGTAGCCGCAACAGAAAGTTGGTGACTAATCATTATGATTGTTTTATTACTTCTATCACTCATTTCATCTATTATTCTTGCTGCTGTTTTATTATCAACGCTTGCTAAAGCATCATCAAGAACAACAATAGGAGAATTAACAAGTAGTGCTCTTCCTAATGCAGTTCTTTGCCTTTGTCCACCACTTAATGTAATACCTCTTTCACCAACAATGGTTTTAAACCTTTGTGGAAAGCTATTGATATCATCAATTAATCCAGCTTTTGTAGCGCTTTCTTTAACTAAATATTTTGAAGCTTGGGGTTCTCCAAAACTTAGGTTTTCAGAGATTGTAGAAGTAAATAAGAATGCTTCTTGAGGAACGATAGAAATATTTTTTCTAAGATCACTTAATTTTAATGTTTTTACATCAATTTCATCTAAAAATAATTGATTGTCTGGAATTTCAATAGTTCGCCCTAGAGACTTTGCTAGTGTTGTCTTGCCACAACCTACCGGGCCAACAATTGCAATAAGTTCTCCAGGATAAATTTTAAAACTGAGACAATTTAATGAATTAAATTTTGATCCTGGATACTTTATTGTTAAATTTTTTGCTTCTAAGAATCCTTTAACCTTCCTTTTTAAATATTTAGTTTCTTCTCTATCTACAATATTTGGGTTGTTCTGAAAGATTTCTTCCACACGATCTAAACTTACTTGACCAAGTTGAAAAGTATTTAAGGTAAAACCTAAAAGAGCTGTTGGGAAGACAAGTCTTTCTACGTACAGAATTAAAGCTACTAAACCTCCTATCGAAATAAATCCACTCTCTAATTGAACAGTTCCTAATGATAATAAAATCAATAATGAAATTGAGGAAATACCTTGTAACAAAGGAAATAGGGTACTAGCTGTTCTTGCAAGCTTTATCGCTGAATTTCGATAGTCATTATTATATATGTTAAATTCTTTTTTCTCAGCATTCTCTTGGGCATAAATTTTAATGGCGCTTATACCAGATAGATCTTCTTGTATTAGATCACTAAGTTTTGATAATGATTCTTGTTGAGCTTTTCTTTGTTTAACCATTCTGCCACCAAATAGACTTACAATTCCAAGAATTAATGGAAATATCATTAAAGCTGATATTGTTAATGTTTTATTAATCGAAAACATTGAAGGAATAGTGAAAGAATAAGCTAAGACAATGTTGCACAAGCTTAAAACTGTAAAACCTAAAAGCCTTCTTATGTTTTCAACATCGCTTGTAGCTCTACTAATAATGTCTCCACT
>MWOR01000050.1 GCA_002025865.1 Prochlorococcus sp. HOT208_60m_813I02 | reverse complement strand
GCTTTGAAAAAATAAATATTGTAAAAATATCAAAAACAAATTAATTTAATTGATCTATATTTTGTTCAAAGTAAGGATTACAACTATTCTTTGATATCCCTAAAGACCATCCAATAAATGCAGAAATAAATATTGTGACTATAAATGGCATAATTGCTTGTTGAGTATTTACAAGGCTAAACCATTCTCTCCAACTACTAAAAAATCTTTCTCTATGAAATTTTCTTTTTTCATTTTCTAACAATCTGGCTTTTTTAGCGAAAGATTTTGTTACCCACTTTTCGAAAGGAATCTTTTTTATAATCGCCATTTTTCTCTCCACTTCTAATAATTGACCGGAACTAAGATGAGGATGAAATGTACTTATCAATTCAAGAGTTTTTAAAAACATCTCAACAGTTGCATCTTTTATGAGCTTTTGCTCATGACTTAAATCATCCCACTCTATTTCTGGATAAAAACGATTTCTATTTGGTGAAATTTGATCCTCTGACATTTGACCAGGTTCTCTGAGCCATCTATTAGTATTTTCATCAAATCTCCTCCAATATAGAAAAGGATTAATAAAAATTGTTTTACCAGATACTTTGACTACATCTTGTTGAAGATGATTAGTTATCTTTCTTTCAGAATTTTTCAATTTTATCAAAAGTCTAAATTAATAATCTAATTAAAGATTATCTTTTATTCACTATTTTTCCAGAAATATAAAAAAATTATCCCATGAATATTAAGTTATTGATAACTGCCAACGCTTCTTTAAATAATTACAGTATTCGCAATTAAGGGAAGGTTTTGGAAAAACATCCGAACGTAATAAATTAACCGTATCAATTATCTTATTTTCTACCCATGAAGTAGAACAATCTAATTTAATTAGATGTACGTCAAAATTTAATTGGTAATTAAATAACTGTTCATTTTTCTTTCCATTGAAATATAAAAGATAAGCTTCTTTAGCCACTTGAAAACCGTTTTTTTTAAACAACCACTGGTACATTTCTAGCTGTCTTTTATAAGCTTTTGCATATTCGTATTTATTAAAAGTATCAAACCAATCAAAATTATTTCTGGATGTTGCTTTTACATCAACGATAATTAGATGACCATTTTTTTTCTGCCAAATATCATCTACAGCTCCACCAAAGTCATAGTTGTGTTCAATTGACTTATATCGTATCCCTTGAAAATTACTTCTCCAACGTTCTAAATCTTTGTGTTTGAATGGCACAGCATCAATTCCATTTTCAATAAATAAAGGATGAGGCTCCTGAATTTTTCTATAATAATCAAATTCATTTTTGCATAAATTATCCACAGCTATATTTAAGGTAAATGGTAATGATGGCGGTTTTATTTGATATTTTTTGTCCAAAACACAACATCTTGGACAACTAAGATATTTCTCAACTGTAGATCTACTTAATTTAATAATATCAGGCATTACGTTTTAAATCTCATTTAAAAATTTCTTGCTTAAATAAAAAACTTTAAATTTTTTGAAAATTTGAAGACTTACTCCCACTCAATGGTTCCTCCCAATTCTGATACTTCAAAGTCGTTGGTATCATTGATTTCTTTAAAGTAAAATTTCCGTGACAAACCGGTGACAAACCTATTAGTTCCATTTTTGATGAAATCAAGCAATTTTCCGTCACTCCCACTCAATAGTTCCAGGAGGTTTACTTGTAATATCATAAACAACTCTATTAACTGAACTTACTTCGTTTACGATTCTATTTGAAATCCTTTCCAAAATCTGTAAAGGAATTTTTGACCAATCGGCTGTCATACCATCTTCACTAGATACACAACGTAAAACTATTGGCCATGCATAAGTCCTTTTATCACCCATAACTCCTACTGTTTTTACGGGTAGCAATACAGCAAAAGCTTGCCAAATATTATTGTAAAGACCTGCTTTTTTAATTTCATCTCTCACAATCCAATCTGCATCTCTTAAACAATCAAGTTTTTCATTATTCACCTCTCCCAAAATTCTTATAGCTAATCCTGGTCCTGGAAATGGATGCCTTTTTATAATTTCATCCGGCAATCCTAAAGCAGCTCCCACTTTTCGGACTTCATCCTTAAAAAGTTTTCTTAAAGGCTCAACTAATTTAAATTGTAAATCTTTTGGTAATCCACCCACATTATGATGACTCTTTATTTTTACAGCTATTCTTTCTCCTGTTTTAGGATCAATATTAGTCCCAGCACTTTCAATAACATCAGGATAAAGAGTACCTTGGGCTAAATACTGAAAAGGTCCCAATCTATTGCTTTCTTCCTCAAATACTCTAATAAATTCTTCACCTATAATTTTTCTTTTTTGTTCTGGATCAGTAATATCTTTTAATTTGGCAATAAACCTTTCCCTTGCATTAATATATTCAACTTTTATGTGAAATTTCTTATCAAAAAAATTCATTAAAAATTCTGGTTCACCTTTTCTCATGAAACCTTGGTCTATAAACATGCATGTAAGCTGATTTCCTATAGCTTTATTGAGAAGAAATGCAAGAGTTGAGGAATCAACTCCTCCAGATAAGGCAAGCAAAACTTTTTTATTGCCAACTTGCTCTCTTATCCTGGGAAT
>MWOR01000005.1 GCA_002025865.1 Prochlorococcus sp. HOT208_60m_813I02 | reverse complement strand
CTTGTTGATACAGAAAAAATGGCTATTGAAGAAATAAATGCTGCTGGTGGTGTTACAGTTGGCGGCAAAAGCTACAAAATAGAATACATAGTTGAAGATGGTGCATCTGACTGGCCAACTTTTGCTGAAAAATCAAAGAAACTTATTGACCAAGACGGAGTTCCTGTCGTATTTGGTGGTTGGACATCTGCCAGTAGAAAGGCAATGTTACCAGTCTACGAATCAAAGGATGCTTTCCTTTACTACCCTATTCAATATGAAGCTCAAGAATGTTCTAACAACATTTTCTATACAGGAGCCACACCTAACCAGCAGTCAGAACCAGCTACAGATTTTATGTATAAGCGATCTCCCGCAGCTGGTGGAGATTTCTTCCTTGTAGGTTCTGATTATGTTTTCCCAAGAACTTCTAATACAATTACAAAAGCTCAGGTAGAACAGTTAGGAGGTAAAGTTGTTGGAGAAGATTACCTTCCATTAGGAAATACTGAAGTTGCTCCAATTATCTCAAAAATCAAAAAGGCTCTTCCTGAAGGTGGAATAATCATTAATACACTTAATGGTGACCAAAA
>MWOR01000049.1 GCA_002025865.1 Prochlorococcus sp. HOT208_60m_813I02 | reverse complement strand
TTTCATTAATTTTATATGTGGCATAATTTTTGGCCTTTCAGCAACAAGAACACTATCAATATTATTTATTTCCCAACCATCTTTTCTTATCAAGTCAATTACTTTTGATAACAAAAACAAGCTATCAGCATTTTTCCATTTTTCATCAGATGGGGGAAAATACTTTCCTATGTCGCCCAACGAAAGCGCTCCCAATAATGCGTCCATTATTGAGTGACTTAAAACATCAGCATCACTATGCCCATCCAATCCTAAACTTTCAGGATGATGCAATTTTACACCTCCAATAATTAAATCTCTCCCCTCTACTAGTCTGTGAATATCGTATCCATTACCTATTCTAAATTTCATGAATTGATTATTTTCTTTTATTATTCTCTTACTTTGTGGGGATTTTTTGTAGTTTTCATTTGAAATTAAATCACGTCTTCTCTCCAATGTTCTTTCAAAACTTTTTTTTCTTCTCCACGATTTAATCTCTTCATGATTTCCGCTCACTAAAATATCTGGCACTTTCATATCTTTAAAAGTTAAAGGCCTTGTGTATTGAGGATATTCTAATAAAGAAGAAT
>MWOR01000048.1 GCA_002025865.1 Prochlorococcus sp. HOT208_60m_813I02 | reverse complement strand
AAATGAAAAATATAAAAATATTAACTGGGATATTTTAAGCGAAGAAAATGTAAAAATTTCTTCAAAAAATTTTGATTTTGATAATGATTGGATATGGATTCTTGATCCTCTTGATGGAACTAAAGATTTCATCCAAAGAACAGGCAATTATGCAATGCATTTGGCATTGAATTTTAAACAAAAACCATATATTGGTTTTGTTTTGATTCCAGATAAAAATCAATTATGGATTACAGATGGAAAAAAAACATGGTGCGAAAAAAGAGATGGATCAAAATATGAACCAGTGCTCTTGAAAAATAAAAATCTTAAAGAAATGACTTTGGTAACGAGTAAAAATCATGGAAATGAAATTTTGAGAAATTTAATTCAAAAAATAAATTTTTGCAAAGTCGAAATAATGGGGAGCATTGGCTGCAAAATAGCTTCTATCGTCAGTGGGGAAAGTGATATTTATATTTGTCTTAGTTTGCCTGGCAAAAGCTCACCAAAAGATTGGGATTTTGCCGCCCCAGAGTCTATTTTGAAAGCAGCAGGTGGAGCGATTACAAATTTAGATAATCAAGAACTATGCTATGGGAAAAGTAATTTTGAGCAGGGAGGAATAATTGTGGCAACGAATAATAGGAATACTCATGGGAGAATTTGTCTTGAAATGAAGAAAATTATTCAGGAAAATCATATGTATCCACTTTAGTTTTAATTAAGCGGAGCAACTGGAGTAGGAGTTGGTTCGGGATAAGACATTCCATTATTTTGACCCACACCCCTCAATGTAAGATTAATTCTTCCTCTGCTGTCGATCTCTCTAACTCTTACGGTTACTTCATCTCCTTGTCTCACTACATCTTCGACTCTCTCAACTCTTGCTTCAGATAATTGAGAAATATGGACCATACCCT
This sequence comes from Prochlorococcus sp. HOT208_60m_813I02, assembly GCA_002025865.1. Classification (GTDB taxonomy): domain Bacteria; phylum Cyanobacteriota; class Cyanobacteriia; order PCC-6307; family Cyanobiaceae; genus Prochlorococcus_A. The sequence goes on along the minus strand of MWOR01000048.1, from coordinate 1,700 downwards.
CTTTGCCAGGTAATATTTCTACGAAAGCGCCTATGGGTATTATTCTTGTTACTACACCAGAAAAGATCTCACCCTCATGAACCTTGCGTGTTAATCCCTCGATAATTTTTTGAGCTTCTTCTGCTGCAGCTCCATCATGAGAAGCTATAGTTACAATCCCTCCATCTTCTATATCTATCTTTGTATTTGTTCTTTCAGTAATTCCTTTGATAGTTCTTCCCCCAGGTCCAATAACTGTTCCTATTAGCTCAGGATCAATCCTAAAGCTTAGAAGTCTAGGAGCATGAGGAGAAAGGGCTTCTTGAGGTTTATCTATCGCCTCTTGCATCTTTTCTAATATGTGTAATCTTGCAGAACGAGCTTTTTTTATTGCATCAGAAATAATAGACACTGGTAACCCTGTAATTTTCATATCCATTTGTAACGCAGTTATTCCCTTATCAGTGCCAGCAACTTTAAAGTCCATGTCTCCAAGAAAGTCCTCAATCCCTTGAATGTCTGTAAGTATTCGTACTTCTTTCCCCTCTTTGATTAAACCCATAGCAGTTCCACTTACGGGTGCTTTTAGGGGGACTCCAGCATCTAATAATGAAAGAGTACTTCCACATACAGAACCCATTGAAGTTGATCCGTTAGAACTTAAGACTTCACTTACAACTCTTAAAACGTATGGGAAAGTCTCTTTGTTAGGTAGAACAGGAATTATTGCCCTTTCTGCAAGTGCTCCATGACCAATTTCTCTCCTTCCAGGGGTTCTCATAGGCCTAGTTTCCCCAACCGAATAAGGGGGAAAGTTGTAGTGATGCAAATATGTTTTTTCAGTACTTGGATTTAAGTCATCCATTTCTTGAGCATCGCTTGGTGTCCCAAGTGTTGTAGTAGATAAGACTTGGGTTAGGCCTCTTTGAAAAAGTGCAGAGCCGTGAACTCTTTTTGGAAGACCGCCCGCAGCGGCTTTTATCTTTCTAACTTCGTCGAGATCTCTTCCATCAACTCTTTTCCCATCATTTATGATTTGCGATCGCATTAATTTTTTTGTTAATTTTTTAAAGTCAGAACTTAATAATTTCTCATTATCTGAGAGAAGAACTTTTAATTGGTTGTCCTCTTTTAAAGAATCAATTTTATCTTGAGTCTGAACTTTTATTTTTTCGAGCTCAAGATCTCTCTCTTCCTTTGTAAGATCAAATTTCTTTAAAACTAACTCAATCGGTTTTGTGCAATTTTTCTCTAAATAAGAGGGCAATGTTTTATCTTCTTCAGGATCAGATGGCTTATTCTGTTTTATTCCTAAGTCTTTAAGTAAATCTTCTTGCGATTTAATAAGTTCAGTAACTGCTTCATAACCAAAATCTATAGCTTCGATAGTATCTTGCTCCGATAACTGGTTAGCACCTGCCTCAATCATGACAATGCCTTCAGCTGAACCTGCAACAACAATGTCTAAATCTCCTTTTTCTATTTCTCTATAACTTGGATTTAAGATGAAATCATCACCTATAAGACCAACTCTAACTGCAGCCATTGGCCCATAAAATGGAATCTCTCCAAGTAAAGTTGCTATTGAAGCCCCAGTAACAGCTAAAACATCTGCTGGAACTCTTTCATCAAGAGAAAGGCATGAGGCAACAATTTGTATCTCGTCTCTCATCCATGATGGGAAAAGTGGCCTCATAGGCCTGTCAATCAATCTTGCTATT
>MWOR01000047.1 GCA_002025865.1 Prochlorococcus sp. HOT208_60m_813I02 | reverse complement strand
GGGTAGGAATAATTATAGTAACAATTTCGCTGTTCGTAATTCTCAGAAAAGGTAACGATTTTAAAGAGAAAAACTCCTCTTTCTCAGAAAAAAATAACTTTAAGATTTTTACTTTTCCTTTTTTATCAGTTTTATGTGCTGTTCTTGGAGGTCTTTTATCAAGGATGGTTTTCCTTCAAAGCAATTTATCTCCTTTCCTTACAACTGAAATAAGATTATTAGGTGCAATAATTTTTTTGATTAGTCTAAAAGGATTTAAGATTAATTTTTTCTTAAAAAACATAGACAAAAAACAACAAAAAAGATTTTTTATTTCAATACTTCTTGGAACAAATATTGGAATATTTCTACAACAAGTTGTCTTTAAAACCCTACCCATAGGAGTAGGATGGGCTTTGTTAAGCATATCTCCAGTAATTTCCTTATTTTTTGCTAAGACTGAGGAAAGAGAAATTAGCAAAAAAATAATATTTTTTACTTGTTTTTTATTTTTTGGCTTGACATTAATAATTCTTTAATGTCTGAGTTAATGTAAAAAATACTCATGTTAATAAATATCAAATTCAATAAAATTATCCTATAAGCACTCAAAACAATGAAAACATTAAAGAAAAAAAGACTCGGCACATTGGAAGTTTATGTTATTTTTTTAAGCTGCATTTATGCAGGTTTTATAGGTTATAAATCTCTATTAAATGTTTTATTTACTTGGAATTAATTAATTCTTTCTAATGATTTAATCAACTTACCTCCATCTTGGTCATCATCATCATTTGAAGCGAAAAATAAAAAAATATTCCTAGAGAAGCTATAGATAGCGAAATTGACAATACAGAAAGCTCATCCATAAATTATAAATTTTTTTAATGATAAACTAAAAAAATAAAAGATAGTAAAGAAATACACATTCTCGAAAATAAAAATTTCTTTTATTTGTAAAATGAACAAACACATCCGAACTATTTCGTGAAAGTTCTAATATCTTCCCCCTGTAGTGCAAGCGTAATAATTCAGTATGGAATAAAAAGTTGGCCTATTTGGGAATGTGAGCCAAGCAAATTTCAATGGAATTACGATGATAAGGAAATTTGCTTAATTATTGAAGGTCAAGCTAAAATAAGTACCCAAAACGGTGACATTTACGTCATTAAATCTGGAGATCTAGTTGAGTTCCCT
>MWOR01000046.1 GCA_002025865.1 Prochlorococcus sp. HOT208_60m_813I02 | reverse complement strand
GAAAATATAGAGGATTTCTTATTTAAACTTCAAGATGCGGGAGCAACGATGATCACACTTCATGGAAGAACTAGAAAACAGGGTTTTTCAGGCAAGTCAGATTGGGAAATGATCGGGAGACTTAAAAAGTTGTTGGAAATTCCAGTAATAGCTAATGGAGATATCAAAAATCCAGATGACGCTCTTAATTGTTTAAAAAAAACAAATGGCTGATGGTGTAATGATTGGAAGAGGAATTTTAGGATCCCCATGGAAAATAGGAGAAATAGATTATGTCCTTAGAGAAAATAAAAATTTTAAAGAACCAAACACAGAAGAAAAACTATATTTAATTATTGAGCATCTTGATGAATTAATAAAAGAAAAAGGAGATCACGGATTGCTAATTGCAAGGAAACATATCTCATGGACATGCAAAGACTTTAAAGGAGCATCAAATTTGAGAAATAACTTGGTTAGAGCTGTTGATAAAAATGAAGTTAAAAATTTAATAATTAAAATGATTAAAACTTTGAATAATGAAAAAAATAGATTAGCTTAAAACAAATTTATTTTTTAAATGAAAATTATTAGTAAAGAAAAGAGTAAAAGAATTTGTGATCATATGAACAAGGATCACATAGATTCAGTGCACAAATATCTTATTCATTATGGGAAGATATCAAAATTTGAGAATGCCTATATGGAAGAAATTAATAATAGTTATATAAAAATCAATTACGATGGCCAATCAGCAATTATCAATTTTAAAAATGAAATATCTGAAGAAGAAATTCATTCAACTTTAGTATCGATGATTAAAGACATTAAAAAATAAAATAATTTATAAAAAAATTCTAATTTTTATTTTCATAGTAATCAGTTATCTTTTTACATTCTTCAAATGAAAGCATGCTTAATCTAGATGTGGCTTTTATTTTTAGAATTGCACAAACAGCTAGTAAATCAGCGCTATCAACATTAAGTGCTTCAGAAAGTTCTAGGACCCTTAGACCTTTCATTAGTATTAAAAAATCTTTTCTAGATTATCAAGAACCTTAAAATCAATGGGCTGCATTTTTTCCTAAACCTGCAACGAATGGAAAAGTTTGTTCATCACCAAATATATCTTCTACGGAAGAATTAGAAATATTAGTTTTTTTATTATCAGGCTTAATTTCTTCAATTTCATTAGAAATATTATCTTTAATGTTATTTTCAATTTCTTTTGCTAATGAATTACTCGTATTAGAAAATATTGAAAAAACTAATACACATAAAAACAAAATAATTCTTTTCATAAAAAAAATTTATCTAATACTATTGTTATATGCCAATAGAGTTATTTAGAAAAACTAGATAATTTTAAAACAAATCTATATAAATCAAAATCAAAAAATATTTATCTTCCCAACTTATTTCTATTTTTAAATCTAATTAAGAAATAAAGACCTAGTAACAAAAGAATTGCCAAGGAGTACTGATTAAAGATCGGAAGAGCGGT
>MWOR01000045.1 GCA_002025865.1 Prochlorococcus sp. HOT208_60m_813I02 | reverse complement strand
TTCTCTACTTCTTCCAGGAAATTTAGAAGATTCAGATATTGCAAGAGCAAGAAAATTCAATATCGAATGGGATAATCCTGATAAATTGACATTTATTCTTGGTCACCATTTAATTATTCTTGGATTTGCAGTTATTCTTCTTGTTGAATGGGCTCGAGTTCACGGGGTTTATGACCCAGCAATTGGAGCAGTAAGGCAAGTTGAGTATGATTTAAATCTAGCCGAGATTTGGAATCACCAGACAGATTTCCTTCTGATTGATGATTTAGAGGATGTGATGGGAGGCCATGCTTTCTTAGCATTTGTTTTAATAACAGGTGGCTCCTGGCATATTGCAACCAAGCAAGTTGGTGAATTTACCAAATTCAAAGGTAAGGGTCTTTTATCTGCAGAAGCGGTACTTTCATGGTCCTTGGCAGGTATAGGTTGGATGGCAATTATTGCTGCTTTCTGGAGTGCATCTAATACAACTGTTTATCCAGTTGAGTTTTTTGGTGAACCACTTGAATTAAAGTTTAGTATTTCTCCTTATTGGGTTGATACTGTTGACCTCCCTGATGGTACTTATACCTCAAGAGCTTGGTTAGCTAATGTTCACTACTATTTTGGATTTTTCTTTATTCAAGGTCACCTATGGCACGCTTTAAGAGCTTTAGGCTTTGACTTTAAGAGAGTTACAAATGCTATTAGTAATATTGATAGCGCAACAGTTACACTTAAGGATTAATTTCTAAATTTCTTTATTAATATCAAAAGGCTCCTCTAACAAGAGCCTTTTTTATTTGAAAAATTTTGTTTATTAATTTAGATTTATTAGTATATGTTATTCAAGTCATTGAATATTATTTCTCTACAGGATAAAAATATTTTTTCAAATTCTATATATATAAGTTTTTTGGGATTTTTAATTATAATTTTTTTCTTGATTTTTGGGAGGAGATTAAAACTGGCCGTTCAGCTCGAGAGATTTGGACTGCCNATAGCAGTAATATCAGGAATTTTAGGCATATCTATAGGTCCATTTGGAGCGATACACTTCTTGCCCAAAGAAACAATTAATGTTTGGAGTAATTTTCCTACTCCTCTTTTATCATTAGTCTTCGCAACTTTAATGATGGGCAGACCTACCCCGAATATAAGTGGTTTAGTTAAACCTATTTTTAATCAATTTTTACTTGCTCTTTCCCTAGGTTTCGGACAATTTTTTGTTGGTGGTTTAGTTGTTAAATATTTTTTGCCCCCAACTATGGATACTAATCCTCTAATGGGATGTTTGATCGAGGTTGGTTTTGAGGGGGGGCATGGAGCGGCATTAATCATCGGAGAGAGTTTTAATAGATTAGGTTTCCCAAATGGTTTAGATCTCGGTCTGGCTATGGCAACAATGGGTCTTTTATCATCTTCATTATTGGGCAGCATTTTTATTTTTCTTGGAAGGACTTTTGGGATTTCAGATACAGAGGAAATTTCCGAAAAAAAAGATAATCAAAAAGAAAATACAAAGATAGGAATTTTTGCGGATTTAAGAATTTTGATAATAAATCTTGGATTCTC
>MWOR01000044.1 GCA_002025865.1 Prochlorococcus sp. HOT208_60m_813I02 | reverse complement strand
TTTATTTTTTGCTTGGTTTTCTGATAGAAAATCGATTCAAATTTTCCTGGACTTACCTCCTCTATCCCATATCCTGCTAAACAATAAATTTTGTTTGAAACAAAAGAAATAATAAATAATTTTTTGGAATTTTTATATTGATCAATTATTTTATTAGCGAAAGTGCCTTTAGTTTTTTTGTCCCAAATAAAGCAATATTTTTTTATTTTTTCTCTCTTAATTCTGGGAAGCAATTAGCAATATGAATTAATTCATAAACCTCTTTGCTATCGTATTTTTTATTAGGAATTCCACTTCCTACCTCAATACCTTTTTCTTTCATCTTCTTTAATATCAATTCTTGTCTTTGCATACTTGACATAGACTTAAATCTTTTAGTTCGTTGTTCTTTATTCAATAGATCTTAATTTAGTTAAAATTTGTTTTTAAGGTATATTAACTAGCGATTCATTAAATAAGTAAGAAAGCCAGTAAATGTAAGTAATTTAAATCCAATAAAGAAAGGCAAATATTTTTTAACCTTTTTGCCAATGGGCAATAATTTATTTAATGAATTGATCATGATTTATATTAAAAGTCTTATTATTTATAATATCCTAACGAATTTTTTTTAGAATTATCCAATTTCTATTTGTACATTTTAAAAAGTAGATCTAAAATAGAAGGGTTACTTCCCTTATTTTATGAATGATAAAGAAGCAATAATTTCATTATTAAATGAGTTTGCCAATCCCAAAAAAATGGCATCGTTTTTTGTTGACAATGCGACTCCAGATTTTTTATTCATAAGACCAAGTGGTAACCCTATAGATGCAAAGGGTTCGAACAAATGATTACTGGTGATATAGTTCAAGAAAAGGCAGAAATAACCAAAATTCACCGATTCGAATTTTTAAGCGAAAATATAGTAATGTGCATTTTTACACTAGGTTCAAAATTTTCTTATAAAGGGACACCTAATGATGACTTACCAACAGTTACGTCAATTTTTAAAAAAGTAAATAATGTTTGGAAAATTCACTGGATGCAAAGATCTACAGGAAATTCGGATTTATCTTTGTGGGATTAGCAAAGTTAATATCTCTTTTATTGGTGCTACTGCTTCTAGGTAGTTCATTTATTGGTTTAATTTTTTATTTTATAAAATAAAGACATCAAAAAAATATCCCGTTACAATTTCTTTTTTGAAAACAATTGCTTCTTTTTTACTAAGTAATTTATTTTCAGGTAAAAATAAAAAACTTTAGACAGACTAACGCCTATATCTAACGCTAATAAAGCAATTAGTAACTTACTCATTTTTTATAACTCTCAACTATTTTTTTGTAAAGTTCTTCAGAAAGAGGCTGCATAACCTTTTAAAAATCTAATTACAAATTAGTTATTTTAAAATTAATTTCTCGTTACTAAATATACGAATATATAAATTTTTAAATAGGTAAAAAATATCTCCACAATAAGTTTTTCTTATAACATATTAATAAATACTGAGTTCAAAACTTTTACAAATTTCCAAACTTTTAAAAAAAGAAATTAGAAATCTTATTTCAAGTAAATAGATCCTCTATAAGTGAGCTTTATTATCTTTTCTTCTTGTTTTCTACAATATACGAATGACTTTCCATTGAAATACATGTTTACCATAATGCAGCTCCTAAATTTGCTCAAGTCCCCGTCCTATGGCTTGAGTCGTACTGCGGTCTATCAGATGGTAGATCGGACGATTTTGTAGTACTCACTACAATCTATTTATAAAGTATTTATACTTAGATGTCAACAATTAATAGAAACTAAACTTCAATTTAAAATTA
>MWOR01000043.1 GCA_002025865.1 Prochlorococcus sp. HOT208_60m_813I02 | reverse complement strand
GGCGATAATGAAGGTGGAGGATGGTGTGAGAGGCTTAGAAAAGATTGGTGCAAAAACCAAAATGGGCCAGTAATTTATCAACTTGGAGTAAGGGGAGATGGGATAGAAAAAGTTTCATCTAGATGGGAAAAAGAATGGTCATCTAGAGGAGAAACCAGAAGAAATAAACCTAAAGCAATCCTGCTTAATGTTGGTCTCAACGACACTGCAGCAATTGGTCAGAAAAATGGAAGACATCAATTAGATTTAGATGGATTTGAATATGGATTAGAGAGACTTATTAATGAAATGAACTCTCAAACAAATGTCTTTGTTATCGGTTTGACACCTGTTGAAGAAAGCAAAATGCCGTTTGCAGGCTGTCTATGGTACTCAAATGATTTTTGTAGCTCTTATGAAAGGAGAATGGAGGAAGTATGCCTCAATCAGAATGTCCCATTTCTTCCTACTTTTAGAGAAATGTACTCTAATAAAAGGAGTAAAAATTGGATTACGCATGATGGCATTCATCTAAATTCCGAAGGTCATTTCTGGCTTTTCCAAAGACTGAAGAGCTGGGAGATTCTTACGAAATGGAAGGAATCCTAGGCCTTTCCAAATATTTTTAATTTAAAAAATATGAATATAAAATAAGAGTGTACATAGCAAAAAAAGAAGCAATACTTGTCTGAATAACATTTACCAATTCATTACTTAATTTATATTTGTTTTGAAATTTAGCACCAATAATACTTTCAGAAAGTGTTGCCAAGAATCCAGAAACTACAACAACTATAAAATGATATTTTGTAGAAATAATTGATAGACGAAGCATTATTAAAGCCATAAATATTGATCCCAAAACACTAGCCAATGTTCCTTCTATACTTATTCCTCCTTCAGTTCCTCTCTTAACCTTTTTAAGTGAAGTAATTAAATATGTGTCTTTACCAAATCTTTTTCCAATTTCGCTGCCAAAAGTATCCGCCAACTTTGCAGCAAAACTTGCAGCAAAACCTACTTTAAAAATCACTAAGTTGGCAGCATTAAATTTGGTCATAATGGCAAGAAATAATCCTGTAGCTGCAGAGCCCCATACATTCTCAGGACCTCTTCTCCCACCTCTTTTTTCAGCTATACCTTGTTCTTTTTTAAATTTAAAACCTATTTTGGTAACGAGAGATCCAAATAATAAATAAATTACAACTGACATCCATCCCTGCCAAGACAAACATCCCCACAAAATTGTGCCTAAAATGCCTGCATTTATCCAACCACTTTTTGTCATCAAAGGAATCATGCAAAATATATAAATCAAAATAAAATTAATGCAAAAACCTATGAAAAATTGATTTCTAATTAAATCCATATTTGTCTATTACCTTAATTTCAAATCAATTCTCCACTGATTAAGAATTGATGATGCGTTAATACTAGCCGTTGAAGTTCTTAAGATAGTGTCGGAAAGTTTAACAAAGGTAACATTATTTTTATTAAAAAAATCAATTTCTTTAGAGGACCACCCCCCTTCAGGGCCAATTACATTCCAAAAAATACCTCCTTTTTTTTATTTACAAATTCTTGTTGTTTTCTTAACCATTGATTTAAGTCATAACTAGTATCTTCTCTAGTTATAGAAATTGAAACTCTTTCTGAAAATTTGCAAACT
>MWOR01000042.1 GCA_002025865.1 Prochlorococcus sp. HOT208_60m_813I02 | reverse complement strand
ATTATTGATGATTTATTGCACTCCTTAGAAACTTCTAATACAAGTTTGAAAAAAGTAGTAAATAGAGGAATTCAATTAGTAGAAAAAGGTATTCTCGAAAAGATAGTTTTAGCGAATAGGATTAAAATAAAATTTAAAAATAAATTAGATTTAGTAGAAATTTTAAAAAGATTAAAGAAGAATCATCCTAATACATGCAGATATGTTTGGAAAAGAAATAGTAAGGATATTTTGTTTGGAGCATCTCCAGAAAAATTATTTTCTTTTACTAAACCTAATTTAACTTTGGAGGCTCTTGCTGGAACTATCTCTTCTAATTCGGATTTTAAGACACTCCTAAAAAGTACTAAAGACTTAAAGGAACATAATTACGTAACAAAGTATTTGATTAAATGTTTAGAAGTTTCAAAAATAAAAAACTTTAAAAAAAGTGATATTAAGGTAAATTCATTTGGAGATATTTCTCATTTGCAAACTCTAATTTTCTCTAAAGTTGACAATATATGTCCTTTTGAGTTGCTTAAAAACTTACATCCATCTCCGGCTGTTTGTGGTTACCCAAAAAATGCAGCATTGGATTGGATAAACACTCTTGAGTCTTTTCCTAGAGGAAATTATGCTTCTCCAATGGGTTGGGTTGATTCATCAGGAAATGCTTCATTTCTTTTAGCAATAAGAGGAGCAAGGTATATTGAAGAAAATATTGAATTTACTGCCGGTTCAGGTATAGTTTCAGGCTCCGTTTTAGAGAAAGAAATAGATGAGATTAAATTAAAATTTGAATCTATAGTAAAACAAATATTTTTCGCCAAAAATCCTAGATAATTTCCATTAATTTTTCAATAACTTCCTCTGAAACATTCTTATTGGATAAATTTTCTATTTCTCTTAAACCTGTTGGACTGGTTACATTAATCTCGCTAAGCATTCCATTTATTACATCAATACCTACAAAAAATAAACCCTCATCTTTGAAGTGTTGAGATAATTCTGAGCAGATACTTTTTTCTTTTTCTGTTAATAATGTTGGTTCAGCCTTTCCTCCCATTGCTAAATTACTCCTAAAATCGCCTCCTTGAGGAATCCTATTTATTGATCCAATTGCTTCACCGTTTACGATAATTATTCTTTTATCACCTTCTGTGACTTCAGGAATAAATTTTTGCATCATAACGGGTAATTCTTCTTGAGAAGTGATTAATTCAATGATTGATTTAATACCTGGAGAATTTTTATTTATCCTTATAACACCTTGACCACCTTTTCCTCCAAGAGGTTTTATGACTACTTCATTATTTATATTCGCAAAATTAATAAGATCTTTTACCTTACTCGCAACTATTGTAGGTGCCATTAAGTGGCTGTATCTCAAAGCACCTAGCTTTTCATTCCATGCTCTTAACGATGAGGGTTTGTTGATTACTTTTACTCCTTTTCTTTCGGCAACTTCTAAAAGATGGGTTGCATATAAATAAGCCTCATTTACAGGAGGATCTTTTCTCATCCAAATGCAATTAAAATCGGCGAGAGGTATGCAATCATTATCTTTAAAAGAAATCCAAGGATTTACTTCAACTTTTAAGGAAGATGCCCATACTTCATCACCTCTAGCTTCAAGGTCCTGAGGAGTACAACTCCAGATTTCAATATTTTTTTTTGATGATGCTTGCATTAAAGCAGCAGTTGAATCTTTTAAGGGATTTATATTTTTTATTGGATCTATCACGAATAGAAATTTCATAAGATCTAGTTTAATAATGCGTCTAATTTATTTTCATTTTCTAATGTGTAGAGATCATCGCAGCCTCCGATACCTTCATTATCTATAAATATTTGTGGTAATGTTCTTCTTCCATCAGCTCTTTCAATCATCAATGCTCTAGCATCTTCGTCGCCATCTATTTTATATTCTGTAAAATTTATACTTTTTTGCTTTAGCAGTGATTTTGCTCGAATACAGAATGGGCAATATTGCCAAGTATAAATTTCAACTTTGCACATTTTTTTAAAATAATACTTAGTTTATACTATTAAACAAAAGTGCTTGTTAGATTATAAATAACGATTAAATTCTATTTTGATAGATATTACAGATTTCAAAAAAGATCTTTCGGAACTAACAGAGCGCCTGGGTAATGCTCAGGATTGTCTTTGACGTTCCAAGATTACAAGCGAAAAGGAGAGAGTTAGAGCAAATTTCTGCTCAGCCTGAATTTTGGGAGAATCAAGAAGAAGCGAAAAAACAAATGTTAATCCTTGATGATGTTAAGGCACAACTTGAATTGTTAGATAAATGGAAAACTTTTATTTCTGATGCTAATGCCTCTCTTGAGCTTTATTCTTTAGAACCAGAAGAGGAAATGATTTTGGAATCCAAGCAGGGCTTAAAGAAATTAAGAGAGAATTTAGATAAATGGGAATTTGAAAGATTGTTATGTGGTGAATACGATAAGGAAGGAGCAGTAGTTTCTATTAACGCGGGTGCTGGTGGAACAGATGCTCAGGATTGGGTAGAGATCTTATTGAGAATGTATTCAAGATGGGCCGATAATAATCAAATGAGTTTAATTATCAATGAATTATCTCAAGGAGAAGAAGCAGGTATCAAAAGTGTAACTTTTGAAATTGATGGAAAATATGCATATGGCTATCTGCAACATGAAAAAGGAACTCATAGATTAGTAAGAATTTCTCCTTTTAATGCTAATGGTAAAAGACAAACCAGCTTTGCTGGGGTGGAGGTCATGCCAAAATTAGATGAAAATATTTCACTTGATATACCTGAAAAAGATTTGGAAATTACTACAAGTAGATCGGGTGGGGCTGGAGGACAAAATGTTAATAAAGTAGAAACAGCGGTAAGAATTGTTCATTTGCCTTCAGGGATTTCAGTAAGATGTACACAAGAAAGATCTCAATTACAAAATAAAGAAAAAGCCATGTTACTTCTTAAGTCTAAACTTCTAGTGATTGCTAAAGAACAACGAGCTGCTGAAGTAGCTGATATTAAAGGTGATATTGTGGAAGCTGCATGGGGCAATCAAATAAGAAATTATGTTTTCCATCCCTATCAAATGGTAAAAGATCTCAGGACTATGCAGGAGACTAACGACTTAGATAGTGTTTTAGATGGTGGACTTGAACCATTTATTCATCAATTATTACGCATGAATATTTCTTCTAACGAATCTATTGAATAACTAATGAAAAATAAAAACGAAAATATAGAAAAAAAAGTTGCTCCTCCAAGCTTTATAAAGCTTGCTATGAGAAATATGGTAAGGAAGGGTTCAAAAAGTATTTCTCATTTTTCAATAACCTTTCTAGTTTTAATTGGGATATTAATACTTGTAGCCACAATAGGTAAGCCTAATATTCCTATATAAGAATGTATGAAAGAAAAAATTATTTCTGAAATAAATTTAGATTTGGTTTTTAAATGTAATGAATTTTCTCAATTTTCAAATAATATAAAAGATTCTAAAAATAAGCTTATTTTTGAATCTATTTTTTGGGAGAAAGTTTTTTTATCTTGGATAAAAATAATATTAAAAAAAGACGATTATAAATTGCCAAATTTTATTTTTGAAAAAAAATCTTTTTCATTAGGCTTACAGATAATATCTAATCAAGAAATTGCTTTTATGAACCAGAAGTGGATGCAAAAAAATGGACCAACTGATGTTCTATCTTTTCCAATCATTTCTGATGACTCTTTAAATAATTTAGATCATATAGAGTTAGGAGATATATTTATATCATTAGAGATAGCACTTGAGCAATCTCATGAATATAAACATTCAATCTATAAAGAAATGCTCTGGTTGGCTAGTCATGGATTTTTGCATCTTTTGGGATGGGAACATAATAATGATCTTGATTTAGAAAATATGTTAAATTTTCAGGAATATTTAATTAAAAAATTAAATTAAAAATCTATGGACAAAAAAATAAACTATCTAAAAAATAGAATAGAATCATATAAAACTTCTAGTAATGTATTAAATAGTTTTAAGTATGCTTTTAGTGGCATTAGGTACGTATTAAAAACTTCAAGAAATTTTAAAATTCAATTAATTTTTGCATTTACTAGTTTGATGTTTGGCTTTTTACTGAAAATCAGTCAAAGTAATTATGTAATTTTGATTGCCACAATTATGTCCGTTTTAATATTAGAAATATTAAACACATCTATTGAATCAATAGTTGATTTAGTAGTAAAAAAAGAATTTAGTAGTTTGGCTAAAATCTCAAAAGATACTTCTGCAGGAGCAGTGTTATTAGCTTCCATTAATTCTGTTATTATTGCTGTATATATTTTTGTTCCTCAAATTAAGTTGTTATTTTAATCTATATAAATATGTTTCTTGTTATTGATAATTACGATAGTTTTACATATAACCTTGTTCAATATTTAGGAGAACTTTCTATTGAGCATGAAATAACTAAAGAATTAATAGTGAAAAGAAATGATGAAATTACTTTGGATGAAATTATCAAACTAAATCCTAGTGGCATACTATTATCTCCAGGTCCTGGTAATCCAGATCAATCTGGAATTTGTCTGCCAATACTAAAAAAATTATCTAAAAATATTCCGACTTTAGGAGTTTGTTTAGGGCATCAAGCTTTGGCCCAAGCTTTTGGAGGTAAGGTTATAGTTGGGAAAGAGCTTATGCATGGTAAGACATCCAAAATATTTCATAATCAAAAAGGTTTGTTTAAAGATATCGATACTCCATTTGTGGCGACTAGATATCATAGTCTTATAGTTGATTCAAGTTCATTACCAACTTGTTTCGAGATAACTGCGACTTTAGAAGACTCAACTATTATGGCTATTTCTCATAAAGAATATAAGCATTTACATGGAGTACAGTTTCATCCTGAAAGTGTATTAACACAATTTGGTCATAAATTAATTAGTAATTTTCTAAAAATGGCTGAACAAAAGTAAAATACAAAAAAATTAATAATATGATTTCTAAAATTAAAAACATTTTCTTTTTTATATTATTTAGCTCTTTTTTACCTACCTCATTATTGGCAAGGAATTTAGTAATAAAAAGTCTGGGACATAGTAGTTTCTTAATTAATAGTTCTGAAAAATCGATTCTTATAAATCCCTTTAAAGCAATAGGTTGTGCAAGCAATTTAAAAGAGCCAAAAGAAGTAAACGCTGATTTTATTTTGGCTAGTTCTAGGCTTCCAGATGAAGGATATAACCCTAATAATCAATTAATGTTTGTAGAACCAGGAATCTATCAATTTGAGGATATTTTATTAAATGGAATTTCCGTACCACATGATAGAGTTGATGGAAGAAGATTTGGCATGGCAACTGTTTGGAGTTGGGAGCAGAATGATCTTAAAATTGTTCATATGGGAGGCGCTGCTGGTGATATTGATATCAATAGTCAAATTATTTTGTCTCGCCCAGATATCTTATTTATTTCAATTGGAGGAGGAATAAAATCTTATGATGGACAAGAGGCTTCAAGGATAGTTAATCTTCTAAAACCTAATGTAGTTATTCCTGTTCACTTTGCTCGTGGCAAAAAAATTAACAAAGAATGTGATTTCTCAAATGCTGATTTGTTTATCGAAAATATGAAAAATTTTAAAGTAAAATATCTTGGAAAAGATTTTCAAATAAAACCTAAAAGAATCGATCAAAATACAATTTATATTTTTGATAATTAATTTATTAAATCCAAGACCTTGTAATTGTCCCAGAAAAAAATCATTTGTTCTTTAGTTCCAATACTAACCCTTATGGACTTACCAATATCTTTTTTGTTTTCCATACTTCTGATAAGAATACCTTTTTCTCTCATCTGTTGTATTAAAATTTTAGGATCTTTTTTTGGCCAAATTAAGAAATAATTACCACCACTAAAATGAGTTCTGATTTTTGTTGATTTATATTTATTTAAAATCCACTCCCTTGCTTTTTTTACTTCTAAAACATAATTATCAATATATGATTTGTCTTTAAGTGCTGCTAATGCTGCTGTTATAGCAAAGCTATTTACATCATATGGACCTGTAACTTTATTAACGTAATTAATTAAATTTTTATTGCCAAAAGTAAAACCTATTCTTAAACCAGCTAAACCAGCTGTTTTTGAGAGAGATTGGATTATTAGTATATTGTTATTCTTTTCAAAGTCTATCGATTCAAGAAGACTATCTCCATTAAATTTTTCATATAGTTCATCAACAATTATCAATGAATCGTTTCTGATATTTGCTAAGTTAATTATCTCTTGAGCACTTAAAACTGTTCCTGTCGGATTATTTGGATTACAAATAAATATTAACTTTGGATTATACTTGATAATTTTCTCACTAAATTCTTCGATGGGAAATAGAAAATTTTCTCCAATGTAAGAACAAGTTATTTTCTTCATTCCTCGCATTTCTGAACAAGGAGAATAGTAACCAAAAGTTGGATTCGTGGTTAGAAATATTTGATCTTTTTCTCCAAAGCAATTGAAGATTGCACTTATTGCCGCGTCTGCTCCATTGAAAATTCCTATTTCATCATTATCAAATTTTCTTGAATCAAGATATTTATCACATAAAAAATTTTTTAGTAAATTATATTCTGGATAAATTGAAATCTCATTTAATTTTATAGCTTGTAATGCCTCGAAAACATTAGGACTTGGACCTAGAGTATTTTCGTTAAAGTCTAGTCGGAGTAAATTTCTTCTATTTTCTAAAGGTGCAGAGTAAGACTGCATATTTATTATTTCTTCTCTTGGTCTTGGGAAAAGATTATTTAATTGATCAAAATCATTCATTACATTCTTTCTAAAGTTTCAATTCCTAGAAGCTCTAAGCTTAATTTTAGTGTTTTTGAAGTTAGATCACATAAATTCAGTCTAGAAATTTTTAAATATTTTTCTTCTTTTAGTATTGGAACTTGATCATAGAATCTATTAAAAGTCTGACATAGCTCAAACAGATAATTGCATAATCTATTTGGCATTAAGTCTTTTTCAATAGATATTATGACTTCATCGAACTTAAGTAATTTTCTGATAAGTTTCCACTCAGATTTATGTTCATATTTTGCATATTGAAAATCTTTAGAGTCATAAACAAAATCATTTTTTCTTTTAATTCCTGCAATTCTTACAAGTGTATATAACAAATATGGAGCGGTATTACCATTTAGGGAAAGCATTTTATCAAAACTAAATTGATAATTTGTAATCCTATTTTGGCTTAAATCTGCATACTTAACAGCTCCTAATCCAATTATTCTTG
>MWOR01000041.1 GCA_002025865.1 Prochlorococcus sp. HOT208_60m_813I02 | reverse complement strand
ACTGTTATGGATTTTATATACCCTCCAGACTTAATTGCCTTGGTGAAAATATTAAATCCAATATTACCTAATACTCCTCCTAAATCTTTCAATAACATTTGATATCTAGTATCTGGTCTATCAGTACCGTAATTATCCATTGCTGCCTGCCATGTCATTCTTGGAAAAGCATTATTAAAATTAATATTTAAAACTTCTTTCCATATTTTTTTTATGAGACTTTCATTAAAAGAAATTATTTCTTCTTCACTAATAAAGCTCATCTCAATATCTAATTGAGTAAACTCTGGCTGTCTATCTGCCCTTAAGTCTTCATCACGGAAACATTTTGCGATTTGATAATACTTATCTAAGCCCCCAACCATTAAAAGTTGTTTAAAGAGTTGTGGGGATTGAGGTAAAGCAAAAAATTCTCCATTTGAAAGACGTGCAGGAACAAGAAAATCGCGTGCCCCTTCAGGAGTTGACTTTGTAAGTAATGGGGTCTCTACTTCTGTAAATCCAAAATTATCAAGAAATTCTCTAGCAACTTTAATAATCTTATGTCTTGTTTTTAAATTTTCTAGTAATTTTCCCCTTCTTAAATCAAGGTATCTATATTTTAATCTGAGTTCCTCTTTTGTATTTTCATAATCATGTATAGATACTGGAAAAGGTAAGTTGTTTTTAATTTGGTTGAGAATTTGCAAATCTTTAACCTTAAGCTCTAACTCTCCAGTACTTAAATTTGTATTTATGGAATCTTTTGGCCTTTCATTAATAATTCCGCTGACCATTATTACTGTTTCATTTCTTAGAGTTTCTGCCTGTTTAAATAGATCTGCACCATCATCGGGGTTAATTGTTATTTGTAGGAATCCACTATGGTCTCTTAAATCAATAAAAATTACACCACCATGATCTCTTCTTCTATCTACCCATCCGCATAAATTAACTAATTTACCAATATCTTTATTATTGAGTTCTTCACAAATTTTGTTTCTCATCTAAGTATGGGTTATTTATCAATAACTTATAATANTTCTTTAAGGGTAAATTTAGTTAATAATTCTTTTTATAAAACGCTCTTTTTGTTATAACCCCGTTGAATTTTTTGCCTCTTATTAATATTTCAACTTCATTATTTATTAAGGCATGCGA
>MWOR01000040.1 GCA_002025865.1 Prochlorococcus sp. HOT208_60m_813I02 | reverse complement strand
ATGATTTTATTAATTCTGAGCCAGAATTAATAACTTGATTTCTAATTGTCCATATTTCTTCAATTAATGTTCTTAATGATGATTTACCTTCAACATGACCATTGATTCTTAACCAGCAATTCTTATTATTTTTAATAATTAATATTTTTGGTAAGATAGCTTCCAAACTAGGGACATCAGAAGATAAATTCTTATTATTCAAGTTTTCAGAGAAAGAAAATAAATAAATTATTTTTGTAAGTGCAGAATTATGTGATTCATTAGTTAAGTTAATTAAATGTTTAAAATTCTCAGAATTAAACTCTTTTGCTAACTCAAATCTTTTTGGACCATCCAAAGTAACATATTTACACTTGTCGAAAGCTATATATGAAATACCATTAGATTCCTCCCAAAATGAAGAAAACTGATATTTATTTATTAACAATTCATAAACTTGCAATAAATCAATAGAAGGAATCTCAACACAAATACTTACTAATCCAGAATTTTCCACTTTCTTATCAAAAGTGGAAAATACATCTTTTAAAAAATCTGTTAAGTTTAAATCATTTTTCATTACTTATTGAAAATAACTAAAAATCATGCAATAAAGTAAAAAATGTAACTCAATTTATAAACTACATTTAATAATTATCGAATTTTGTGAGTTAAATAAAAATGGACGATGATAAAAAAAAATTATGGAAACAAGCGATAAAATGGCCTCTTTATTCTGTTGCCATACTTCCGGTTTTAATAACAGGAGCTTATATTCTCAATCAATATGAAAAGGTAAAAATTTATAATTTGATTGCATTTACTTTAGCTGCAATTTTTATGTTACTTTGGGAAAACCTAACTAATGATTTATTCGACGCAGAAACAGGGATCGATGAATTTAAATTCCATTCAATTGTAAATCTTGTAAAAAATAAAAAAATAATTTCATTTATTGCATATACATCTTTAATTATTGGTTTATTAATAATTTCAATTATTTCAGTATCCACAAGTATAAATATTTTGATTTTAGTGGCAGCTTGCTGCTTCTTAGGATATTTATATCAAGGACCTCCTTTTAGATTTGGCTATCAAGGCTTAGGAGAACCATTATGCTGGCTTGCATTTGGACCTTTTGCTTACTCTGCAGTCTTAATTGCGTTAAATCCATCTAATATTTACTTCGAAGATATTCCCTGGAAAGTTGCTTTATTACTTGGTTCAGGACCTTCCTTGGCAACGACTCTTGTATTATTTTGTTCTCATTTTCATCAAATTTCTGAAGATAAAAAGCATGGGAAAAATTCACCTTTAGTTCGCTTAGGAGCAAAAAAAGGTTCTCAATTTGTGCCTTGGATAATTTTTACAATATATATTTTTCAACTTTTCACTATACTTACTGGATTCATTCCAGTGTTTTGTATTCTTTATTTGGTTAGTTTTCCTCAAGCAATAAGACTTATAAATTTATTAAAGTCTTCATACAAAAATCCTTCTACAATAAAAAATTGCAAATTTGTGGCAATAAAATTTCAAACTCTTAATGGAATTGGCTTAATCACAGGATTAATATTTAATTACTTTCTTAATAAATGAACTTAATATTTAAAAAAAAATCTTATAGCTTTAAGTTATCAACAAAAGTTGAAAATTCTAAAACCACTTACCTTACAAAGTCGGGTTGGATAATTAAATTAATAAATAATGATAAAAAAATTGGGTTTGGAGAAGTTTCACCGCTTCATAAAGAAGACTTAAAAAAATGTGCAAAACAACTAGACATGATACCTGAGTATGTAGAGGTATTGAATTTATCTGATCAAATAAATATTTTTCACCCTTGCATTCAATCTGCAATAAATTCAGCATTAGCTGAGATAAATGGAAAAATAATTTTTAAAGGAAACGATGACTTTGATGAAATTGATAAAACTGCCATACTTTTAAATCCTGAAGATGTAATTTCAGATCTAAATGAAATTAAAAAAAGACAATCTAATATTGGAAAATTAGTAACTATAAAATGGAAAGTAGCATTAAAAAATAACCATTATGAAGAAGCAATTTTAGAAGAAATTTTAAGCCAAATTGATAATAATATTAAGTTAAGAATAGATGCTAATGGTTCTTGGGGAAGAGAGATAGCTAATAGATGGGCTGATAT
>MWOR01000004.1 GCA_002025865.1 Prochlorococcus sp. HOT208_60m_813I02 | reverse complement strand
CTCTTCCGATCTCTTTTTTTTCATTAGGAATTTTTAATATTTCATAATTCCTAAATGGCAATCCTACAAGTTTTTTTAATGCTGCCCTGGCGGCTCCAGCAACCCACAAAGGTAAAGAAAATCCTTTTTTCAAATCAAGTAATTGAAAAATATATAATGAGAACTAATCTAAGAATGACCTATTTAATAAAAAGTGGCCATACAACAAAAATTATCATTGATGATTCCTGGACCTACTCCAGTTCCAGAAAAAGTTTTACAAGCATTAAGTAAGCATCCAATAGGCCATCGCAGCAAAGAATTTCAAGATCTAGTAGAGAGTACAACTAAAAATTTACAGTGGCTTCATCAAACTAAAAATGATGTTCTAACAATCACTGGTAGTGGGACTGCAGCAATGGAGGCTGGAATAATAAATACCTTAAGTAGAGGAG
>MWOR01000039.1 GCA_002025865.1 Prochlorococcus sp. HOT208_60m_813I02 | reverse complement strand
ATTCTGGAAGTAAGTCTCTTAAATTAGGACTATTTTTATATAAATTGAAAACACTCACTTGCCCTTCAAAGCCTTGTACACTTCCAAAGACTAGGGGTTTATTTAATATCAGGCATGAATCGTTTATTAAATATCTTGTGCCAAAGTTATCCGAGCAATCACATATAACATCAAACTCCTTTATAAATTCAAGAGCATTTTTAGGATTAATTCTCTCTGAAAAGGTTAATATTTCACAATTAGGATTGAATTTTTTAATTCTTTCCCGAGCAGAATCAATTTTAAGATTGCCAATAGTATTTGTTTCATGAATTATCTGTCTCTGGAGATTAGACTTTTCAACCTGATCGTTATCAACTATTCCAATTCTCCCAATTCCTGCTGCAGCTAGATAAAGCAAAACGGAAGAACCAAGCCCACCTGCTCCAATGCATAATACTGAGCTGTTTTTAAGATTTAGTTGGCCCTCATAACCTATCTCTTTGAGGGTCAAATGTTTTTGATATCTTTCTTCTTCATCAGAGTTTAAGAAATTAAAATTTATATCTTTGGACATTGAAATCCTTTAATTTTTGCGAGATAAACTATGAAAATATAATAATTAAAATAAAAATTTTAGACTTTTAAATTTTTCTTATTACTCTGATTTATAAATGTTTTTGTTAGAACTAGACCATAATGTGAAGTTTTTATAAATCAATTTAAAGTTTAAATATCTTCAGAAAGCATATATACCAACGCCTCTAAAAAAATACAAAATGTTTCGGTTCGGAATTTTGCACAACAAAAAGGTAGTCAATAGACGTTTTTTCCGATACTGTCTGGTTCATATATTAAGTTTACTGAATTCATGAGTGATAACACTCCAGAGTCAAACCAAGACTCCGGCTCCGATACAAGCTCAGAAACCAAAAGTTTTTCAGAGAAGTACTCTGATGTTATGGGAAAAGTCAACGAAACCCTTGGTAATGTTGATTGGACTCAAATGGGCAAGTACGGCAAGGCGGCAGGCATTATTGCTGTTGTCGTAATAGCTCAGATAATAATTAAAGTTGTCATTGATACGATAAACTTTTTCCCAATTCTTCCTGGTTTACTAGAACTGCTAGGGGTCATTGTTGTCGGTCAATGGAGCTGGCAAAATCTTCGTACTAGTGAAAATCGTGAAGCTGTTCTAGATAAGGTACAAAATCTTAAGAAGACATATTTAGGGTAGTTAAAGATTACATATTAAGAATTGCTTTTACGTAATCTTCAACTTGGTTTAAGTACCCTCCTCCAAACATATTGGCGTGATTCAATATGTGATAAAAATTATAAATAATAATTCTTTTTTCAAATCCGTTTTTTATAGGAAAAATTCTATGGTATTCTTCATAAAATTCTTTTTTAAAACCTCCAAATAGTTTTGTCATAGCTATATCTACTTCATTATCTGCCCACCAAGATGCAGGGTCAAATATAACCCCCTTTCCATTTTTGTCTATTCCTGCATTTCCTGACCATAAATCACCATGAACTAGAGCATTTATTGGTTTGTGATTCAGCAATTCTGTTTTAATTTTTTCTTTAACTTTATTTATAGTTTCTTTATCTAAAATTCTCGATTTAAGACTTAATAATTGAGGTATTATCCTTAAGTTTAAAAAACAATCTATCCAATTATCTTCCAAGCCTTTTTTCTGATCTGTTGTTCCGATAAAACCCTCAACTGGAAACCCAAACATTTTGGGGTTAGATTCAGCTGATTTCAAGTGCAATTCACCTAAACCTTTTCCAAGCTTTTTTTGGTCAAAGTTATGCATA
>MWOR01000038.1 GCA_002025865.1 Prochlorococcus sp. HOT208_60m_813I02 | reverse complement strand
CCTACAGCTCCCCTTTCTCAGTTTGAGACAGTAAGCAATAAAAAAGACAGGCTCCTCAGCCTGTCTTTTTTAATATCCATATTATGAATGCAATGGTTGCGGTCAAATTGCGGTCAAAGAGGCTTAATTGAAAGGTGAAGTGTTATTAGTAGGCGCTATTAGTAGGATTTCAAAAACAATTCCAGTCAAAGCAATGGGAAATACCCAAATACCAATAAATCTATGATCAAAAAATCTTAAATGATCTTCGCCCCTGAAAACAACTCGTAAAGAAGTAAATAGGGTTTCTGGTTGCTTGTAAGATGGCCCATTTACAGAAGGAGAATATGGCTTAACAAAGGCTGAAGAAGCAGAAAACTTTGCAATTTTTCTTAAAAAATAAATAGGTAAAACCCATATAGCAACGAATCTTCCGCCAAGCCACTGTCTCGCATTAGGCAGAGCATACTCTTTGATAGATTTATTCTCTGGCATTCCAGATTCCAAATTCTTATAAATTTTTTCTAATGTAGATTCATTACTTGATTTATTGATCATTTGATTTTCAGAAAAAATTACTTTAAAAGGTGGAATAAATAAAAATATTCCTAACTACTAAAATAACTAAAACGTAGCTAGGAATATTTTCGTTGGCTAGGTTCATAAAGACGGAAACTATACCGTTGTAGATTTGCCAAATATCTACATATTCTTTATAAATAAAAAACTCTTTTTTAAAAAGTAAATAATATACATAAGAAGGAATAATATTTAATAATTTAGAGTTTTAATTAAGAATTTAATTGGAATATTAATGACTATATAAAAATATTTAAACCTCATTTTCTAAGATTGCGAAAAAGAAAATGAGGTCAAAGGGAGGTTCTCATTACGAACCGCTTTATCAAAGCTAGCGGTTAGTAGATTGCCCTAATATCTACTTATATATTTATATAATGAGTTTTAAAATACAGGAAGATTAATTTTATACAAATAAGTGTTTAATATTTTATGTGATTATTGCTTAGGAAAAGCTAATTAATGCACTTACTATAGTCATTGAAAGATAAAAAAATGCATAAAGAGAAACTGCAAAAAACAGATACTGTTCTAGTGGAATCATGAGAATGTTTTAATTAAAAGAGTAAGTAAATTTGATTAATTTTTTGTTAAAAAGATATTCTCTAAAATATAACTTTGTTCTATTGATGCATTTTTAAGAGAAATATTTTTTGGCAAATTATTATTCGTAGAATTAAAAGCACCCCATTTTTTTAGCCAAAATAAGGTATAAAAAAATGCGATTAAAAATGGTGCTCCAACAATTAAAAATCTAATGTCCATAAAATTTCCTATTAATAAGTTTTAAACTGCATTGCCAATATTGCTCCAAGGAAGAAAACGGTTGGAATCCCTAGTGCATTGACTGCTGCGGTTCTTACAGTAAATACTGGATAACCTTCTGCTGGTCTACCAGTATCAGGAATTAATGCTGAATCTTCCCATACTTGATAATTTTTAAAAGGAGCTACTCCCTTCTTTGGTAATCCTAGTGGTGTTAATCTAAATACATCCCACCTACCTAACCAAAAGACTGTGAATATCCATGAGAATATTATTGGAGTAATAACAATTAAAATCCTAAAATCCATTTCTGAAAAGTAATAATAAATCTGATTATTATTTTGTCTTTTTTAGTTAAATAAATGATTCGATCATTAACTTATATTTAAAGAAAAACTCCTAATAACATTGTCTCTAATCATTAGTAACATCATGAAATGATTAATTGATTTATTTAAAGTATATTTTTTTGGATTGCGATATTTAGATATTTTTTTTGATGTAGATTTTAGTTAATTAAAAAACAAATATGGAAACCTTTAGATTCTTACTTTTTGGTTTTGCAGGAGTTAGTGTAGTTTTTTGGGTGGCAATAATAGCTTTATGGCATGCATATATGTTTCCAAGATTCTTCAATGAAGATAAAGGTTTAAATACTGTTATCAATCAAGAAATAAAAGTTTCAACAGATCCAATTTTAGGCAGTTTGGTTAACAGCAATAATTTCAAAAATAGAGACAAATATTCAATGAAAAATTTGGTTATTGCAGACTTTTCATCAGCAAGTAATAATTTCAAACTAAATAAACTCTACACAACAGTAATGATTGGAGTTACTTTTGCAAGTTTTATTTTTCTCACTTATGGATTAAGTAGTTCAATAACAACGGTAAGTTAAATGGAATCTTTATATGTAATTGTTTTTATTACTTGCTTTGTTTATTTAATTTTTGACTCATTCAAAAATATAAATATTAAATAAATTGCTAATGTTTTTTGCCAGCTAATAAAAATTTTCTTCTTATATAAAAAAATACTAATGTAGTTATTATCATTACAGGTGGGTGAAATGATATTGAATTTAGATATTCGAAGTAATCAAATGATTCCAAAATTTTTGCTCGTAATTACCCAAAACTATATTCTATCTCTCAAATTTTTATTGATTTAAATAGATCAATATTTTGTATAAAATGCTATTTAAATTTTTCTCAAATAATATTTTGCGGTCAAATTGCGGTCAAATATTGCTTTATTTGACAAGACAAATCACGCAGAACCCAGCAAGAAATCAGCTATAGCTTAAAAACCTAGTGCTCTCAAAGGACTCGATCTATCAAAGGCCATTTCCTTAATACCCTAGTTATAGTCTCAACTATTTGTGGAGGGTGGAAGGTGCTTGAGACTCGATACAGGGACATTTTCGAAGATCATATAAGGTATTTATAGACTCTAGCTACCCCTACAGCTACCCCATTATGACTAATAGCATTTGCATAATTTCTTACCTCTGTTAATTTTAGTGGGCTTAAATAAGTTCAAATGCAAGATCAAAGAATTGAAAAGGTAATTACTTTTGCAATAAACATAATTAAGGTACTGGTAATAATTTATCTAGGTTTTGTAGAAGTATTTAAAATTGGCAAATTACTTAGAGAGAAGTTAGATCTTGAATTAGATATTTCTCGAAAATGGGCTACACAAAATTATTCAATTCTAAAAAAACGACTAGAGGAACAAAAAGTAGCGGGAGTTTAAAGTTTTTTGCTTTAAATTAATTGAGGTCAAACCTCGTCAGCACACTCTACGTTTGCTGCAAGACATAGATTGATTCAATATAGTTTGCGAGTCTAATAACCCTTTCAGTAGTTGGAATTTCTGGAAGGGTTTCTTGTTTTAGGCAGGTAGTTGATTTGATACAGGGATAATTTGAAAATTTCTAATTTTTGATACTAATTGAACCACTTCCATATAAGTTGAGTAAAAGCCAAGGACTAGATAAACAATTAACTTAAGCATTTAATAAATTCTTCTATATACATGAAAACGAATCTATGCAAAGTAGCAATAGGGTTTAAATTTAATGCTAGTAGATCTTAAATAAAAGTATTTATCCTTCTTTTTTATTAAAAAATAAATAAAATAATTATAACTACTTTTTATTCATGACAAATTTTGGAGCAAATACACCTTTTATTCTTCTAGCAAAAATCACAGTAAAAGAAGATAAAGTTTCTGAATACCTAGAACTTGCTGATAAAACAGATAAAGCTGTTGAGGCTGTTGAGCCAGGAATGTTGCATCATACTTTTGATCAGGATCCAGAAAATCCTCTCGTCTTTGTATGGTCTGAGGCTTATAAAAATGATGAAGCTTTCATCGCTCACTTGGCTAATCCAGCAGTAGGTGAATATTTACAAGAACATCCAAAACTTGCGGATGATTTTACTGTTGAAGTATATGGAACAGTTGGAGATAAGTGTCTTGAAGTTATGAAAGGAACCGGAGTGCCATTTAAAGTTTTTCAGTCAAAATTAGGCTATAGCAGACTTTAACTAAGTAATATTGACAATCAATTTAACATAGAGGGATAAAAACCCTCTTTTTTTATGGGAAAATTTTCTTCACAAGAACTAGAAAGTCAATACAATTTGATCAAAATGCTTTTAGCTGAACCTGAAAAGTATAAAAATGCCATTGATGCAATTAAAAAAGATATTGCTTATATGCCTGTGGAACTTAAGAAAAAACTTGAAGAAGAAAATATTACCTTCTAAATGAAACGGATTACTACTCCCTCTATTAGCTGCAATAAATAAACCCCATTTAAGGGGTCTTCGAAGATGATAGCTACCCCTAGAGCTACCCTTTCTCACTATGAGACAATTACCCAATAAAAAAGACAGGCTGGGAAACCACTCTATGAATTGGATTTTTAGAGTCGGGGTGACAGGATTCGAACATGCGACCTAGTGCTCCCAAAGCACTCGATCAGCAAATTGCGACAGTACCCATGAGAACGAAGTGAGGCTATGACTTTAGTTTGAAATATTTGTTATCAAAATGAGTCTCAAGAATTGTCTTATATGCAGCAAAGTGTTGCAAAGTTAAGCATTTGATCGCCCGAGGATCGCCCGCTTGCGACCTAGTGTTTAAAAATGTAATCCAAATCCATTTTTTTTCTTTTCTGATTGATATCCAGCCCTTACGAATTGAGTATTATCAGTCCCTACATCATAGAGAGTATAATTTTTGCCTGCTCCAACACCAATGACAGCTTTTTGAGGAACCTTCTGCTCCTTCTTATGATTTCCGGTTAAATCGTGTACTTCCGAATTAAGAATCCCCTCTGTTAATTCCAAATGAAATTGTTGTGTACTTCTCGCAGTAAATAATCTGTTTACTTGAAGACGTGTAAGTCTATCCAGGAGTGTTAATGGTGGGGTATCTAATGTTAAATCGTCGCCAACATCTTTTGAGCTCCCGTGAATTAAACCACAATCAAGTTCAACAAATCCAAATTGAAGTGCTGCTATCCAATCAAGAAATGATTTATCAACAGCATTTATTAGAGATTTGACCACTTCTTCACCTTTATTTATTCT
>MWOR01000037.1 GCA_002025865.1 Prochlorococcus sp. HOT208_60m_813I02 | reverse complement strand
CATATAAA
The DNA here is from genome assembly GCA_002025865.1 of Prochlorococcus sp. HOT208_60m_813I02. GTDB lineage: Bacteria > Cyanobacteriota > Cyanobacteriia > PCC-6307 > Cyanobiaceae > Prochlorococcus_A. The sequence goes on along the minus strand of MWOR01000037.1, from coordinate 1,571 downwards.
ATTAATGAAAAAAAACATTTCTGAAATTTTAAATATTGATGAAAATTTAATTGGGATTAAAGCAACCACGAATGAAAAATTGGGTCCAGAAGGGAGAGAAGAGGGTATAAGTTGCCATTCAGTAGTTCTTCTTGAGAAAAATGAGATTTAATTTAAATTTGAAAAAAAAAATTCAAAGATTTTGTTTATTATTAATTTGCTTAGTAGTTTTAATTTTTCAATCTGATATTCCCAATTTAAAAGCGCTTACAATGGATAATTTTCAAAGTGAAATGGTCATAGAGGAATTAAGACTTAAAGTAACTGCTGATGTAAAAGCAGCTTGGTTAAATGCTGAAAAAGAAATATGGGAGCCATGGTTATCTTCTCAAGATGGTTTTTTGGGGCGACAATTATTTTGGGATAAAGAAAAAGAAGAAGCTTTAATATTGGTAAATTGGAAAAGTAAGAAATTATGGAAAAGCATACCAATTTCAGAAGTAAATGTAGTTCAACAAAAATTTGAAGATAATGTTAAGGCTGCTCTAAATGTAGAAGATAATCCTTTTGAATTGATTTATGAGGGAGAATTAGATAAACAAAGATGAATTTTGATATCAAGTTTGATTTTCAAAGAAGAGATAGGCTTGGACTCATTGAGGCTATTTGGGGGCAAGATAAGAGTATCGATCAATTAGAAAGATTATGTGGAAATGTATTAAGTAAAAATGAGGTTGTTTTCATTACTAGGATTAATAGTGAGAAGGCTAATCATATTTTAGATTTGTATGATGATGCAAGATTCTATGAAGAAGCAAATTGCCTAACAATTGGGAAAAATTTTAATAAAATAATTACAAATAAAAAAGTTGCTATAATTTCAGGCGGCTCAAGCGATTTGGCTGTAACACTTGAAGCACAATTAGCTCTCGAAATTTATGGAGTGAATTGTCAATCTTTTATAGATGTTGGTGTAGCGGGACTTCATCGATTGATGAGTCAGTTAGAAGAAATTAATAAATATGATGTATTAATAGTTTGTGCTGGAATGGAAGGAGCTTTGGCAACAGTTGTGGGAGGATTGTTGGCTCAACCGATCATTGCAGTACCTGTCTCAGTAGGATACGGCGTTAGCAAGGATGGGGAAACTGCTTTAAATAGTATGTTGTCAAGCTGTTCTCCGGGTATTGCAGTTATGAATATAGATAATGGTTACGGAGCAGCAATGGCGGCTCTCAGAATTATTAAAAGTATTTCCTAAATAATCACTTTTTTTCTATTTCTAATAGGTTTTCAATCCATAAATTTAGTTGTTTAGATAGCATTCCTTCTTCTCTCATTTTGATTGCTTTTATCACGACTTCTGTGTTTACCCACTCTGGAAATCTTTTCGGCATTTATTTTTTTATTCAGTATTTTTAATTTGGTACAAATTTTTGTAAAAACAAGATCTAAGTAATAAATTTAATCTTTTATGTTGGATTTTGTGCCTAATCTAGACAGCTCAGATGAGGTATGTTCACTTTCTACATTTTTTAATCTTTCAATCAGCTCGGAGAGATCTTTATGAGCTAACTCCCCATTTTGCTCCC
>MWOR01000036.1 GCA_002025865.1 Prochlorococcus sp. HOT208_60m_813I02 | reverse complement strand
ATAAATACTCTAATGAGAGATAAATATATAATTTCGGGCAAAGGTCCATTTGGAGAAGAATTTGTTACTTCCGGAGGCGTAAAAATTAATGAGGTTAATTTTAAAAGTATGGAGAGCTTAATTTGTCCAGGGTTATTTTTTTCTGGAGAAGTTTTGGATGTTGATGGGATCACTGGTGGATTTAATTTTCAACATTGTTGGACAAGTGGATGGATCGCTGGGTTGGCAGTCTCAAAGTTAAAACATTAAGTAACTAATCAATAAGTAACAAATCAATAAGTTTATCTTTTTTTTATTAAGTAATAGAAAGAAAAAGTTTTTTGAAGAAACTTTAATTTTAAAGTTTTAATTATTGGTGAAGATTAATGCAGAATCTTGTATCAAAAAAAGAAGAAGAGGAAAGAAGATTAAAAGCTTTAGCAGAATATAGGATTTTGGGAACCAAGCCAGAATCAAGTTATGACGATATTACAAAAATTGCTGCTACAACCTGTAATGTGCCTATTTCTTTAATGACTTTGGTAGACAAAGATAAACAATGGTTTAAATCCAAAATAGGACTTCAAATATCAGAAACTAGAAGGGATTGGTCTTTTTGTACACATGCAATAAAAGAAAATAGTCCATTAATTATTCATGATGCTTTCCAAGATGAAAGATTTATAAATAATCCATTGGTAACTGGAGACCCAAAGATTCGTTTTTATGCAGGTTTTCCCTTAAGAAATAGTGATGGTAATAAGCTTGGAACTCTTTGCGTAATAGATAGAAAGCCAGGAAATCTAACTACACAACAATTTAATATTATGGAATTATTATCCAAGCAAATAGTTTCATTTTTAGAGCTTAGAAAAAAGTCATTAAATTTGCTAGATGCATTGTCTAATTTGCATAAACAGGAAGGGATTTTATCTGTATGTTCATATTGCAGAGAAGTGAAAAATAAGGAGGGCGATTGGATGCATTTAGAAAAATATCTTTCGAAAATTAGTGATATTAGATTCAGTCATGGGGTTTGTGATAATTGTATGGAAAAACACTTCCCAGATGTAATCGAAGTATGGAATAAAAAGGATTTTTTTGGAGATGGCCAGAAAAGGTATTTAGAGTCTTAGATTTAATACCTTGCTTTTAAGTTATTAATTTATTTCTAAACAAATTCTTCATTTGGTGGTTAGGATTGTATAAATTTTGACTTGAACATGTTATTAGGAACTTTATTAACAGGTGAAATTGCTAAAAGTGCATTAGTAGCATATGTTCATTATTTAGGAATTATTTTGTGTTTCGGTTCTCTTTTGTTTGAAAGATTGACTCTCAAAGTAGGTCTTAATAGAAATGAGACGATCTCAATGATAATTGCAGATGTGGTTTATGGTTTGGCAGGAGTTGCAATATTAGTTACTGGGATTTTGCGTGTTAAGTATTTTGGTCAAGGAGGTGATTTCTATACAGGTAACCCTGTTTTTTGGATAAAGGTTTCTCTTTACGTTCTGGTGGGATTACTTTCTTTATACCCAACAACAACATATATCTTATGGGCTATTCCATTAAGTAAGAATAAATTACCTGAAATATCTGAGAATCTCGTTAAGAGGTTCAGACTTATCATTACTACTGAATTAGTAGGCTTTGCAACAATACCTTTGTTTGCCACTCTTATGGCTAGAGGTGTAGGTTTAGGTTGAAAAATTTATTTCTAGAAAGAAATTGTTTAATAAGTGCTAACAAACTATATAGATGGAGTTTAAGTTATAAGATTTCTAAATCTACAAAGGAAATTATTTTTATTGGTTTAAATCCCTCATTATCGGATGAAGTTTTCTTAGATAATACAACAAAAAAGATAATCAAAATTTCGAAAAATAATAATTACGGAAAAGTAAAATTAATCAATCTATTTGCTCTTATTTCGAGCAAACCAGAGAAACTTTTTAATCACAAAAACCCTGTGGGTTATCTTAACAACAATCATATTTATAAAAACTTAAAACACTGGTCTGAAGATAAAAATTGTGATTTATGGTTAGGTTGGGGAAATAAAGGGAAATTTTTAAATAGAAATAAAAAAATAGCAAAAAAAATAATGCAATATAATTTAATTAGGAAAAATAATTTTGATAACCCTCTTGGACCTCTTTTTATTAAAAAAACAATCAAAGATAATCCAATACATCCTTTATATTGTTCAGATAATTCTATCCTCCAATCTTATTTTAGGTATTAAGGTTCAAATGAAAACCTAATTTTTTTAGCTATTCCATTAAATATGTGTTAATTTCTACTTGGTAATTTAAACTTGTATGAAAATTTCAAAGCAATTAAATAAACTAAAAAACTTAAACGTTGAGGCAGAAAAATGTTCTACAAGAGAAGAAGCAAAAAAAATAATTAATAAAGCAAACAAAGCACAAAGCAAAATTAACAAATAAATAAAAAGTAATTTCACTTATTAATAATTTATAATTTTCAAAAATATTTAATTTACACAAATCCACCATATTTATTTCTTAGTATTTATGTCCTTGAAAATAATTAAATTGAGGAAATCTCACGAAAGATTTAGATCGACTAGAGAATGGCTAAATTCGATGCATTCTTTTTCTTTCGCAGAGCATAGAGATCCAAAATGGGATAATTTTGGGAAAATTAGAGTTATAAACGAAGATATTATTTCTCCTAATGCAGGATTTAATACACATTCTCATGCAAATATGGAAATAATTACTGTCGTAACAAAAGGAGCAATAACTCATAGAGACTCGCTAGATAATCTTGGAAAAATTCACAAAGATGAAGTACAAGTTATGTCTGCAGGTACTGGAATCTCTCATAGCGAGAAGAATGAAGAAAATGAGACCTGTAAGTTGTTCCAGATTTGGATATACCCTCAAAAAGAAAATATCAACCCCCGATATGATCAAATTTCATTAAACGAAAAGTTGTGGGATAATCTTATTTTTAATTACAAAGAGGGTAAAAATAATAAGCTTTTTCTAAATCAAAGTATCTCTTTATGGCGTTGTAAATATAAGCCAATTAAAGAAAAAAAATTGCCATCAAAAATAGATAAATATAATTGGATACAAATAATAGAAGGTAATCTTTTATTAAAAAGTAAAGGCTCTAATCGCAATATATGTCTCGAATCTGGAGATGGCTTGGGTTTTGAAGTTGATTATTATGATGATGTCTCTATAGAGACTGAAAAAGACCTAGATTTTCTCTTATTTTCGATGCCTTACTTGTAATTTATATGTTAATTTTACCCATCAACTCCTTTATTAAATGCATTTAAGGCTTGCAAAGCCATGTTAAGGTGAACTTCCATAGCACCAAGAGCAATTAAGGAATTTGGTGATTTATCTTTTAGTAAATTCTCTTTCCTTTTTAATAACTCTTTAACTACCTTCTTAGTTGAAGCTTCCCAATTGTTTATTAACTCTTCAAATTCTCTTTGTTCAGAGCTTTCTATTTCTGCTAATTCGTCAGAAAAATGAGAATCCTTTTGTGCTTTAAGCATCAAGTAACTTAATTTTTTATGACTTATTGCTTGAGGTAAATTGTTAGATTCACTCATTGCTGGTAGTTTATTTATAGTCAAAATCTAACTAAATAAATGAATATTTGCTAGAGGGGAGACGGTTGTGATGGCCGACCTGAAAATTACGTAATAGTACTTGAATAAAAAATGGATTTATTAATCTTTAATTTTTCACTTATTAGTTTCTTGAAATAATCTCCACGCTCTTCATAATTTTTAAATTGATCAAAACTAGAGCATGAAGGTGAGAATAATAATGTTCCAACCTTATTATTTTGTAAATAATGAAAAACAAAATTTAAAAGCTCTTTTAGTTCTGAAAATTCAAAAATATTTTTTTTAAATCCTTCATTAATAAGCGCCCTTTTTAAGACTTTTGAGCTTTCTCCAAAAAGGAAAACACATTTAACTTTTTTCTTTAAAACTTTTGTCCATTCACTATATTCATTCCCTTTTAATCTACCTCCAGCAATTATTATTATTTGACCTTCAATTGAACTTATTCCTGCAATAGATGAGTCAAAATTTGTAGCTTTACTATCATTAATTATTTCCAGATCATCATTTTTATAAATTGTTTCCATCCTATGGGGTAATTTTTTGTAATTTGATAAAGAATCTTTAATCTTCTTCCCAGATAATCCAACTTTTCTTGCTGCTGCAATTACCAATAAAAGATTTTGCAAATTATGCAATCCTTTTAAAGAAAAATGTTCAAGTTTGAATAATTTCTTTCCTCTTTCAACAATGTATGCTTGATCATCTATCCAGTAATCGCATTGAATAAAATTTGATTTATCGAAAATAGTTGTTATCCAAACCCCTCTTGGTAGCAAACTGTAGTGATTTCTTAGGTTTTTATCGTCATAATTATAAATTCTAAAATCAGATTTTTCTAGCAAGCTTTTTTTTATGTTGAAATAGTTTTCAAGTGTTTTATGTCTTTCAAGATGATCTTCTGTGAAGGTTGTCCATATTCCAATATTAGGTTTTACTTCTGGAGATATTTCTATTTGATAACTGCTTAATTCAGCTACAACCCAATCAATTTTTTCATGTTTTTTGGAGTGAGCATATTTACATAAAGGTGTACCAATGTTTCCAGCAAAAGGGGCATATAATCCAGTATCACAGAGTATATGGCTTAATAGATGAG
>MWOR01000035.1 GCA_002025865.1 Prochlorococcus sp. HOT208_60m_813I02 | reverse complement strand
AATTATCTTTTTTGCAATATATTTATAACCAGAACCATCCATTGCATGAAAAGTACTATTTCTTGTTACGAAAGTATTTAATATAGCTCTTAAAGTGTTTGGTGATTTTGAATCAAAAAACTTATTTTCAAATAATTTTTCAATGCTGTTTGTTTTTTCATCAATTTCTATAGATGCATTGAATGAGAACCAACTATCCAAAACGACACTATTATTTTTCCATTTATTGAAGAATATATCTGAAATAATTTTTCTTTCAGGACAATTAATCCTACTGAAAGAATTCAATGCAGCTTTTGCTAGCGTCATCGAATTACTATTGACATAATTGATTATTTTGCCTTTAATTTCCCTATCATCACTGCTTAAGAGTAGTTTCCAAATAGTTTCGATTAGTTTTCTTTCATTTTTACCTTCTGGCCAAACTTTATATAGATTTGTCTCTATTTCTTGGAGCTTAAAATGTAATTCTTCTTTTAATTTGGTACCGAATAAATGATTTAATTCGTCAATAGTTTTATATATCTTTAAAGGATCTACATTTTCTATCTCCGATTCAATTTCAGCAAATGTCGGAATACTTAGTAATTCTGATAAAAGGAATAAATTAATATCTTTATTTTTTATAAATGATATTAAGGTGCTTATTAATTTATTTTCAATTTTATGATCTGGTTTTTCATCTAATCTGCATAAAATAATTTTTTTATAAAATGCTTCTACAGTATTAGATAGTGTAAAAAAATCTTTTTCATATTTTAAGATTAAAAATTTTTCATCCAAGGTAGTGTCTGATTCCCACTCTACAGGTGAAGAGAATTCGCGAAAATAAGTTACTAAAGGAATTTGGATATGAGATCTTACATTCCTAAAAATGAATTCTTGTTTTTTGGTTTTTAAAACAACTGTTTTTTCTATCGTTTTATTATCGCCGCAAAATATAGCCAGATTTATAGGAATTATTAGAGGTAAATCATTATATGGGTTCTTCTTTATTGGATTACTTTGTGAGGCTTCAATTGTGAGTTTTTCAGCTTTTTGATCCCAGATTCTCTTGAATTTAATTTTTGGTGTCCCATTTTGCTTGTACCAGATTTTAAACTTTTTAGGATCGATTTCCTTATTGTGCTCTAAAATTTTATCGACAAATTGGTCTATTGTTGCTGCCTTTCCATCATATGTTGAGATGTAATTACTAAATCCTCTATAGAAATTTTCATCTTTTACAAGCTTATTAAGTATTCTAATTATTTCTGCTCCTTTCTCGTAAATCGTGGTCGTATAGAAATTGTCTATTTCTTGGTATCTCTCTGGCATTACAGGATGTGATGTTGGACCAGAATCCTCTCTAAATTGATTTCTTCTAAGAAATTTCGCATCATCAAGTCTCTTGATTTCACGATTATGAACGTCTGCAGTGAATTGTTGATCTCTGAATACTGTTAAACCCTCTTTTAGAGATAGTTGAAACCAATCCCTACAAGTCACTCTGTTCCCCGTCCAATTATGGAAGTATTCATGGGCGATCACTCCCTCTATTCTTTCTAATTCTTCATCAGTTGTTGTTTCGGAATTAGCAAGTATTAGTTTTGAGTTGAAAATATTGAGACTTTTATTTTCCATTGCTCCCATATTAAAGTGCCTGACTGCAACAATATTGAACAATGACAAATCGTATTCAAGGTTATATTTATCCTCGTCCCACTTCATAGATTTCTGTAAGGAACTTATTGCATGTTGAACATATTTTTCATCGCCATACTCAACATAAATATTTATTTTTACTTTTTTATTCGATTTTGTAATGAATTTGTCTTTTACACAATTAAGTTTCCCTGCTACCAATGCAAATAGATATGAGGGTTTCGGATATGGGTCTTCCCAAATTATTTCATGTCGATTATTTGGAAGATTATTTTCTTTTACGACGTTACCATTTGAAAGTAAGACAGGGTAATCATTCTTGTCTGCCTCAATTCTCACGGTGTATTTGCTTAGAATATCAGGCCTATCAGAGTGAAAACTTATTCTTCTAAATCCCTCCGCCTCACATTGCGTAGTTATAATTCCATTGCTCTCATACATTCCTAAAAGGGATGTATTTTCCTTTGGTTTAATTATTCCTTTTATTTTTAATAAAAAATTATCTTTGTTTATATTTTCAATTTTTAAATTATTTTTTTCCTGTTTGTAGTATTCTTTTCCCAGTAGTGAGTCATCTATAAATATTTTTTTTATTAATAATATCCGTACCATCAAGAATTAGATTTCTGGTATTCTTATTTTTTTTTACCAATTTTAGTTTGGTCGTAACATTTACAGCATTTTTATTAATTACGAATTCCAAAAAGATTTCTGGAATTTCATAATCAAAAACTTTGTAATCTTCAAGTTTCACATAACTTGAAATATTATTTTGTTTTTTTGGATTGTTCATCTTTACAAAGAAGTTCAGAAGTTAAAAAATCTAGAATAATTATTTTGAAATTATAAGTTTGGCTTATTATCTTCTGTTTCACAAAAATGTGTTTTAATCTCTCCAGAAGGTAGTAGTTCGTATAAAGAAGGATTAATAATATCAGGCGATCCGTCCTTATTAAATTGATACCTCCAGTCCCATTTTTTATCTGTAAAGGAAATATAATCTTTTCTTAGAGGATATGGAAGCATAAGCTTTTTTTTATTCCAATTAATATTTATAAATGCTCCTGGCTTTAACTCAGATATCTTTTCTACTATGGAAAAGTCACCATTAATATTATTTCTCATAACAAGATTAAGCTTTGAATTTTCACATAAATAGCTACTATTTAAAGCCAATAAAAGTATTGAGGTAATAAAAAATGAATGAATTTTTTTAAGCTCCTTTTAAAGTGGATTTACTTTCAGGCAAAATGACTTAATTAAAGATCTTTTTGGATCGATTTAAATCATAATAGATTGCATACACTTTAGATCTACAAGATTACAATTTAATTGCTTTTCATAATCATGAACTGAAATAAAATTATTTAAAAAACCTGAATATTTTGCATCTCCACCCACTGTACTTGAAAGTATAAATTTTGGATTGAATTTGTTAATCAACTTAGGGATTACATCAGCACCTTTTACAAAAGAACCTACTAGAGGTAATTCTAGATTTTTTGTAGGAGTAATTACTGCATCCAGACTTTGCTTGTTTAAATTTTCATCAAGATATCCATGGGGTTCTATATAAAACCCATTATCTTGTTCGTCTTTAACAATATATCCGTTTTCTATTTGTGGTACAGGAGCACCAGCAGTAGCTTCAAAACTTAAATTATATTGATTAGTCTTTTCAGTTGGCTTAAGCATTTTAATTGAACTAAAACCAATTTTTTCTAATGTTTCAACAGCACTTTTAGGGCAAATTATGGGAATATCCTTTCTGAACATTTCTAATGTTGGAACGTGACAGTGATCAGGCAGACCTTGGGTTAATAATATAATATCTATTTCTTTATCTATCAAAATTTCTTCTTCTAATGAGCCTTTAAAAAACCATTCACCTGGTGGAAATATTAAATCTCCCTTGAGCCAAGGATCAATAATTAAATTGGTTTGTTTAAATTTTATAAGCCAACCATTTGAACCAAGGTAGGTCGCTTCAAAAGTCATTATCAATTAATTGTTTTATTAAACTATAAGGTAATTTTGACTTTATCGAGAAATTACTTATTTAAATTAGTTTGCTTCATTTAAGATCTGAAATGACTTTATTTTTAGATTAAATATTAAAACTTGATTATCTTTATAACTAATCTCAAAGTTTTCTTTTTCTAGCATTTGTATTGGTATTAGAGCTAATCCCCCTGTTCCTGAAAATATGATTGGTATGGTGCTATTTTTAGTCCCATTCATTTTTTGTAAGTCAATAG
>MWOR01000034.1 GCA_002025865.1 Prochlorococcus sp. HOT208_60m_813I02 | reverse complement strand
AGTATTTGTGAGTTTGAAGGCTCAATTTCCAATCGGGGTTATTTTTTACGAAATCAATAGCAAGAGAAAAACCATTCGCATTGTTCCATGCTGGCTGTAAATAAAAAATTTTATCTTCTTTTTTTAAGCCATCTTCGCTTTTAGAGAGTTGATATTGTTTTAAAGTTTCTTTTTTTATTTGAATAGCAAATTCAATATCTTCTATTTCATTTATGATTATTTTGATCTCATTACAGTTTTTTAAAAAATAATTTTTTGGAGGTGAGTGTCTTTTAGGAGATAAAGTAATCCAGTCATAGCTTCCTGATATCGAATTAACTCCACTTGTCTCAATATGAATCTTCATTGGCTTTTGTTCTTCTCCCATTGTCATTTTTTTTATAGCTTTGCAAAAATTATCCAAGTTATGTTGTAAAGGTTCTCCACCTGTAATAACGCAAAAAGATGCTCCTTTTTTTCTGGCAATTTTTATGCGATCTATTATTTTTTCAATTGATATAGAAGGGTGTTTTTTCTCGTCCCATGAATTCTTGGTATCGCACCACGAACATCCAACTTTGCATCCGGCTAATCTTACAAAAAAAGCACTTTTTCCAGCGTGATAACCTTCACCTTGTAATGAATGAAATTGTTCAACTAAGGGTAAAAAATTTGTCATTTCCATTCAAAAAAATAAAGAATATTAATTTGATTGAGTTAACTTATCTTGAGAGGCTTTTATTAATCCTTTAAATAAAGGATGAGGTTTGCCAGGTCTTGATAAAAACTCAGGATGATATTGACAGGCTAAGAAATATGGATGATTTTCTAACTCAATTAACTCAACTAATCTGCCATCTGGTGATGTACCACTAATTTTATATCCAGAATCTAAAAAACTTTGTTTGTAGTAATTATTAAATTCGTATCTATGCCGATGTCTCTCATAAATAACATCCTCATCATATAAGTTTTTTCCAGTTGTATTTTTTGTCAGTCTACATGGATAAACTCCAAGTCTCATTGTCCCACCTAAATCAACTACATCTTCCTGTTCTGGTAATAAATGTATCACTGGATTTGGAGTGTTTGGGTCTAGTTCTGAACTAGATGCATCTGGAAGATTAGCTACATTCCTGGCCCATTCTATAACTGCACATTGCATGCCAAGGCACAAACCTAAAAAGGGAATTTTATTTTCTCTTGCGAATTTTATAGCCGAAATTTTTCCATTTACTCCTCTATTGCCAAATCCCCCGGGTACGACAATTGCATCAACTTCATTTAAGTAAGTTTCTGCTGAATTTTTTTCTATCATTTCAGCACTTACCCAATGTAAATCTAATAAAGCCCTTTGTTCAATGCATGCATGTCTTAAAGCTTCAACAACGGATAAATATGCATCTCCAAGTTCAATATATTTGCCTACAAGTGCAACTTTTATTGGATCTCCAGGATTTCTTAAGTTGTGTATTAGTTGCTCCCAATTTTTCAAATCACATTTTTTATCTTCAAGGTCTAAATACTTCAAGGTTTCTTTGCATAAACCTTCTTTTTTTAAAGAAAGAGGTACAGAATATATACTGTCTGCGTCTAAAGCTTCAATTACAGAGTTGATATTGACACCGCAAAAACCACTAAGCTTTTTTTTAAGAGCTTCATTGATAGATTTATCACTTCGGCATACAAGTAAATCTGGCTGAATTCCAATTGATCTTAATTCTTTCACTGAATGTTGTGTTGGTTTAGTTTTTATTTCGCCAGAGGTTTTGATGTAAGGAAGTAATGTTACGTGTATGTATGCAACATCGTTCCTATTGACATCATTTTTGAATTCTCTTATTGCCTCTAAAAAAGGTAGAGATTCAATATCACCAACTGTTCCACCAATTTCAGTAATAATAATATCTGCATTGCTGTTAGCGGCTACTCTATGAATCCTTTCTCTAATTTCTCCCGTTATGTGAGGTATTACTTGCACAGTTCCACCGTTATAATTACCTCTTCTTTCTTTATTAATAACTGCTTGATAAATAGATCCCGTAGTCACACTATTTAACCTAGTCATTGCAGTATCAGTAAATCTTTCATAGTGACCTAAATCTAGATCGGTTTCAGCCCCATCTTCGGTTACAAATACTTCTCCATGTTGAAAAGGGCTCATTGTTCCTGGATCAACATTTAGATATGGATCTAGTTTTAATATTGAAACACTATATCCTCTAGATTTTAATAATCTTCCTAAGCTTGCAGCTACAATCCCTTTACCAATGCTAGAAACTACTCCTCCGGTGACAAATACAAATTTTGACATTAAATATTTTTAATTAAGCACAGCCTCCTTATATTTTATTTAAACAAAAAACTTTTAGAACATCCATATATATTCTTATTCATCAATTGTTATTTCAATATCTAATTCTTTTAATTGTGATTCAGAGACATTGGAAGGTGCATTTGTGAGAAGACATTTTGCTTGTTGATTTTTTGGAAACGCAATGGTTTCTCTGATTGAATCTGCACCAATGATCAGCATGGTAATACGATCCAATCCAAACGCTATTCCACCATGAGGAGGAGCCCCCATTTCTAAGGCTTCTATTAAAAATCCAAATTTTTCATTAATCTCTTTATCAGTAAGTCCTACCGTTTTCAGAACCTGTCTTTGTAAGTTCGCCTCATGAATACGTAAAGAGCCACCTCCTAACTCCAATCCATTAAGAACTAAGTCATAAGCATTTGCTGTAGAGCTCTCAATTTCTATTTTCAAGTTTTCAGAATCTTTAGATTTTATATTTTTTGGAGAACAAAAAGGATGATGTAAAGCTTCATATCTATTTTCATCTTCATTTCTCTCAAACATAGGGAAGTCAGTTACCCATAAGAAATTCCATTTGCTTTTATCTATGAGATTTAATTCTTTTGCGATATATTGTCTAACCCTATCTAATGACTGATTGACAATTTGTTTATCTCCAGCTCCTAAGAGGATTAAGTCTCCATCTTTTGCTTCTGTGATTTTTAAAATATCAGCTATATGCTCTTCACTTAAATTATTTTTAATTGCCCCAATAGTCTCAAGCTCATCTCCTTTGACCCTTATAAAGGCTAAACCACCAGCTCCTGCGTCTTGAGCTACTTTGAAGATGTCACCTCCCGGTTTAATTCTTATGTTGCTAATACTTGAATTGCCTCCTTTGACTGTTATGGATTTTATATA
>MWOR01000033.1 GCA_002025865.1 Prochlorococcus sp. HOT208_60m_813I02 | reverse complement strand
AAAAAATGCTATCCCTAGTTGTGCAGAATACGGGGTTGTGGGTGTCTCAACAGGTTTAATAGGAATTCTTCAGGTTAATGAAATTATCAAAATAATTTTGAAAAAAGGTGAAATTTTAGATGGGAAGATTTTAATTTTTGATCTATTAAATATGAATATGAAAAAATTACAACTAAAAAGTGATCAGTTAAATAAACGAATAAAAAGTCTGTCTCAGTTTGAGGGCTTTTATAATATCGACGAATATTGTGAGAAAAATTATGAAATTAACAGTATTAACGCCAATGAATTTAATAGTTTATACAAAGCAAAACCCAACAAAATTCTTTTAATTGATGTTAGAGAAAATGAAGAATTTTCTACATATGCAATAGAGGGATCTATCTCAATTCCCTTAAGTCATTTAAACCAAGAATCTGACTTAAAATTTATTCAAAAAGAAAGTTTAAATAAAGAGGTTTTTACTATATGTAAATCGGGGAAACGTTCTGAAAAAGCTTCAAGAATCTTGTCTAAATTCAAAATACAGTCAAGATCTATTGAAGGAGGGATCGAAAAGGTAAAAAAAATATAGTGCAATTAATTTTTTAAGAATAGTTAGTAATCTACACCTCTTTTCAAATCAACACCCACATTTGCATAATGCTTATGACAAACCATTTCAGAGTAAACATCAGCCAGTTCAAAGTATGAAGGTTCATTTTTACACCTCCCAGTAATTACAACTTCAGTATCTGCTGGTTTTTTTAAAAGCGTTTGATGTATTGATTCAACAGGTAGCAACTCTAAATCAACAGTTGGATTCAATTCATCTAAAATAATTGTTTTATACAAACCAGACAAAATAGCAGCTTTAGCAATTTCCCATGCTCTTTCAGCCTCAACATAATCAATTGGTTGTTGTTGACCTCTCCATACGATGGCATCTCTGCCTGAACGCAAATGATCTACTAGATGAGGGTAACTCTCTCTCAAAGCTTCTATGGCAGCATCTTCGGTATAACCATTTCCACCTTTTAACCACTGTAATATTAAAACTCTATGACTTTTATCTTGAGATATTCCTTTACCGATAGCTTGAAGAGCCTTACCGAGTGCACTTGTAGATTTACCCTTTCCTTCACCTGTATAAATCTCAATTCCACCGCCATAATTACTTTGTATTGTTGGTCCTAATAAGTCTCCTATCAAACGTGGTCTCATTTCTGAATGGAGTTGAGATATTCTTACCAAAGAGGGCGGGGCTGCCCTTCCAGTAATAATTATTTCTAATCCATCTGGACGATTTTGAAGAGTATCAACTACTTCATTGATATCAAGCATTCCTAAATCAAGAACTGGATTTAACTCATCGAGTACAACTACAGAATAAAGAGAACTAGCAATTGCTCCTTTAGCAATATTCCAACCTCTTTCGGCCTCACCAACATCAAACTTGGTAACTTGGTCAGCAGTAAAGAATTCAGATCTTCCTGTCCTTACATGGTCAATTAAATGTGGAAAGCCTCTTTGTAAAGCCTCTATAGCTGAATCCTCGTCATATGGCCTCTCAGGGCCTTTTAAAAACCTTAGAAGTAATACTCTTGACTGTCTTTTTTCGCATATTCCTAATCCTATTGTCCTGAGAACTACTCCCAATGCAGCCTGACTTTTCCCCTTACCTTCTCCATCATAAATATGTAATTGACCTTTTGATCTCTCTTTACTGTCACTTGCTGTGACAATTCCAATTCCTCTATTTCTACTCGTATTCGTCAATTGAACAAAATTAGTAAACTTAATCTAATATATAGATATGAATATTATTAAATATTTAATAATAAATTCAACCTATTAATAGGTAATTTGAATTTTAAAGTAATTAGCATGTTCAATCAACTAGAAATTCTCTCAGATGAACAAAGTGAAAAGCTTTATACAATTAGAAGATACATTAAGAATCTTGATAGTGTTTGTATCGCTTATTCCGGAGGAGTTGACAGTACATTAGTAGCATCATTAGCATTCGAGCAATTAGGTAGCAAAGCAATTGCTGTAACTGGTATTTCTCCTGCTTTAACCAATACTCTTCGTGAGGAAGCAAGAAGGCAAGCAAAATGGATTGGAGTAAAGCATTTAGAAATTAAAACTTCAGAATTAGACCAATCAAGTTACAGTAAAAATCCTAAGGATAGGTGCTTTGCATGCAAAAAAGAGCTCCACAAACATACAACCTACCTCTCTAAAAAACTTAATTACAAGATTGTTTTAGATGGGGTCAATCTGGATGATCTTAAAGATTACAGACCAGGTATACAAGCCTCAAAACAAGCAGGAGTTATCTCTCCCCTTGCAAAATTTAAAGTCTCAAAAAAAGACATTAGGGATATATCAAAAGCATTGGGTTTTCCTTGGTGGGACAAACCTGCTCAACCTTGCTTATCATCAAGATTTCCTTATGGCCATGAAATAACTAGTGAAAGGCTAAAAATGGTTGAGAAAGCAGAAAAATATCTTAAAGATTATGGATTATCAGAGGTTAGGGTTAGATGCCAAGGCTCTACTGCAAGAATAGAAATTCCCCAAGATGAATTAAAGCATTTTTTTAACAAATATAATTTTAGTGAGTTAGTTCAATATTTTTCTAATTTAGGATTTAATTGCACAAGTTTAGATCTTGAGGGACTAGTAAGCGGAAAATTAAATAGGTAAATATTGTCAAACAACCGTTCTGGTCTGTTTAGACAC
>MWOR01000032.1 GCA_002025865.1 Prochlorococcus sp. HOT208_60m_813I02 | reverse complement strand
TTTGGCATATTTGATAAATTGATTAAAACTTGCGCTATACATATCTTTTCCTACGGTATTAAGTTTTTTGTTTTCAGGAACCGATAACCAGTCTTCTTTCAAGTGATGAAGATTTTCATTATTTATTAGTTCTGAAATTGAAGAATACTGGGGTTTCATTCTCAATAAATCATTTGAAATCCTTTTGAATCCGCCTACATAATTTTTGACAGTTTTCTCACTTAATTTAGTTTCGTTTCTCATCCATCTTGCAAAAGTTTCAACTTCAACAAAACTTTTAGCGAAACTTAATCGATCCCAAATTTTTAATTCAATTCCCTCATATAAGGTCTGTAATTTAATAGATCCGACTGGCAATTCAAAATCAAGTTCAAAATTTCTTGAATGGTTTCGTTTCCCTTTTGCAATTTCTTGAAATTCCGCAATTATTCTTTCATCACTCATTCCAATAGCAGATACAACTGAAATAATGTCATTAAATGCATTTTCCGTAATTTCATCTTGGTTATCGCTATCTAACATTATCGGGATAATAATGTAACCAAGTTTTTTTTTAAAACCAGTTTTTTTATTTTTGTAATTCCGCATTGCTCTTCCGACTGCCTGAACGATATCAATTTTGCTTTGTTTTGGGTCCGCAAATAGAACAGCATCTACTTGAGGGATGTCGACACCTTCAGTTAAACACCTTGCATTTGTAATAAGACTCAGATCTTCATACTTAAACCTGTTGATCACATCTGTTCTTGTGCCGGTACTATCTTTTCCTGAAATATGAAATGAATGTAGGATCCCATAACTAGAATCAATATTATTAATTTCTTCATTTAGATATTGAAAATCTTTTGCTCTTTTAATGCTTTTGTGAAAAGAAATTATGTGTTTTATATTATGTTTTTTAATCATTTTTCTTAGCGTAATTAATGCAGCAAAAGTTGAAGAATCCGCTTCATAAGTCCATGATTTGTTTCCTGCCCTTACAAATTCATTGTCTGATATCATTTGATTTATCTCTTCTTTTTGAATAGAAGCAGAAACTATTTTGTAGTCTGTAAGGATTGGTTCTTCCTGTTCCAAGGCAGACTTGAAAGAAAGTTCATCAATAACTGATCCGTAGATCCTCTCATCATCCATTGAAATTATTTCTTCTGAATTTCC
>MWOR01000031.1 GCA_002025865.1 Prochlorococcus sp. HOT208_60m_813I02 | reverse complement strand
CAGAACCACCTCTTCCATGAAAAAGTCTTAGCAATATGTTATTTCTGCTTGAGAGATTTTGAAGAGCTATTTGAGCTCTATGAATTTCCCAATTACTAGAAACAAACCCTGAATCTTTATTACTATCAGAGTATCCAAGCATTAATTCTTGAAGAGGTTTAAAAGATTCTCCTACTTTTGGCAATAATGACCTATAGAAATCTAATTTAAACAACTTTTCCATTACTTCTGGTGCTCTTTTAAGGTCTTCCACAGTTTCAAAAAGAGGCACAACTAATAATTTTGACTTTTGTGAATTTTGATCAAGAAGTCCCATTTCTTTTGCCAGTAAGAGAACCTCAAGCAAATCAGATGCACTATGACTCATTGAAATTACATAAGAATGACAAATGCGGCTACCAAATTCTTGCTGCAGTCTCTTAACCATTTTAAAAACTGAAAAAGTTTCCTCTGTAGTTTTTGTCCAGTTAACATCAGATGGAATTAGAGGCCTTTTTGTATTTAATTCGTCAATGAGCCATTTAATTTTCTCATCCTCAGACATTTGGTCATATTGAACAGTTAAATCAAGATAATTTGTAAGCTCTTGTATAGCGTCACTATGCCTTGTACTCTCTTGACGAATATCTAAACTTGCTAAAGAAAATCCAAAAATATGAACCTGAGTAAGTAAGGTATTTACTGACTCACAATTTAAATCTGTACTAATCAAGCTATTTTTAATTAGTTCGAGATCATAAGTAAATTCGTTTACTGACTTGTAATATAAGTTTTCAACTTTATCTAGATTTTTGTTATCAGTTTCTCCCTCCAAGTCAAATTTCCACCCACTATCAGCTAATAAATTATTTCTTTCTTGAGTTAACCTTAATTTCTCCAAAATATAACTTAATTTTAATCTGTAGGGTTCAGATCTATACCTTGTAGCTCTAGCTTCATATATTTCAGGGAACTTTACCCTGTCAGTTTCGAGTGACTCTAATAAGGAGGAACTGACTTGACTCCATTGCATTGACACACTTAATTGATCTCTTAGATTAGACGTCGCACTAATATATCTTTCCAACATCAACTGCCTTTGATAGCAGGCAGTTCTCCATGTTATCTCCGGAGTGACCGATGGATTACCGTCCCTATCAGAGCCTACCCAAGAACCGAAGTTACAAAAAGATTCTGAGGGCAACTGAACATCTGGATAATTTTCGGTAAGTGCTTCAGCGATCCTACCTCTCAATTGAGGCATCGCATTAAATAAAACTTGTTGAAAATAATGCAAGGCATAATCAACTTCATCTAAAACTGAAGGTTTAAATTGATGCAATTCATCTGTTCTCCACCAAAGTCTTACTTCCTCTTTTAATTGAGTTTTTAGAGAAATTTTTTCTTCTTTTGTTAGAAATTGCTCAATCTGTAATTTTTTTAACAAATTTGCTACTCTTGTTTGCTTATGTCTAATCGTATGTCTTACTATCTCCGTCGGATGTGCAGTAAAAACTAAACGAATATCCATTTCTTGCAATAACTCCTCTAATTTTCCTGGTGGTACATTTAATTTTCTCAGCCTGTAAAATAATTCTCTAAAAGTTACTGGAGCATTTTGCCTAGCCAATGCTGGGGCAAAAGGATCAAGATTGTCGGGCGATTTTTGAACATCCTTATTGGTAAAACTTTGTATATATCTATCTTCCTCAACTCTTTGTTCCAAAATATTCACGAGTTGAAAATATAATGAAAACGCCCTTGCTGCAGCTATTGATTCTGCTAAATCCATAGAATTTACAATATCAACTATTTCATTTTTAAAAGTTTTTGAACTATCACTATCAATTTGTTTTGAATAACTTAATTCTTTAAGCTGTATCAATCTCTCTGCTTGATCATCTGGGCATTCTTCTCTGAGCACAGATTCCCAGAGATCTTCAATTAAAAGACGATTTTTATCAAGTGGATCATTGTTACTTATCAGATCCACGTTATTATTTTTTATCTGTCGAAAAGATTCCATATAATCATTATGTCACAAGTGAAAATTTTCAGATCAAAGTTTATTTAAATAATCAAACATTCTAGGCCTCGCTCCTAATCATATCTTCGATAGAAATTTTCATGATCTGCTCAATAGAAAGCCCTTTTTCATATTGATTTATCCATTTCATAGATTGATTGCCTTCTTCAAGCACTTTATAGATAGGAGCTAAAAGATGTTTCATACCAAAATTTTCTGCTGTGGTTGATAAATCTGATAATAAGTTTTGAATCCATTCTCTACAAATAACTCTTTTGCCATCTTGCCAGTTAACTAACTCTGAATTCAGACTATCTTTAGCAGCATTAGTTTCATTTTGATCACATATTTCTGATAATTTTTCAATAGAAAAAAAACTAGCATTCAAGGGATCTAAAGTATTCATATTTTCAAAAAGATTAAGAATCCTAAGTTCTATCATGGCCGTTATCCCTAAAAGCAAATTAATATCGTGTACAAAATCACAAATTCTTAATTCCAAACGATCAAGAATTAAAGGTCTTTGGGGACCATTTGGTCGGATTGAAGACCAAAAATGCCTGATATTTTGCATATTTTTATTAGCTATATTTTCCTCGATCCAATGGATATAAGATTTATGATTTACAAAAAAAGGAACCTTACTTGGTGTTTTAGGAAACTGTATCCATCTCTGAGAGTGATTCTCAGTAATTTTATTATTTAAAAAAGGTGAACTAGCACTTAATGATAGATATAAAGCAGCCTCAGATCTTATTAGTCTAATAGCAGCAAAAAGCCTATCTAAATCATCTATTCCTACGTTTATGTGTACACTTGAAGTTGCAATAGAGGTTCCATAATTATCTTGTATAAATTGATGATAAGCATTGTCAATATCAGATCTTTGAAATTGAATATCGTGTTTAAAACAAAGAGTGGATGAAGGAATGATTGTTAAATTTTTAGTATTTAGCAACTTCCTCAACTTTTTTCTTGGAGTTATTAATTTCTCATATAAAGAACCGTAGTCTTTTTCAGGTGTTGTTATGTATTCAACGTTTCTGTTATCTGGCTCTTTTACAAAATCAGGAAATTTTTTCTCAATTTCAACCGAAACACCAACATGAGAATTTAAAGAACCTGTGAAAAGTTCCACCTCAAAACCCTTATAAAGATTATTTTGACTCATTTATTTATCCAAACATGATAATGCTTTAAGTATCCCCTTTGCTTTATTTATCGTTTCTTGATATTCATTTTCAGGAAAAGAGTCAGCAACTATTCCAGCTCCTGCTTGTACTGATACATCATATTTCCCATCTCTTGAGGGTTTAACTATCATGGTTCTTATCGTAATTGCTGTATTTAATGCACCATTAATATCAATAGATCCGTATACACCAGCGTAAGGTCCTCTAGCATCTTTTTCAAAATGCTTAATCAATTGCATAGCTCTTATTTTTGGAGCGCCAGTTACTGTCCCAGCGGGGAAGGATGCTTTGAGCAAATCCCATACATCAGCATTATTTTTTAAGATACCCTCAACTTGACTGACTATATGCATAACATGTGAATATTTCTCAATAACCATTAAATCCTTGACCTTGACAGTACCAATTTCACAAACTCTTCCAAGATCATTCCTCCCAAGATCAATTAGCATTACATGCTCAGCAATCTCTTTTGGATCTTTTAATAAATCCTTTTCTAATTCCAAATCTTGTTGATTATCAATACCTCTAGGTCTTGTGCCAGCTATTGGTCTTAAGCTTGCAACAATCTGACTATTTTTATTTTTTTCTGCTTTAACCATTACTTCAGGACTTGAACCTATCAGAAACCATGAGCCAAAATCAAAAAATGACATGTATGGAGATGGATTAACCATCCTCAAACTTCTATATAAATTAAAAGGATCATTATTGACTTGAGTTTGGAATCTCTGACTTATAACTATTTGGAAGATATCTCCCTTTTTTATGTATTCTTTTGCAGAGAGAACTGCGTCCTCAAAATCTTTTTTCTTCCAGTTACTTTTCAGATCTAAATTCAGATTCTCATTTTCATTCCAATCTAAAAACTCATTTTCTTTAAGAGGTACTCTCATTAAATTTCTAATTTTCTGAATTTTAGAAATTGAGTTTAGATACAACTCTTCAATCGAGGACTCTTTTGAAAAAGTTGTATCTGCATAAACAACTGCAGTAATACATCTTTTTATTTGATCAAAAACAACTAATTGATCAAAAAACATCCATGAACCATAAGGGATATTATTTTCGGATATTGCATTTATTGGAACGCTTGGTTCTATTCGATTTATTAATTCATAACCCCAAGAGCCATATAACTGTCCGATTGATGGTAAGCCATCAAGCATGGTTGACTTATATCCCTTTGTCCAGCTTTTTAAGATATCAAAAGGATCACCTTTATGTGTTTCAGTTTTGCCATTATTCCAAGTTTTAACTATTTCTTCTCCATAACAAACGGCTTCCCAAAGAGGTCTACTAGCAACAATACTCCACCTACCCAAACTTTCCCCACCTTCAACAGATTCAAGAAAAACACCATGGGAATTCTTTGAGGATAATTTTAACCAAGTCGACAAAGGAGTCTCTAAATCTGCTGGCCAAGTTTGAGTGATAGGTATAAAATTTTTACCTTCTTTGTAAGCTTTTAAAAAACTATCTTTCTGTGAGCTGATCATATTAATAATGTCAACCCAAATTATAATTATTTTCTTCTTTTATATCAACTTTAAAGAAGTTAATCAAAAGTATTCTTAGTTGTAAATTTCAAACCAGCTGGATTAGGATTTTCACCTATTCTTCTTGGATTATGACCAACTTTCTCTCTGCCTTCATTTACTTTTTCAGAGAAAACCCCATCTTTTGGGTGTAAAAATTCAATATCGCCACCTGGGAAAATTCGGTAAATTTTAAAATCTTCAATTCTTGGTTTAAAGGCTCTTAATTGTGTCCCTAATGCAAGGCATTGTTCTTTTCTTGCAAAGTACATCAGATTATCACCTTCATGCATAATAGCTGCTCCACCAGTGGGCAATTCAAATGCTTGTTCCTTGGAACTTTTCCATACAATTGCATATTTTTCTTCGGTTTCTGCTGAGTTTAATAAACCCCCGGTACTTCCTATATGCTTTGGAAATTGACCAACTAAAGTTTCAGTCATCACTTGATTTTGAGTTATTTCTTATAAGAAATTAGCATTCATATTTTGCAAAATTATAAATTTACAAGAAATTTTCTACATTATTTAATATATGGAAAACTTGTTTCTCATTTTATTTTGAATCTGAAATAGGAAAAAATACTGTTAAACCTGCATCACGCCTTTCTGTGACATGCCCTCCTAAGCTCGCTAACAACTTTTGAGTAGCATTTTGACTAAGTTGTAAACTACCTGTTTGAGGGTTCCAATTTAAAACAGGACCAATATCAGAACTGTTATCTTTTTTTTGAATTTCTTTTTGATTACTTTCTAATTTTTGTACTTTTAGTTGAAGTTTAAGTTTTTGACCAGCTGGTCTCAATTCTAAAATTAATGTACTACCTTCTTTTAATCCTCTAGTATTTTTATTAATTAATCCACTTAACATTAATTCCAATTTTTCAGAATCACTCAAAATTTGAGGCAGTTGATTGGGGATATCAATTTTTAAAGAAATCCCTCTTCGATTTAATTGTTTATTCCATAAAGGTGCAAGCTTTTTAAAAATTTCAGCTAAATTAATTTTTGCCAAATTATTTAATGACGGAACTTCATTACTAACTAATTCTGCTGCATTAAAGATTAAACCAAACCTATCAATTTGTTCATTACATTCATTATCTATCTGAATTAAACGATTTTTCATTGATTCGTCCATCTTATATTTTTTTAAAGTAGAACTTATAAGGGTTCTGATTGTTGCCAAAGGCGTTCTTACTTCATGAGATATTGCACGTAATAATTTTGCTTCAGTTATTTGCACATTTTTTTCATCGTTTTTTACAGAATTCTGTATATTACGATTTGGAGCAATATTTGCTAATTTTGCAGATAATTTTGGCCAAAATGATTTTTCAAATTGATTATTAATGTTTAGGTTACCTAAATTATTTATTGCATTACGAAATTTTACTCCTTCCTCATAATTTTCTTGGTTTAATTTTGCATGCATTAATTCAATTGAAAGTTTAAGACTTTCTTCATCACACTTCATTAATAGAATTTTTTTATCTTTTTCTCCTACAATTGATAATATGCATTGAAAATTTGGGGTGATTATCATCAA
The DNA here is from genome assembly GCA_002025865.1 of Prochlorococcus sp. HOT208_60m_813I02. GTDB lineage: Bacteria > Cyanobacteriota > Cyanobacteriia > PCC-6307 > Cyanobiaceae > Prochlorococcus_A. The sequence continues at coordinate 1,761 of MWOR01000031.1, read as the reverse complement.
AAAAGGTTCATAACCATCTGCTTTACTAAGATTTAAGACTGTATAATTACTAGCCAAATCGAAATCTTTTTTTATCTTGTCTGAATTATTGACCGGTAAAAATCCTGCATTCTCATTCTGAAAATATGGAAACCCTTCAGGAGACCAAAGCCATCCATAAAATTGATTTAAAAATTTTTTATCATTAAAAGCAGGCAGAGGTGAGGCAATCCAAATTCCCCCATTTTTATAATTCTGAGATAAGTAATCTTTTTGAATAACTTCTAAAGATGCCCACCACATTCGTCTGGATGAATCATCATCCACATATATAGTTTCAACTCCTTTAATCAAAAAGTCTTGAATTTTTTTTATAGTTATTTGAGATTTCATCAATTTCTTAGTGATCTAGAACGTTTAAATATGGATAAAACAAATCCAATAGATATAAAATTAGTCACCAATGACGTTCGACCATAGCTCATAAAAGGAAGGGGAATCCCAGTAACTGGTCCTAATCCAATAGTCATAAATAAGTTAATAATTATTTGAAATAAAAAAGTTGAGGCTATTCCAATAACAATTAGAGATTCAAAATTAGTTCTAGCAATTGTTGCAGTATTAATAAGTTTTTTAATCAAAAAAAAGAACAAAAATAAAACTATAGCGCACCCCACAAAACCTAATTCTTCGCCTAAAGCACTGAATATAAAATCGGTATGTTGTTCAGGTATAAATTGCAAATTAGTCAGCTTACCTTGTAGCAAACCAGTCCCAAATAATCCTCCAGAACCAATTGCAATTTGACTCTGTATCAAATGATATCCGCCACCTAATGGATCTCTATTTGGATCTAAAAATAAAACTAATCTATCTTTTTGATATTCTTTTAAGCCATATTTCCACAAAATTGGTGTAAATTTTGCCACTAATAAGTGTAATGAAATAGCGAGAGCAGAAAAAATAATTTTCTTTTTTGAAGATCTATAAGCAAGATATCCTATAACTGGAATCCAGAAAATAAGAAGAGTTGGTAAGGTTAAATATAGTGTAGATGTGATAATAAAAAACACTAATATCAAAATCCACTCTATAGGCATCTGCGACCAATAGAGCATCACACCTGTCAAAACAATTAAAACTAAAGAGGTACCCAAGTCCGGTTGAAAGAAAATTAATAACCAAGGAATAACCACTATCAATAAGGGAAATAATAAATCTCTTATTGTTTGGATTATTTTTCTTTCGAGTACTAAAGCAAGAGTTAATACAGTACTAAGTTTAGCTACCTCTGAGGGCTGAAAAGAAAAGATGCCCAAATTTAGCCATCTTTGAGCACCAGAAACTGAAATTCCAAAAAAATAAATTAGTAATAAGGATATTAAAGTGCACAAATAAAATGGAACCACATACTTTCTAATTCTCTCTAACGGTATATATGAAATAAAAAATGCTAAGAAATAACCTAAAAAACCAGTTAGGATATGACCTAAATAGTTCGATACTAAGAATTCACCTTGAATACTTTTTATCAAAAAACCTGAAATAATAACTAAAAACAGGGGGATTATAAGTAGCGGAGAAAATAAAAAACCTCTATTAAAGTTGTCTTTTTTTTGTAAAAATCCTCTGTTATTTAATAAAGAAATTCTCTTAAACATCAATTAAGTTTTAACAAATTGATCCTTAATTATTTGAGCTAAATTACCAAATACAACAGAACTTTCTTTATTGGGCTGGCTTATTGAGATTGGTACACCTTTATTACTATCATCAACGAGA
>MWOR01000030.1 GCA_002025865.1 Prochlorococcus sp. HOT208_60m_813I02 | reverse complement strand
GTCCTTGAATTGCTTTCTGATGGTGTTTCTTCTGCCATGGCGAAAAGTATAGGATTTGGATCTGATGGGTCTAGTTCAAATAAATTATTATTTGAGACATTTGATGATTTAGCAACAGGTGTTTTTTGTACTGACTGATTTTCTGATTCGGCAGCATTAACAACTTGTGGTGAATTAAATTGACTGAAAAGAGTTAATGAAACACAAAAAACAAAAACTGCAAAACTAATTAAGACTTCTCTCACTTTAATTTTAAAAGTTACTAAAACTAAGTTTACAGAATGAAGGTACAATAAATAAGTGATTATAAATTTAATTTCGTAATTTTAGATTGTTAATCCCGACTCAAATTAAAAGTCTAAGACAATATTTTTACCCTTGTTTAGGAGGAATTTTAGGAGGAATTTCTGTTTCAACTCACTTTTGGCTGGTTTTTATGCCAATATCCTTATTTATTTTATGGAAAGGAAGTGAGAGAAAAATAGCAAATTTTTGGTGGGGTTTTTTCTTCGTTTTGATAAGTCATTCATGGTTATTTGATCTTCATCCATTGACATGGCTTGGATTTTCATGGCTTGCAAGTTTAATAATCGCCCTTTCAATATTATTATTTTGCGCTTTTTTGGGTGGAATATTAGTTTATTTTTGGGGATTGTTAGTTGAAATTATTCTCTGGAAAGAGGATGTTTTTAAAATGAAAATATTACCTTTAACAGTAAAAGTATTTTTTTTATCTTTGACTTGGGGGATTGGTGAATTGATACTTTCTCAAACACCTTTTTTTTGGATAGGTTTAGGAGAGAGTCTTATCCCAGGTGATATTTATCTTGCTGGTTTGGCAAGATGGATTGGCGCAAGTGGTTTATGCGTTTTACAAATATTGATTGGATTTTGGATTTTTTTTAGTCAAGGTAGATGGGAAAGAAAACTTCATTTTAAAAAAATATTTCTTTTAGGACTTTTGGTTATTATTTTCTTGCATTTATTTGGAGGTTTAATAACTCCAATAAAAATAAATTACGAATATCCTGTAGCCATTTGGCAAACTAATATACCAACAAGAGAAAAGTTAAAAATAAATGATGAATATATTAAAGAAAAACAATCTATCGCTCAACAATATGCTTTATCAAACAAAGCAAAACTTCTTGTTGCGCCTGAAGGAACTCTATCTAATAATTTTTATTTATCTAAAGGCATTAAGGTTAATACCTTGGCAGGAGGTTTCAGAAATTCAAATAATGAGTTAAGAAGTTCTTTACTCGGATTTCAAATTGGAGATAAATCTTTTACCTCATTTATAGATAAAAATAGACTTGTTCCAATAGGTGAAAAAATTCCTAGATTTCTCAATAGTTTTTCAAGAGGATTATCTGCAGTAGGAGGAATTCAACCAGGCTCCGATTCAAGATTGTTTGATCCAAAATTTACACCCCCACTAGCAGTAGCTATATGTTATGAAATTAGTGATGGAGTAAAAATAAGAAAGGCTATTAATAGCGGTGCAAAACTGATAATAACTGCAGCAAATTTAGACCCATATCCAGCTAAGCTTTATAATCAATTCCTATCTTTGGCTAGATTAAGAAGTATTGAAAATAAGAAAAATAATTTACTAGTATCAAATACCGGCCCTTCGGGTTTAATTCAAGATGATGGAAAAATAATTCAACTTCTAGATTTAAAAGTGGAGCAAAATAAGATAGTATTCCCAAATTTTTCATCCGAAAAGACTTTCTACACAAAATTTGGAGATAAACCTATTTTGTGTTTGTTTATATTTTTTATTGGATTAAATATCTTTTGGAAAATTAATTAATTAATCCACCACCTAATAAAATTTCTCCTTTATAAAAAACTGCAGCTTGTCCGGGAGTTACCGAATTTTGACTTTCTTCAAAAATTAATTTAAATGTTTTTGTTGTATTATCTAAATTTTTCAAAGGTATTAATGTTCCTTTTACTGGATGACTTCTATATCTGATTTGTGCTTCTACTTCTATCTCTTGCTTAGGTTCTTCGATTGAAACCCAGTTAACCTTAGTAATTATTGCTTCTTTATTAAATAAATCACTTTTATCAGCTACATAAACTATATTTTTTACTCTGTCTAAACTTTTTACATATAATGGTTCCGGCCAAGCAATGCCCAAACCTTTTCTTTGACCTACTGTAAAGTGCTGAATACCATTGTGCGTTCCTAGGACTTTCCCATTTACATGCACAATTTCTCCTTCATTGGGTTCAATGTGTTTGTCGATAAATCTCTGCATTGATCCATAATGTTCAACTAAACATAAATCTTGACTTTCTGGTTTTTGAGCAGTTCTAAGGCCTAATCTCAGGGCTTCCTTTCTTGTTTCTCCTTTTTTCATTTCTCCAAGAGGAAATTCTAATCTGCTTAGTACTTCTTGTGAAAGAGAATAAAGAAAATAACTTTGGTCCTTGTTTTCGTCAGCACCTCTTAGAAGAAGGAAGTCCTTAAATACGAAGCTCTTGCAATCAAGTGTTTCAGCATAAGATGATTTTTTTATCCTTGCGTAATGTCCGGTCGCAATATAAGTAAAGTCTTTTTTGTTTATTGCGTAATTAAGCATTTCTTCGAACTTCACATTCTTGTTGCACATCGAACATGGAAGTGGAGTGAATCCTTTCTCATAGCTTTCAGTAGTTTTTTTAATTACCTCTCTTTCAAAAATTTCTCTTGAATCTATTATTTTATGATTAATTCCCAAATCTTCACAAAGGCCAGCAGCATCTACTAATCCTTCAGAACAACAGGAGCCTTGTCCTTTCATTAGCCAAAGAGTTAGTCCCTCAACATTCCAGCCTCTTTCTACAAGAAGAGCAGCTGAAAGGGAACTATCTACGCCTCCAGAAAGACCTACAATAATATTTTTATTCTTTTTAGTTTTATTATTAGAAGAAAAAAAGTTCTCTAATTTTTTATCCTTTTGTATCTTTAACATGGAAGTTTAAATTTTTGAACAGTACTTCAATTGCTTTGTACTAATTATGAACGAAATTGTATGGCCAACAATTGACTCTAAACATTTAATTGTTGATTCAAAGCAAATGCTGATATTAGAGAAAGAAATGTTTTCTGATGGAATGCCTCAAGAAGCATTGATGGAAAAAGCTGGTATTCAAATTAGTAGATGGCTCTTGAAAAGGAAACCTCTTCTAAAGTATGGAATAACTGTTTTTATAGGTCCTGGGCATAATGGTGGGGACGGTGCAGTAATAGCTAGAGAGCTTTTTTTGAAAGGTTTTTTTGTAAAGGTATGGTGTCCATTCCCGATAAAAAAAACATTAACAAATAACCACCTTAATTATCTTACATCTATTGGTGTCACAAAATTAGTAGAGCCCCCTGATGCAAATGGTAAAGAACTTTGGATTGATGCTGTTTTTGGTAATAATCAAACAAGAAAAGTTGATAATAAATTAATTAAACTTTTTAATCAAAAATTTCATAACAAATATGGCAAGGTAATAAGTATTGATATTCCAACAGGATTATGTCCTGATAAAGGAGAGCCTTTTTTAGATAACGCAGTAAAGGCAGACCATACCTCTGGGACTTCTAACCCTTGTTCCCAAATTGGTCTTGTTAGTTCTACTAATGCTGAGGCTCTCTCAATTTTTGATATGACACCGTTCATCTCAAGTTGTAAGCCTCTTATAGTTAAAGAAACTCCTGTAAGAGACTCAAATTTTTTTAAGAAAGAATTACCAGGTCCAGATAATGCTGTAGCTGCATCAGAGCTTGGCAAATCTATTTTGAAGTGACCAGTTTTGGAAACTTCCTTCATCTAGTTATTGAATAAGAATAAAAATTTATCAATTCACTAGCTTTCAGATTCAGTACCCTCGCTTTCAATGTTAATACTATCATTTTCTTCGTCTTTAGTTTTAGCCTTAGCTAATTTTTCTTTCTCTAACTTTGCTTTACCAATTGCGATAGAGGGTCTTTCTGTCTTTTCTAGTAAACCTCCCTTTTCTAATAAAGT
>MWOR01000003.1 GCA_002025865.1 Prochlorococcus sp. HOT208_60m_813I02 | reverse complement strand
AGTTACAGGAGGTAACTTTTGTCGAGGGTTCGAATCCCCCCCTCTCCGCTCTTTTGGAAGAGTATGAAAGTCCATAATGTTCTTGAAGCTAGTGATACTAATAATTTTGCAGAAAAAGGAAAATCAGAGGGAATCGTAAAATAACTTAGAGTTTTATGTTCGAGGGTAGGAAATAGGGTAGGAAATTATTTCTAAATTATTTTTAGAACTTGAAAGTAGCTCCTATACCGATAGCAGTACGATCATATAAATAGTAAGCCAAAACATCAGAACCAGCAGCAATATCAGCAGCATCCTGATAAGGCATTGCAAATGAAATACCTGGAGTAATTTCTAAGGAATCATTAACATTGTAAGTGTAGTAGAGTTCAAAAAAGCTTCCTAAATCATCACTCTTTGCTTCACCTACTTTTGGAATTCTGTAAAAAGGAAAAGTTTTCCAAGAAG
>MWOR01000029.1 GCA_002025865.1 Prochlorococcus sp. HOT208_60m_813I02 | reverse complement strand
AAAATCCAGCTCGTTTCAAAGACTTTAACTGCAATACTTCCTATTGTTGATAATTTTGAGAGAGCAAGACAACAACTTAAGCCAGAAAGTGAGGAAGCTCAAGCTCTTCATAGAAGTTATCAAGGATTGTATAAACAATTGGTAGAAGTTTTAAAACAACAGGGAGTATCACCCATGAGAGTTGTTAGTCAGCAATTTGATCCGAACTTGCATGAAGCTGTATTAAGAGAACCCAGTGAAGAATTTGAAGAGGATTTTATTATTGAAGAGTTGCAGCGAGGATATCATCTAGAAGGTAAGGTTTTGAGACATGCATTGGTTAAGGTTTCTATGGGACCTGGTAAACAAAGTTCACAACAGGAAGTAGAAAAGGATACAGTTGAAGAGGATGTCGATTCAGAAGTAAATTCTTCTGAAGATGTATAAATTCCAAATTCTTATTTGAGCATTATCTAATGGCTGATTTTTACCAAATACTTGGAGTTTCAAGAGATGCTGATGCGGATACCTTAAAAAGGGCTTATAGAAAATTAGCGAGGCAATATCATCCTGATGTTAACAAAGAACCTGGGGCGGAAGATAAATTTAAAGAAATTGGTAAGGCTTACGAAGCATTAGCTGATCCTGAAACTAGAGCAAGATATGACCAATTTGGAGAAGCTGGCCTTGGCGGTGCAACTGGAATGCCTGATATGGGAGATATGGGTGGCTTTGCAGATTTATTTGAAACTTTTTTTAATGGCTTTGGAGGCCAAAATCCACAGGGAGGAAGAACACAAAGAAGAGGTCCTCAACAAGGAGATGATCTAAGGTATGACCTTAATGTTGACTTTAAAGATGCAATTTTTGGTCAACAAAGAGAAATTAAAATTCCTCATCTTGAAACATGTGAAGTCTGTAGGGGGACAGGTGCAAAACCAGGAACAGGCCCCAAAACTTGTTCTACATGTGGTGGAAGTGGACAAGTTAGAAGAGCTACAAGAACACCTTTTGGTAATTTCACACAAGTAGCTGAATGTCCTTCATGTAATGGGGCTGGCCAGATAATTGCAGATCCATGTGTAACTTGCGGTGGTAATGGCGTAAAGCAAGTCAGAAAAAAATTAAGAATTAATATTCCTGCAGGAGTTGATACTGGCACTAAATTAAGAGTTTCCGGTGAGGGAAATGTTGGCTTGAAAGGGGGTCCACCTGGAGATCTTTATGTTTTTATAAAGGTTAAGAATGATTCAAAACTTAAAAGAGATGGTGTAACTATTTACTCAGAAATAGCAGTGAGTTATTTACAGGCTATTTTAGGTGATACTGTAAAAATCACGACAGTTGATGGAGATGTTAATTTAAAAATTCCAAGTGGTACGCAGCCAAATACAACTCTTTCTCTTGAGAATAAAGGGGTACCTAGACTTGGTAATCCGGTTGCGAGAGGAAATCATGAAGTCTTAGTAAAAGTAAAATTACCAACTCGTATAACCGACGCGGAAAAAGAGCTTTTAGAGGGTTTAGCTTCTCAATATTCAGATAAAAATATTAATTCCAGTAGTGGACTTTTTAGTAAATTATTTGGTAAAGAATCTTAATGACTTCCTTAAAGCATTTGGATCTTAAATCTGTTCCATGTCCTTTAAATGTCGTCAAAATTAAATTGGCTTTGGAGAAGTTATCTAAAAATGAACAACTTATTGTTGAATTAGATAAAGGTGAACCAGAAGAAATGGTATTTAATAATTTAAAAGAGATGGGATGTTTGTTCAAACAAATTAAAGAAAATGAAAAATTTATAAAAATAAAAATATTGAATGAAAATTAACAGTAAATATTTAGGTTTAGTTACGAAAAAATTTAATGATTTTTTTTTAGTTGATTTAAAAAATAAAGAAAACTCTGTAAATAGCGAGAAATTTTTATGTAAGGTTAAGAAGTCTATAAATTTCAAGGATCAATTAATTTATGTTGGAGACGAAGTAGCGATTGAAAAAATTGATCTTAAAAGTAAACGCGCATTAATAACAAGTCTAAAAAAAAGAAAAAATCTTTTAGTTAGACCCTCAGTTGCAAATATTTCTAACATATACGTTACTTTTTCCGTCGAAGAACCAGAGTTAAATTTATCTCAAGTTAATAGGTTTTTGATATCAGCAGAATCAATGGGAGTTGAAGTCTCATTAGTTTTGACAAAGTGTGATTTAATTTCTGATAAAAGAAGATCATATCTACTTGATAAATTTGAGAAATGGGGTTACCAAGTAATTACTTTAAATTTACAGAAATCTGACTGTTTTAAAAATTTATTAGCCGAGTTAAAGCAAAAAGAATGTTCAATTTTTATGGGTCCATCCGGAGTTGGTAAAACTACTTTGCTAAATATGATTATTCCAGGTCTTCAAAATATTACTTCTCCAGTTTCCAATAAAATTAAGAGAGGAAAAAATACCACTCGAAATGTTGAGTTATTTTCTATATCGAATCAAAGTTACATTGTGGATACTCCTGGTTTTAATATGCAACCTCTAAAGGTTGATATTAGGTTGTTACCAAATCTTTATTCAGAAATATATAAACAGGTAATCGAAGAAGAAATTAAGTGTAAATTTCGTAACTGTTTACATTTAAACGATGAGGGCTGTAATTTAAATAAATCTTTCGAAAGATATTCTTTTTATAAAGAAATGATTGAGTCTTCTAGGAGTCACTATTATCAAAACCAGGAAGATTAAGATTTAATCCACCAGTCAAATCATTCATCCTTTCTTTCATAGTTGTAGTTGATAATTCATGAGCTTTTTGCATAGCTTGTAAAATGTTTCTCTCTATTTTTTCTTTCTCTGAGTTTAAAATATTTTCCTGTACTTCTACCTTTAAAGGAAGTTGGTTTCCACTTATCCAGACTTTAATCATTTCATCATCACTTTTTCCTTCAATCTCCATATTTTCAAGTTCATCTTGTAATTTTTGCGCATCTTGCTGAATTTGTTTAGCTTTTTTAAAAGCTTCTGTAAGTTGTCCAAAGTTAGGAAGTCCAAAACCCGCCATTTTGTAAAAAAAGTTTCTTTAGTTAGGATAGTCAAAACCAATCATTCTTACTTCCGGTTGCAAAAAAATTCCCTTTTTTTGTAGTACTTTTTGTTGAATTACTGTTATTAATTCATAAATATCTTTTGAACTTGCTGAAGAAGTGTTAATTATAAAATTTGAATGTATTGTAGAAATTTCAGCATCGCCAATTTTAAATCCTTTTAAACCCATTTCATCAATTAATTTTGCTGCATAATTATTTTCAGGATTTTTAAAAACACTTCCAAAACTTGGTTGATGATATGGTTGTTTTTCAGTTTTTAATTTAAGGTTATTTTTGGTTGTTTTAATTAATTGTTCTAGATTTCCATTAGGCTCAAAATGGAGTCTTGCACTAATTATTGTCAAATCATTTTTTTGAAAAGAGCTATATCTATACTCAAAATTTATATCTTTTTTTTCAATTTCAAGCTTTTCATGAGTTTTATTATCAATAACTTTTACGGAAATAAGATTTTTTGCTAACGATAAATTACCTGTGCCAGCATTCATATAAATTGCTCCTCCCAATGTTCCTGGAATTCCGACAGCCCATTCCCCTCCTTGTAATCCATTTTTAGCAAGAGAATTAGATAATGCTGGGAGCATCACACCTGCTTCCGCTTCAACAATGCCTGAATATGGCTCTATCTTTAATGATTTTAATTTTTTTGTACACAAAACTAAGCCTTTTATGAAAATGTTATTTATTAAAAGATTTGAACCTGCACCAATTATTTGACATCTTTTTTCGTTTAAATTAGCCCATTTTATGAGATATGAAAATTCTTCAATACTTCTTGGCTCAGCAAAATATTCAGCTACTCCACCCACTTTTATAGTTGTATAACTACTTAAGTTACAGTTTTCAAAAAAAAATCTTTTTATTCATAAATTATTTATTTTGTTTAATTGTTTTTATTTAAAATCGACCACAAATTATGACAATCACCTGCTCCCATATTCAAAATTAAATCCCCTTTTTGAGTTAATTCGTAAAAATTTTTTGTTACTTCATAATAGTTATTTATATAACTAACATTTTTATTTTTTTTATAAATCTGATCAGTGATAATTTTCGAAGTAATTTTATCTTCGTTTCCTTCTCCTGCTCCATAAATACTTGTTACATAAATAACATCTGCTTTTGATAATTCGTCAGCGAATTCTTTATTAAATTGTTTTACTCGAGTATATCTATGAGGTTGAAATAAAGCAATCAATCTACTTTTGCGACATTCATTATTATGCTTTTGCTTAATAAATAATCTTCCTAATTTAATCGTCTCTTTTATTTCGTTTGGGTGATGTGCATAATCATCATATAAACTTCTTTCATCTATTTGGCCTCTGAATTCAAATCTTTTTTTTGGCAGTTTCAGATATTTTAAGTTTTTCTTGATTTCTATAAAATCTACTCCTATCATTCTTGAAGCTGCTATTGCTGCGGTGACATTAGATAAATTGTGTAACCCTGGAATTGGAATATTTAAATAACTTATAAAATTTCCATTTTCATAATATTTACCAATTGTATACTTTGAATTAATTTCAGTCGGGATTATCGCGTAAGCTACGTTTTTAGCTGTAGCGTTTGACCACTTACAATTAGAATAAAAATTATTTCTTGAGTTTTCACAATCAAAATTAAGTAATAATTTTTTAGAATTTTTAGCGAAATTTTTAAAAGAAGATATTACTTCACTTAAATCAGAAAAGTGATCGCAATGATCAAAATCAATGTTATTGATTATTCCAATATCAGACATATATTTGTTAATTGTCCCATCAGATTCATCAACTTCAGCCACTAAGTATTTTGTATTTTCTAAATGACAATTAGAGTTGTAAATTGGAATTATTCCTCCAGTTATTGAAGAAGAATTATGAGTACATAATTCAAGTATTGTAGAAAGAAATGTACTGGTTGATGTTTTTCCGTGGCTACCTGCTACCGCCAATGTAGTATAAGTGCGCATAAGCATTGCAAGTATCTCTGAACGATGTTTTATTGATAAATTTTTTTCTCTGCAGTATAAAAACTCCTCATTTTCTGGCTTGATCGCGGAACTTACAACAAAATTAATCAATTTATTGGTAAATTTTGAAATAACAAATTCAATATTTTGTCGTACTTGAGAATTAAAGATTACTGCACCTAATTTCTCTAATTTATTAGTTTCATTATTTTTAACTAAATCAGATCCTGAAACTGAACATCCTTTTTTAAGCAAACCCATTGCTAATGCTGACATCCCAATACCTCCAATCCCAATAAAATGAAAATGACTTTTCAAAAGTAATTTTTTATCCAATGTTTATCTTTTACTTAAATCAAAATAACTTCTAGGTAAAATTTTGCTATTTTTTCTTAAAAAAAAATGTTTTTTTTCTTTGAATTAATACAAAACTAGACTTATTTGCTTAATAAATCAAAAAAACCTTACTTTATTGCACAAAATTCAGTATGATCAGCAACTTAGGTTAATCATTTTGAAATTATTAGTTATGACTTTGCGTGTTGCAATTAACGGCTTTGGCAGAATCGGTCGAAACTTTATGCGTTGTTGGCTTAGTAGAGGGGCTTACACCAATATTGAAGTAGTCGGAATTAACGTTACATCAGATCCTAGGACTAATGCTCATTTATTAAAATATGACTCAGTCCTTGGTCAACTAGATGGTGTTGATATTCAATATACTGATGATACTTTTGTAATTAATAATAAGACAATAAAATGTTTCTCTGATAGGAACCCAATGAATCTCCCTTGGAAAGATTGGGGTGTAGATTTGGTAATTGAATCTACTGGAGTATTTAATACAGATGTAGGTGCAAGTAAGCACTTAGAAGTAGGAGCAAAAAAAGTTATCTTAACTGCTCCTGGCAAAGGCGATGGCGTTGGTACTTATGTAGTTGGAGTTAATGCTGATACATATAAACACAAAGATTATGATATTTTGAGTAATGCTAGCTGTACAACAAACTGTTTAGCTCCAGTAGTTAAAGTTTTAGACCAAACTTTTGGGATTAACAAAGGATTGATGACTACAATTCATAGTTATACAGGCGATCAAAGAATTTTAGATAATAGTCATAGAGATCTAAGAAGGGCTAGAGCTGCTGCTACAAACATCGTTCCTACTTCTACAGGTGCTGCAAAAGCAGTAGCCCTGGTATATCCAGAGATGAAAGGGAAATTAACAGGAATTGCAATGAGAGTTCCAACTCCTAACGTTTCAGCAGTAGATTTTGTTTTTGAATCTTCTAAATCTGTCACAGCTGAGGAAGTCAATAATGCTCTCAAGGAAGCATCTCTAAGCTCAATGAAAGGCATTATTAAGTATGGAGATGAACCATTAGTGTCGAGCGATTATGCAGGTACCAATGAATCATCAATCGTAGACAGTGATCTTACTATGTGTATCGGAGATAACCTCGTAAAAGTCCTTGCATGGTACGACAATGAGTGGGGTTATAGTCAAAGAGTTGTAGATTTAGCCGAGATTGTTGCTAAGAATTGGGTGTAACTAAAAGTGTTTGAAAGGTGTGTTATTAAATAATTTGTTTTTTTTTATTATCATTAAATTCTATTGATGGTTCACCATCAGCAAAAAAACCAATCTCGTTTAT
>MWOR01000281.1 GCA_002025865.1 Prochlorococcus sp. HOT208_60m_813I02 | reverse complement strand
GCGGATATGGGAGGGTAGGTCAGGAAATATCTAACCAAATAAAAACACAAAATATTCCAATTATTGTAGTTGAGAGCGATGAAGATAGAAAAAAGATTGCTGAAGAAAATGGTTTAGAAGTTCTTTGCGCCGACGCCACTCTTGATGAGACTTTAAAACTGGCAGGATTAGAAAAATGCAAAAGCTTGGTTGTTACTTTGCCCAATGATGCTTCGAATCTATATGTAGTTTTAAGTGCTAAAGGTATAAGAAGTTCTATAAGAGTAATAGCGAGAGCTGGAACGGAAGAAGCGGCAAGTAAGTTGAGATTGGCTGGGGCAAGTATAGTTGTAAGTCCCTATATTGCAGCAGGGAGAGCTATGGCATCAATGGCTTTAAGACCTATCGCTATTGACTTTCTTGATCTGCTTGCAGGAAGTGAATGTGAAATTGAAGAATTTGAATTAAGTAATGATATTAGTCTTTTTGAAACAGCAGAGAAAAGATCACTTTCTGAACTTGGAATAGGTAAAAAAAGCGGTGCAAAAATTTTAGCTATTAAAGAA
>MWOR01000280.1 GCA_002025865.1 Prochlorococcus sp. HOT208_60m_813I02 | reverse complement strand
CCTATTGCTTTTGTNAAATCAAAAGAATATTTATTATTGCCTNTTTTGACTAGGTCTAATTCTAANTTAGGATTCCCTANATAACCCCTTACTTTTCCGTCTCTACCTGCATCAACTAGTAATCGCTTTAAAGGTCCGTCAGATCTGACTCTTAAAGTAACTTTCCCATGCATTATCTTCATCGAGCTTGCTAAAAGCAGTGAAGCACTAAATGCTCTTCCTAAGATACAGGTTGTTAGATAAGAAAGACCGTGTCTTTTTTTCGCTTCTAAAGAAGATTCTGTTGTTAAGACAGCAACTAATCTTATTCCTCCATTTGCTGCAGTAGCACGAACTATCCTATCCTCCATGATTTTCTTTCATAAAATTTTTGATTTTCCCTTTTTCCAAGAATAATATCCTAGAAGGAATTCCCTCAAATAAGGCAGGTTCATGAGTAACAATAATAATTGTATTTTTATTTTTTAAATCAAG
>MWOR01000279.1 GCA_002025865.1 Prochlorococcus sp. HOT208_60m_813I02 | reverse complement strand
CAACAAAAGAAATGATTGGTGGAGTTTTAAATAAACTTGGAAGAATTAAATTATCTCATGCAAATTTCAATAATGAGATTGGAGTTGGTCTTACTATTCTTGCTACAGAAATAGAGGATAAAGTTTTAGTCCTTGAGATGGGGATGAGAGGTCTTGGACAGATCGAGAATTTATCTAAATATAGTGAACCCGATATTGCAGTTATTACTAACATTGGGACAGCTCATATTGGATTGTTGGGCTCAAAAAAAAATATTACATATGCAAAGTGTGAAATTAGTAAGTTCTTAAATCCAAAGGGAGTTGTAATAATTCCAGCAAATGATCCATTCCTAGAAAAAACTTTAAAAGAATTTTGGAAAGGTAGAGTGATAAAAGTAAAACTATTCAATATAGAAAATCATAAGTATAGTTTTAAGAAAGATGATAGTTTGCGAGGATTTTATGATCCTTCGAATAAAACAATTTTAATTGAAGAAAATACCTTTGAAATTTCATTTGAGGGATTTCACAATGCTTCGAATTTCTTATTTGCATATGCAGTTGCTAAAGAGCTGG
>MWOR01000278.1 GCA_002025865.1 Prochlorococcus sp. HOT208_60m_813I02 | reverse complement strand
TAATCCATACTTGTCTTCTAATTAAAGGTCCATTTAATTGATTTAATTCTTTAGGACCTTCTTCAATGAATAGAGGATCAACTCGCATTGAAATTAACTTAATTTTTGTCTCTTGATTAGTGAAAAGCTGTAAATGTCTAGTTGGACTTCCATCCCCAAGTAACATTAATTTCCATGGACCAGATATTTTTGGTAGTGAATTTTTCACTAAAAAAGTAGAGGCTTTTTCTTCCCATAAAATTTTTGGTGAGTTAAAAAGTTTATTATTCAGTGCTCAGACGTAATGCTTCTAAGATGATAACTTTTTTTCGACAAAAATATTTGCCTTTTCTTTTTTTAGTTCTCTTATTTTTAGCCAAACAAGTAATGCAGTTAAATCAGCTTTGCTTACTCCAGGAATTTTTGAAGCATCACCAAAATTTTTTGGCTTTATCTTATTCAAATTTTCTCTAGCTTCTAAAGATAATGTATCTATCTTTTCATAATTTATTCCTTGA
>MWOR01000277.1 GCA_002025865.1 Prochlorococcus sp. HOT208_60m_813I02 | reverse complement strand
GCACTGTCAAAAATGGCTCAATTTGTTGAAAAAAAGCTTCAAACTCTTGCTGGTTTAAAAAATCTTTATATTCAGATTTATTATTACCTTCTAAACCACCTCTTTTAATTATTAAATTTTCCAACATACTTAAGCCTTTTTTATGAGACTCTTGATCATTTAGATCCCTACTAAGTAGATCTAGGATTCTGTAAGGAAGCAAAGCAACTAAGTCTTCTTCAAGTTCTTTTCTTATGTCTCCAAGCTTTCCCATTCTTTGTAGAAGTTGTATACCTCCATTTAAAAAGTCTGCCGCGTTTGAATAGGATCTAAGCTGTTGTTCTTGAATTGCAGAATCTCTTGCTGTTAAAGCAGCCAATAATGTTAAATCAGCTTCTCTACTACTTCCTAAAGCTGGAGTTTGTGGGGGCTGCAATGCATTTCTCGTAATTTTAAAAGCTTCTTTTGGTGAACCAGATTCCCAGAGAAGTATTAGTCCTGCCACTTCTCTA
>MWOR01000028.1 GCA_002025865.1 Prochlorococcus sp. HOT208_60m_813I02 | reverse complement strand
TGTTTATTAATTACTATGATGTGCTCGTCTTCAAAAAGGATATTTAAATCCATTTTTTCAGGTTTCAAATAAATAAGAGGTTCTGGAGGAGGCATCCATATTTGAATATTGTCGCCATTCTTTAATGGGGTCTTTGCTTTCGCAGTCTTATAGTTTACAAGTACTAAACCTGAATTTATAAAATGTTGAATTCTTGCTCTGCTTTGTTCTGGCCTTTTACTTACCAACCATCTGTCTAGCCTCATAGGAAGAGGTAGCTCATAAATAATTTCTATAAGCTCACCTTCTCCAATACCGAAAGAATTTTGATTATTTAATTCCATATTGGGACTTCTAAAGCAATTTTACCCAGCATTTGATTTCTATAATCTTCTAATAACCTATGAGACATTCTCCTTTTATCGCCTGAGGTATGTTTTGAAGCTGCTTCGTCGATCCAAGCAGAAGGACTCTTAAAGCCTTTGGCAATATCAACTCCATATCTATTAGATATTTGTTTAACTGAGATATTCGCATTCTTATCTTTGTTGAGAGTGGATATAATTTTGATAAATTCAATTGCGACACTCTCTATTTCATAAGCAGCTTCACCAATATCGTCACACAGTGCAAGATTAAGTGCTGATTTTTGATCTTCTAAATTTGGAGGTATAACACCAGGAGCATCTAGAAGATCTATACCACTTTCTAATTTTATCCATCTTAAATTACGAGTCACGCCTGCTTTCCTAGCGCTATCTACAACTCTTTTTTTTGCGATTCTATTAATTAATGCTGACTTTCCTACGTTTGGAAAACCAAGTGTAAGGGCTCTAATTGGCCTAATTCGCATTCCTCTAGAGAGTCTTCTATCGTCGATTGACGACCTAGAATCTTTGGCTGACTTACAAATTTCTTTAATCCCTATTCCTCTTTTAGCATCACACCAAAGAGGATATTGATCTTTAGAATTAAACCATTTATTCCAACTATTGATTGTATTCGGGGAGATCATATCTGATCTGTTAATAACAAGAATATGTTTTTTATTATTTATCCATTTATTTAAGTGTGGATGTCCTGTTGACAAAGGAATTCGTGCATCTCTAACTTCTATAACTAAATCTACTTTATTGATAACTTCAGATAATTTCTTTTCTGCTTTTGCGATATGGCCTGGGTACCATTGGATTTTGGGTATGTCCACTTCAATAAATCAAATAAAATTTTGTATTCCTTTTAGTTTTTATAACTTTCAAAAGTATTTACTTCTAAATTTTAGTATAAATTTAATAACTAAAAATTTTTATAATCGTTAATTCTTAAAATTTATTAAGGCATAGGTAACAGTAACTACTTTTTAACCCAATAAGCCCAAATTAACGTTAGGGTCTTGAGATTATAAATATAGCTTGTTTAATGTCAAAATTATCTCTTTCCAGTCTTGATAAGACACATCTAGAAGGAAAAAAAGTTCTTGTAAGAGTAGATTTTAATGTTCCATTAAATGAAGACGGTCAAATAACCGACGATACACGTATTCGTGCAGCGATCCCAACTATTGAATATCTTATTAATCATTATGCAAAAGTCATTTTAGCTGCTCATTTTGGTAGACCGAAGGGTCAGGTAAATGAAAAAATGAGATTAACTCCAGTAGCAGCAAGATTAAGTGAATTGTTGGGGCAAAATGTTGCTCTTACTAACAGTTGTATTGGTGATGAAGCAGTTGCACAATCAAATAGCTTATCTAATGGAGATGTTCTTTTACTTGAGAATGTTCGTTTTTTTGGTGAAGAGGAAAAGAACGACCTGGAATTTGCTGAAAAATTAGCATCACATGCAGATATGTATGTAAATGATGCTTTCGGTGCTGCTCATAGAGCGCACGCTTCAACTCAGGGTGTTACAAATTATTTAAGTCCCTCAGTAGCTGGATTCCTTTTAGAAAAAGAATTGAAATACCTACAAGGAGCAGTAGATTCCCCAAATCGTCCATTGGCAGCAATAGTTGGAGGGTCAAAGGTTAGTAGCAAAATAGGAGTACTTGATTCTTTACTAGATAAGTGTGACAAAATCATGATTGGTGGAGGTATGATTTTCACTTTTTATAAAGCTAGAGGTTTAGATGTCGGAAAGAGCCTTGTAGAAGAAGATAAACTCGAGCTTGCTAAAGATTTAGAAGCAAAAGCAAAAGCAAAAGGAGTAGAGTTATTATTACCCACTGATGTTGTTTTGGCTGATGAATTTTCTCCTGACGCCAATAGTAAAATATCTCAAATTGATTCAATTAGTGGGAATTGGATGGGTCTAGATATTGGTCCAGATTCCATTAAAGTTTTTCAGAATGCTCTTGCAGAATGTAAGACAATTATTTGGAATGGTCCAATGGGAGTTTTTGAATTTGATAAATTTGCAGATGGTACAAATGCAATAGCTACGACTCTTGCGGACTTAAGTGCTTTTTCTGAAGTTTGTACAATAATTGGTGGTGGAGATTCAGTTGCAGCAGTTGAAAAAGCAGGATTAGCTGAGAAAATGTCTCATATATCTACCGGAGGTGGGGCTAGTTTGGAACTTTTAGAAGGTAAAACTTTACCAGGTGTGGCTGCGTTAAACGAAGCTTAGGCTATATCTCATCAACAATATCAATGCTCTTTGTGAAAGTAATCATTCCCTCCGGATGAGCTATGATTCCTGACCAAATTTGCATCCCTGGTTTTGAAGGAGCTCTTGTAATTTTAAAAATCCCTCCAGACGCCAATGGTTCCAATAATATTTCTTGTTCAAACAATGAATTAACTTGAAGAGGTTTTATAGCTCCAGCAATAATAACTTCTTCAAGAGGCTTATTTAGAATTATATCGATATCGTATTTTGAACCAGTAAGAACTCTATCAGGAATTTTAAAACTAATATCTATTTTTTTATTATCGTTTCTTATTGTGGTGAATAAATTTTTGATAATCCCTTCACTTATTTTTCCATTTACGATTGAAAATAAATAATCAAATTTGGATTCGAGTATATATATTTCTCCGTTAACTATTTTTTCCCCTGAAACTTTTATTCGCAAAATATCTTCATCTGGAATATTAGATTTTAATCTTTTTATCTTCCATTTGCTGTTAGGGAAATCATTAATAATCTTTGAAAATTGTTTTGGAATATTTTGGTTTTCATCATTTCTAAAATTTTTTTTAATAAACTCTAAGTCTCGCTTATTTAATGAGGTTTCTAAATTTCTTATAAAATCAACTTTTAAAGTTTGCGTTATTGCTGAATAGGGGAGAATGAGATAAATAAATAAGTAGAGAGGGAATCCTACATTTCTGAATAAGTTTAAATTCAACATATTTATCATTTATTATTTTCATTCTACTAATTTAAGTTTTTATGTCTAAAAAAAATAATTTATTAGTTGCAGCTAGTGGAACAGGAGGCCATATTTTTCCAGCTTTAGCAGTTTCTAAAGAGGTGGAAGATGAGTGGAATATTCATTGGTTGGGCATTCAGCAAAGACTTGATGCGAATTTGATTCCCCAAAAATATAATTTGAAGACTTTGAATTTAAAGACACCAAGAAGAAATACTTTTTTGTTTTATCAATATATAAAAATTTTAATGTCAACTTTCCAAATAATTAGGATCTTAAAAGAAAAAAAAATTAACTTGGTTTTTACGACTGGAGGTTATATATCTGCCCCTACTATTGTTGCTTCAAAACTACTCAGGATACCAGTCATTATTCATGAATCAAATTTAATTCCAGGAATGGTAACGAAATATTTTGGTTTTTTGTGTAACTATGTTTTTCTAGGATTTAAGAAAACAAATTCTTATTTAAGAAATTGTAAAACTATTTTCACTGGGACTCCTTTAAGAGATCAATTCTATAAATCCCATCCCTTGCCAGAATGGGTCCCAAAAGGAAAAGGACCTCTTTTGATTGTTATGGGAGGTAGCCAAGGAGCAAAAGCTATAAATCAAATTCTTAACGAATCTCTTGAATTTTTAATGAAAAAAAAGTTTCGGATAGTTCATATTATTGGCGAATGTAATCAACAATCCTTTGATGTAAAAAATTCCAATAATTTTGTTCAAAAGAAATTTACTAATGAAATCGCAGCTTTGATTCAAAACTGTGATCTTGTAATATCGAGATCTGGTGCAGGAACAATAAATGAACTTATAGAAACTGAAAAACCCTCAATTTTAATTCCATTTCCTTATTCTAAAAATAATCACCAGGAAAAAAATGCAATGATTCTTGCTGAAAGTGGAGGATCAGTTTTAATGAATCAAAGTAAAATTTCTAAAGAAGTTTTTGAAGAAACTATAGAAAGAATTTTTAAGAGAAAATCAAAAAACGGAAAATATTACTATGAAATTTTAGATATTATGAAGAAGAATATGGAAAATAATAATAAAATCAAATCTAAAATTGAGATTAGGAAATTTTTTAATTATTTTTTAAAGGAATTCTGAATTTCTTTACATAACAGAGTGTTATTTTTCCTACTCTGCAAACTTATTCTTGCCCACTTTTCATCCAGAAATCTAAATGAAGTACATTCTCTAAGCAGTATTCCCTTATTTTCTAAGTATTTTATATTAGGCGACAAGGATTTTTTACTTTCTATTAAAAAAAAGTTGGTTGAAGAGTTATGAACTTTAAGGTTCTCTATTCTTGATAATTTTTCAAATACTCTTTTTTTTTCAATATTTATCCAGCTGTGAATCTTTTTTGTCCACTGTTCATAGAATTTCTTATTACTTAGTAGATCAATTCCGGCTTTAATAGAAAATGAATTTAAAGGCCAAGGATCTCTATTTATTTCCCATTCTTTTAGTATTTTCGATGAGCCAATAACGTAACCTAATCTAAGACCAGGAATATTGAAGATTTTGGTCAAGCTTCTCAAGACTAATAAATTATCAAATCTTTTGGTTAATGGTATTAAAGATTCTTTGTCTCCATTAGGTGTTATCGATAAGAAAGCTTCATCACAGATAACTAATTTATATTTTTTCACAACTTCCTCCAATGAATTCTTTTCCCATAATTGGCCGGTAGGGTTATGTGGATTTGTTATCCAAATAACATCACCTTTTGGATGAAGCGGAAATGATTGAGGAAAAATATCATTCCAGTTTTTAGGTAATTCGCAATTTATAAAATTGCTATTCCAACAATTTAAAGATCTTTCATAATCAACAAATGATGGAGAAGGAATACAACTTATTCCGAATTTGGATGCTTCATAGCCTGCCCAGGTTATTAATTCAGAAGCTCCATTTCCAGGCAATATATTGTCTGGATTTATACCATGAAATTTGCCGATTATTTCTTTCAGGTCACTCAAGTTTCTTTCTGGGTAATATCTAAAGCCAAGATTCTTAATTTCCACATTTATTGAATCTATTAGTATCTGAGGGGGATCAAAAGGTACTAATGATGCACTTGCATCAATGATTTCTGAGGGTAATAAATTTAATTTTTTCGCAGTTGCATATACATTTCCACCGTGCTTCAAGTTTGATCCTTGCATGGCTAACGTTGAGTAATCATTAGTTTTCGGATTGTTCATTATTTATTTTTTAATTTTTATTTAACCCATTTTAAATCTGATCCAATTGCATCTTTTATACTAGATAATTGATGGTTATTGAGTTGCTTAATAATTCCCTCAAGTATATTTGGTACTAATTGTGGACCCTTATATATCCAGCCAGTATAAAGTTGAATTAATGATGCTCCAGAACAAATTCTTTCCCAAGCTGACTCAGGACTATCTATTCCACCAACGCCAATTAAAATAATCTTTTTATCAATATTATGTATATATTTTATTATTTGATTTGCTTTTTTTTGGAGAGGCCTTCCACTTAATCCTCCATTCTCTTGAGAGAGTAATAATCCAGTTTGCCTGATCTTTCTATTTTCAAGACCTAATCTATCAATGCTGGTATTTGTAGCAATTATTCCATCGATATTTTCTTCGATTATTAATTGGCAAATATCTTCAATATCTTTAAGGCCTAAATCTGGCGCAATTTTTACAAATAATGGTGGACAATTAGGTAAGTTTTTAATTTCTCTAAGAAGTTCTTTTAGAAGAATTGGATCTTGTAATTTTCTTAGCCCTTCAGTATTTGGAGAACTAACGTTTATTGCTGCGTAATCACAATATGGAATTAATAATTTTAGAGAAGTTAAATAATCATCTTTTGCTTGTGATAAACCTGTAATTTTTGACTTCCCGAAATTTATCCCTAAACAAATATTCTCCCTGTTTTTTTTAAACTCAATACCTTGTTCGACAAAGTTTTTAACTAGATTTTCAGCACCATTATTATTGAAACCCATTCTATTTAATGCTGCTTCTTCTTCTGCCAATCTAAATAACCTTGGTTTGGGATTTCCATTTTGAGCAAATTTAGTTACTGTACCAAGCTCAGCAAATCCAAAACCAAAATCTTTCCATATATTTGCGGCATTTCCATTTTTGTCAAAACCCGCAGCTAAACCAATTGGATTACAAAAATTTATTCCACATATGTTCTGAGTTAACCTTTTATCAACTACAGAAAATTCTTCATTTAGATTTTTTAAGATAGAAGATACTATAGGCCAATTATATTTTCTTGAACTGAATGATAGGAGACTAAGAGATAAATTTGTTAAGTATTCTGCATCAATTCCAGAGTCTTTTTTTAATACAGGGGTAATCAAGTTTTTATAAAGATTTTTAAAACCCCCCTTCTGTTCACTCATAAAAAATTAGGCTTCTTTTTTTTCTATTATCCAATATTTTTTATCTTTAGGAATCAATCTCCAATTACGCCATTCAAAAAGTGAATATTGTTTTATCTTTAAGTGGTTTTCATCACCTAATAAGGTGTCTAGTTCAGATGAACTTAACAGGTACTTTTTTTGTGCAAATTTTTGAATTAATTCATTGCGTGTAAATAATGCCTGAATTTCTGTAGGTGCATTTTTTTCAAAAAAATCAACTGAGGATTCTACTTTTTTTAAGTTACTTTCTATAGATATACCTTTGCTGTAATTAGTTGCGATTTTATCAACCCTATCATTTTGTTTATCCCCGCTATGACCTTTAACATATTCCATTATTAGGCCATTAATTCTTAATTGATCAATTTTTTGCCATAGATCAAGATTTTGAACAGGTTTTCCTGAACTTGTTTTCCATCCATTTTTCTTCCAATTAATAATCCATTTTGTATAACCCTCAATAACATATTTACTATCAGTTCTTAGTTTAAATTTCTCTTTTAATTTGTAGGTTTTTAATTTCTCAAGAGTTTTTATAGCTGCAGTGAGTTCCATTCTATTATTAGTAGTATTTTGCTCGGAACCACCTATTTCTAATTCGCTGTTATCTTCAAAAAT
>MWOR01000276.1 GCA_002025865.1 Prochlorococcus sp. HOT208_60m_813I02 | reverse complement strand
GAGAAGTAAGATAACAACTATNTGGCAAGNNTTAAGATTAATAGAAGATCTCTCTGCAGAACAAAATGTTAATTGTGGACTACTTGCGGAAAACAATTTTTATTTCGCTTTTAAAAATTTGCTAAATATAAGTTCTTTTAAGAAGGCGCATAAATATATGCAATTATGTAGACTTCATAACTCTGTTTACGACAAAAAAATCAGAAAACTATCTGGAGGGCAAAAACAAAGGGTAGCGATAGCTAGATNATTAATTCAAGGATCAAATATATTACTTGCAGATGAGCCTTTTAATAATTTAGATCCCAAATTGATAACAACAATTAAAAACCTGCTGCTAGAAAATATAGATAAAAATAATACAAAAAACATCCCCAAAGACCGCATTAGTTGCATTACATAGATTAGATTTGTTGAAGGATTTCGATAAAGTTATTGGAATAAGGGATGGTAAAATTTTTTTCAATATTAAAAGAAAGAATTTGAAGAAGCTTCATTTAGAA
>MWOR01000275.1 GCA_002025865.1 Prochlorococcus sp. HOT208_60m_813I02 | reverse complement strand
CATTATTGATTAGAGGATTCCTATTGGTGCCTTTTATAGCTCTTCTAACTCTGTTCTCATCTCGAACATTCTCATTAATGCACGATTGCGGACATAATTCTCTTTTTACAAAACGGAAATTAAACCGCTTTTTTGGATTTTTACTTGGCTTAGTTAATGGTATTCCCCAGAAGTCATGGTCAATTGATCATGCATTTCATCATAGAAATAATGGAAATTGGGAAATTTACAAAGGGCCGATAGATGTTTTAAGTCTTGAAGACTATAATTCCCTTACAAAAAGAGAGCAAATATTTTATAAAGTAAGTCGAAACTGGATTATGCTTTTCCCTGGCGGTTTTTTTTACTTAGTTTTAAAACCTAGATTAGGACTTGTTATTATTATTTTTAATTTCATTAAAGATATATTGGAAGAGACTTTTATCAAAATAAAAAACAGAGAAATTTCTCAACTTCTAGCTATTAATTCAAGAGTCAAACCACCTTTTTCTGATTATGGAGATAATTTTAGTGAACTATTTGAATTAATAATCAATAACATAGTAGTAATAATAGGTTGGATTTTTATGTGCAGATGGTTGGGATTAGTTTTTTTCTTATCATTTTATTCCATTGTATTAACCTTATCAGCAGCAATTTTAATATGTGTTTTTTTCGTACAGCATAACTATGAGAATTCATATGCTAAAAATACAAAAAACTGGGATCTCACCGATGGAGCGATTTTAGGTAGTAGCAATTT
>MWOR01000274.1 GCA_002025865.1 Prochlorococcus sp. HOT208_60m_813I02 | reverse complement strand
AGGCAAACGGATTGTTCTTGCACTNTTATCAATAGCCCTTGTCATGCCTTGTCTAATCCACCAGTAAGCATAAGTTGAGAATTTATATCCCATAGCAGGATCAAACTTATCTACAGCTCTTTCTAGGCCAATTGCCCCTTCTTGAACAAGGTCTAACAATTCTAAACCTTGATTTTGATATTTTTTTGCAACTGATACAACAAGTCTAAGATTAGCTGACATCATTCTTTCTCTTGCTTTCAAACATCTTTTGAGTTGTCTTCGCTCATCAAACATTCTATATGCTTTGAAATATGTATCAACGTAGGAAACTAGTTTTTTAAAGCTGATTTTTGATTGTATATCAATCTTACTAAATTCTTCTTTACCCGAAAAAATACTCGACTCTAAATCAGCCTTGAATGAT
>MWOR01000273.1 GCA_002025865.1 Prochlorococcus sp. HOT208_60m_813I02 | reverse complement strand
GCGGTAGGCAGTGCAACAAGATTTATTCAATATCTCCCTCAGGGTAAAACTTACATAGGACAAATTAAATTAGGGATAAGAACTAACACTGATGATATTCACGGGGAAATAATTAATCAAAAAAGTTGGCCTAAAATCAGTGATGAGAAATTAGATCAATACTTAAATAGATTTAGAGGAATTATTAAACAAATTCCGCCGAAAGTATCTAGTGTGCGCGTTGATGGAGAGAGAGCTTAAAAAAATTTTTAAGGAATGAAAATTTTGAATTACAGACAAGAAAAGTAAAAATAGAAGAACTTACTTTAATGAAATGGGACCAAATAAACGGAATCATAGAAATAAAAATCAAATGTTCAGCTGGCACATATATAAGAGCAATTGCAAGAGATTTAGGAGAAATTCTTAATTCTGAAGGTTGCCTTTTACAACTTAAAAGAATTTCAGCTTGTGGCTTTGATGAACAAAACTCGATAAAAATATCTGATATCGAAAAAAGATAAAAAAAAACTCGAAAAATTTCATTATTCCAATAATTTCTGCTCTTAATCACATATCATCATTTGTTTTAAGTACCGAAGAACAAATCAATTTTTGGCAAACAGGAAGAGCAATTAGAGTTGATATTAATTACTTCCAGGAAAACAAATCTTTTGACTACAAAAAACCCATAAAAGTAATAGATAAAAAACAAATACTACTTG
>MWOR01000272.1 GCA_002025865.1 Prochlorococcus sp. HOT208_60m_813I02 | reverse complement strand
AGTTAAATTAAGATAAATTGATTCGTTAACCTTGAAGGTATTAAGTAATTCAGTAAAGTTGTAGCCTTGTTTTGTTGTCCCTTCGTTCCTGCCAACAGATGTCCTTAATGAAGTCCAAAAAAGGTCACCTTTTTGGGGACTAAATATGGATAATTTACCTCCAAATCTATAATTAAAATCATTTAAAAATTTATTTTGTAAATCTTCATTATTTTTTTCTGCTAATTTCACATCATTAAAAAAACCCGTACTTAATTCCAGTTGAAATATATTGGACAATGAATATCCATATAAAGCTAAAGCATTTCCTTTGGCATCATAATCTAAAAGCAACTGACTAGTTCCCCTCTCAGGAATTAAAGCATTATTTACGGTTAGTCCTCCAAAAAGTAAAAACTCATCATTCTTATCTAAAGGAATATATTTTGTGTCTTCTAGGAAAGGTTTATAGTTTCCACCTAAAAAATAAAGTGGTGTGTTATCTGAGGGAATTGTTAATAAAGAAGTTGATGGAGTACTACCATATCTGTTTGTTATCTTTGCCTCAATGCCGATAATTGGATTGACATCCCAGTTAAATCCAAAACTATAA
>MWOR01000271.1 GCA_002025865.1 Prochlorococcus sp. HOT208_60m_813I02 | reverse complement strand
TCTGGGAAAAGCATATTAAGAATGAAGTTTTATTTTAATCAAATTTATAAAATAATTTTTCTTTTATTACTTACGAATATTTCTAATTTATATGCACATAATATATTTAATGGCGGTTGCAAAGAACACTGTGGGCAAAAAGTGAAAGCAATTAATAATGAAGAAAAATTAAGTAATGAAAAAAAATTAAATAATAAAAATGATCAATTGAATATTGAGAGTACAAATTCCTGTTTAAATAAATCTCTATGCAGGGGGTAATCACCTAAAAATTTTCAATTTTATTTGAATTTGGAATTTTCATGATCATCATGAAGTGAATATTTTTTTTAATATTTAGAAAACAAATTGTTTAACTATCAAATGTCTACAAAACCTCCTTTACCTCCTTTTAACGAAGAAACAGCAATTAAAAAAGTGAGATTAGCTGAAAATGCATGGAACACTAAAGATCCCGTGACTGTATCACTTGCCTATACAGAAGATAGTTTTTGGAGAAACAGAAGCGAATTTATAAGAGGGAGAGAAGAAATTGTGGAATTTTTAAAAAGAAAATGGAATAAAGAAATTGGCTACAAACTAATTAAAGAATTATGGGCATATGATTCAAATCGAATTTCTGTTCGATTTCAATATGAATGGCATGACGAAGAATATAAATATTTTCGAGCACATGGCAACGAAAATTGGGAATTTTCTGAAACTGGTTTAATGAGTAGAAGAGAGGCAAGTATAAACGATATTTCTATAAACAAAAAAGATTGTCTTTTTACATGGGGAGAAGGTCCAC
>MWOR01000270.1 GCA_002025865.1 Prochlorococcus sp. HOT208_60m_813I02 | reverse complement strand
GCCCATGATCCAAATGATTTTGCAATAGGAAAAAGGCATAATTTAAAACAGATTAATGTAATGAATAAAGATGGAACTTTAAATATTAATGCAGGTATTTTTCAAAATTTAGATAGATATGAGGCTAGAAAGAAAATTATCAAAGAATTGGATAACTTAGGCCTTTTGACAAAGATAGAGGATTATAAACATACTGTTCCTTTTTCTGATAGAGGTAAGGTGCCAATTGAACCTTTATTGTCAACACAATGGTTTTTGAAAATGGATGATATATCACAAGGATGTCTTAATGAAATTGATTCTAAAAACCATCGTTTATTCCTCCACGCTGGGAAAAAGTTTATAAGGATTGGTTAGAGAATATTAATGATTGGTGTATCAGTCGGCAACTGTGGTGGGGTCACCAAATACCAGCATGGTATGTTTTAGATGAATCTAAAGACTCAATAGAGCAAAATACTCCATATGTTGTTGCGAGAAATGAAGAGGATGCCTTAATCGAAGCTAATAAAAAATTTGGATTAAATATTAAATTGGTGCGTGATAAAGATGTTTTGGATACATGGTTTTCAAGTGGTTTATGGCCTTTCTCAACCCTTGGTTGGCCAAATACAAATGATCCCGATTTTAAAAAATGGTATCCAAATAGTGTTCTTGTTACTG
>MWOR01000269.1 GCA_002025865.1 Prochlorococcus sp. HOT208_60m_813I02 | reverse complement strand
TGACCGTAATTCATCAGTAAAAGAAAAAAAATGGCCAAAGTCCTCTAGCTTAGGAAGCTCTTTAAAAAAAGCTTTAGATACTGGAAATGTACAAATAATCTCTAATTACCTAGTAGATTCTTTTGAGATTAACAAGGCAACAGAGCTTGCCTCAAAACTAACGATCGTAAACCTGGAAAATGGACAAAAAGAAGTATTGAATTGTGATTTAATTTTTCTCTGCGCATCAACAATTTCAACACTCAGAATACTACTGAACTCAGAATATAAAACAAATTCCTTAGGGTTTAAAGATAATTCTGGAAAATTAGGCAAATACCTCATGGATCACATATCTATCTGTAGATTTTTTTCAGTCCCAAAAACAAAAAACTCAGATAAACCAGTAGATAATCCTCCCAATCTTTCTGGAGCAGGCAGCTTCTTTATTCCATTTGGTTCAAATTTACCAGAAATTGACGAC
>MWOR01000268.1 GCA_002025865.1 Prochlorococcus sp. HOT208_60m_813I02 | reverse complement strand
AAAATGTGCAGACAAATAATTAATAATTTTTATTCTGAAGAAATCAATAATATTGCAGCCTAAAAACTAGACATATTTTTTTTGTTTAATTTGAAAATAAATATTTAAAATTTTTTTTATTCAATTAGGTTCTCATCCTTACACTCAATTAGAGTGTTTTGCAAAGTTGGATATAAGTTAATCATATTTATGTATTGTTTTGATTTTCTGTAAGATTTTGCAGCCTTTTTATAATGAACTTCAGATTTCATTTCTAGTGAAAATTTTCTAGAAGACTCTTGAGAAGTAGTCATAATATTAGATGTCTTACCTCATTTTTAATAAGTGTTTGATAATGAGGCAATAAATAAGATGGTTTAATGAAACAAAACATCCTTTAATGTCAGCAAATTGAAATTTATTAAAATTATTTGAATTGGAAAATAATGGTTTATTTTATGAAACTTATATCTCTGAGAATAATTTTTCTTCATTAAATCTACCTTCTTTGCTTTTGGATTTTCTTAGGAAGATTTTTTGTTTAGTAATTACTAGGATTACTAACCTTTACAATTTTGTTATTAATTCAACTGTTTGGTGAAATATAAAGTATTCTCAAAACGTTTAAGCTAATCAATTCCTAAATGCAAACCTATGGTAATCCAGATACCACCTATGGATGGTGGGCTGGTAATTCAGGTGTAGCAAATCGCTCAGGAAAATTCATTGCTGCTCATGTAGCTCATGCAGGATTAATCGTTTTCTGGGCCGGTGCTTTCACCCTTTTCGAACTTTCACGATTTGACCCAAGTGTTCCAATGGGACACCAACCTCTTA
>MWOR01000267.1 GCA_002025865.1 Prochlorococcus sp. HOT208_60m_813I02 | reverse complement strand
GGAATGCCAGGAATGGGAGGAATGCCAGGAATGGGAGGAATGCCAGGAATGGGAGGAATGCCAGGAATGGGAGGTATGAGTGGTAATAAGCCAATTAAAAAACAAAAAAATAATAAAAAGAAAAAAGGTTTTGCCGATTTATAGTTTCTATATTTTTACCTTTAAATGATATTATTATTAAAAATGCATTAATTTAAAATGATTAAATTGCGCCTTAAGCGCTTTGGAAAGAAAAAAGAGGCAAGTTTCAGAATTGTTGCATGCAACAGTACTTCCAGAAGAGATGGTAGACCCCTTCAAGAACTAGGTTTTTATAATCCAAGAACTAAAGAAACTAGGCTTGACACAGAAGCTTTAAGATCAAGACTTACTCAGGGTGCTCAGCCAACTGATGTTGTGAGAACTTTATTAGAAAAGGGAGG
>MWOR01000027.1 GCA_002025865.1 Prochlorococcus sp. HOT208_60m_813I02 | reverse complement strand
TATCTGAAATTGAATCAATATTATTTGATAATGAGAGACCGAGTAGGGAGAGATTTCATGCAGGAAGAGGAGAAAACTACAGGAGAGATGGAGTTGAGATGAACATCTCAGAAATAGGTTTATGCAGTGGACATTCTGCTTCAGGTGTTCAAGTTGATGAATTTATGAGAACTAGCATCCCTGGACTCTATGCAGCAGGTGATATGGCAAATGTTCCACATAACTACATGATTGGAGCTTTTGTTTCTGGAAGAGTTGCAGCGGAACATGCTATGGATTACATAAAAGATATTGATCATGGTGATGTCGATTCAGACTTTATTAATACAGAGAGAGAGAGATTATTAGCTCCTTTAAATAATCCTAATGGTATTCCTCATACACAGGTTGAATATAAACTTAGAAGATTTGTTAATGATTATTTACAGCCTCCAAAGTCACCAAAAAACATGAAAATTGGCTTAGAAAAATTCATTGATTATAAAAATGTTTTAGATGAATTAGGAGCTAGAGATCCTCACGAATTGATGAGATGCATGGAGATTCATTTCATAAGAGATTGCGCTGAAATGGCTGCCAAAGCATCACTTTATAGAACTGAGAGTCGATGGGGGCTTTATCATTATCGATTAGATTTTCCAAACAGAAATGATGATGAATGGATGTGCAACACCATTATTAAAAAAAGTCTTGAAAACAATGAAATGACCATCTTCAAAGAAGATTTAAAACCCTATTTATTTGATGTCAATTTAAATAAAGAAAAATATGATGTTTCCGTCGCTTAAATCATTTCTTCAAAAATAAAAAATTCTTTTTTAATTTCTAATTATGGCCTTAACTAACAACCGAGTAGACGTCCCAGTTATAGTCGATGAGAGCAAATGTCTCGACAAATGTAAAGCCTGTATAGAGGTATGTCCTTTAGATGTACTTGTTAAAAATCCAGATACAGGAAAAGCATATATGAAGTATGATGAGTGTTGGTTTTGCCTTCCTTGTGAAAAAGAATGTCCTACTGGAGCAATAACTGTTCAAATTCCATTTCTTCTTAGATAATTTTGAAATATAATAAATCTCTCCAATCTGAAATTGATCTTTTAGATGAAGAAGTTCAAGAAATGGTTGAAATGCTTTCCTCCGATGATGAAGGAGATAGACTTGTAGCTGCAGTAAATTTACAACAGGAATGCGATGAAGATACGATACCTTTTTTGATTCACGCTCTCGAAGACCCTTCCTCTTCAGTTCAACTTATTGCTGTTACAACGCTTTGGGAAATGGCAAATGCTAAAGCTGTTTTACCATTGCTGGAGTGTATAAACAGTAAAAGAGATAAAAAAGTAAGTGATGAAGCATGTAGTGCCCTCAAAGAATTAATAAATCAAGATCATTTACTTAAGTTATTAGACTATTTGGAGAGTGATGATGAATTGCAGATAATTTATGTTTTAATTCTATTGAGAAAAATCCATGATGTTCAGGCATTACCATCAATTAGTCCTTATTTATCATCAGAGAATAAAAATATAAGAAAAGAGGCTGTTATTACGCTTAGATATCTTAATCAATTAACCCATTTTACCCCAGCGAATACACTTGCTGATGATCCTGATCAAGAAGTAAGAAAGGAAACAATGTTAACTCTTGGGAATTTTAGAGAAGGTTGTATTGTTCCAATTTTGTGTAATTCTCTGGCAAATGATGAGTCCTGGGAAGTAAGACGAAATGCAGCCATCGCATTAGAAATGCATGGGGATAATTCTTCTTCTAAATCTCTTTCTTCTGCTATCTCAGACTCGCATTGGCAGGTAAGGAAGTTTTCAATGAGAGCTCTTACCAAAGTATTATCAGAGGAATATTTAGGGGAAATAGTGAAATTACTTTGTGACGATTATTCAGATGTGAGAAAAGAAGCTGCTATCGCCTTGGGTTTATTAGGATCTAAAAAGGCAATACCATCTCTAAAACAATCATTAGATGATGCTGATATTGAAGTGAGAATTCAATCTCAAAAAGCTTTAGAAAAATTGAATGTATGAGTAATTCAAATGATGATAATAAAGAAAATGAGGCTAGACAGAATCAAGTAAAAGAATATTTAAAAACTATAGAATTTAGAGAAATTTATGGTGATCTTATCTCATCTTGTGTCGTAAGGAATATAAGAGTCGTAGGAGATTATTTATATTTGAAGTTATTTCTTGGATCAGATCAAATTAAATTAAAAGAAATAATTGAGAATAAACTAAAAATTTTTTCATGGGCGAAAAAAGTATATTTAGATCTCAAATTTATTAAAGGAGTTAAAAGGACAATTGCTATTGGCAGTGGTAAAGGCGGAGTAGGTAAATCTTCTGTAACTGTTGGCCTTGCATTAAATTTAAAAAAAAGAGGATTTAAAGTAGGTATTTTAGATGCCGATGTTTATGGACCTAATATCCCTAATATAGTTGGATTGAGTAAACAAGATGTGTTGACAAAGGAGGAAAATGGAAAAGTTAAATTTATCGCATTAGAACATGAAGACTTAAAAATAATGTCTGTTGCAATGCTTGCAAAATCAAATCAATCACTTGCATGGAGAGGTCCTATCTTAACAAGATTACTAAATCAGTTTTTGTATCAAGTTGATTGGGGTGAATTAGATTTCTTGCTTATTGATCTTCCTCCAGGTACAGGCGATACTCAGATAACTCTTCTGCAAGATAGTCCAATAGTTGGAGTGATTTTAGTTACTTTACCAGGTTCATCATCTTATTCTGATTTAATAAGAACAACGTCTATGTATGAAAATTTTGGAATGCCAATTTATGGATTGGTTGAAAATATGTCCTTCTATAAATGCCCTTGCTGTTCTCATGAGGAAAAGTTATTTATGGATGAAATGAAGCCAAATGAAACCATTAAAAGTAAGTACAGTCTTTTAACAAGTTTGCCCATTATCAATACTAAATTACGTATTGAGGGAATAAATCTATTTTTAAAAAAAGAAAATAGCAAGTATTTCGATAATGTATGTTCATTGATAGAGGAAAAGGCAAATTTTTAAAATTATTAATTGTCTTTAATTAAAATTTAAATTAGATTTAATAAAAGGGATTTAGAAAAAAATTTCGGAATTATCTTACCCAACTTAATAAAAGAAAACTTAAAGCAATTAAAAGTGAATTTATCCTCTAAAAAAAACTATGAAAAAGCTATTAATTCTTACTATCTTTTTAATTTCTTCTTGTAGTACTAAAGATGAACTATCCATTACTGATGAAAATAAATTATTTTCTGTAACTAAAGAAACTGCAGTTCTTGTTTGTGGAGGTAAATCCAGATTAATTGAAAGTAAAAATGAAGAAATAATCAAAGTAGAAATCAAGGAGTCTTCGAGTACTGAAAAAGAAAAATTTGTTCAATTTACTGTTGTTGAAACTGATAGAAAAGGCGGCAAATATAGAATTGTCAATTGTTATCCAAATAAAGATCCTAAAAAATCGATAGTTAAAACAATAACTACTAGTTACAAGCTAAACTAGTGCAATACGAAATAATGTAGTCATTTGATAATTTACAGTCTATCGCTTACGGCTATTTTTTAGCCCCTGTTTTAATAATATTATTTCTTCTGAATTGAATATTTCCTCTAATTTTCTCAGCTAATGTTGGTAGATTTGGTGGTTCTAATATTAGATAAACTCTTCCTGATTTTTCTAAATAAACATAGTCTTCTAATAAATATCTTTGGAGAAGTCGATATATTGTTTTGGTGGATTTGTAGCCGATTTCTATGAAAAGGGGGACATAAATATGTCGAAGAATATGAACTCATCAAGGTAAATGAACATAAAAGTCACTTAATTCTTGAAGTCCACCAGGATTCAGAAGGATTTGCTACGGCTACTAATACTCCAGAGGTGAAAGAGTGGGATAAAGAAAATGGTTATAAAGACATTTGTTATTCACTAACTCCAGTTGAATAAAATGAAACGCTTACTATTCCCTCTACTAGCTGCTATCGCTTTACCTAATGCTGTTAATGCAAAAAGTGTGAGGTAAAAAACAGCTTAAATATGGCTGATATGTATTTCAGAATGGGTGAAAAAGGTTTAGCTTGCAATGCTGTATCCTTAGCAATACTCGAAGCTAGTTTTCCTGAATATATGGTACGAATTCAATTTCTCTTAAAGGAGAAGTCAAAAAGTTGGCTGATAGATGTGATTCAAGATTTTAATGAAACGCTTACTACTTGCACCACAGATAAATTAGGCTTGGTTATCCTGAATCAATAACTCTTGAAGAAATACCTTTTTAATTAATGTTGCGACTTCTTCCGTTACCAATTTTTATTTGCATTTATCTATTCTCTTGGTGGAGATGTAAAAAAAATATTATCGCTAGTGATAAGCAACTTAAACCTTGCATTGATTGGGCATATATAAAAAATTTACCTCTCCCACCAAAACCCTCATTTGTCGAGTTTTATATTGTTTATGTCTCTTCTTTTTTTAAATTTCCCTTTGGGATAATTATTAAACAACTACCTTTTGCAAAGAAAGTAAGATACTACGAAAGAGAAATGAAATTAATCTTTGATAAATGGAATCTAGAAAAAATTAAAAAAATTAATTAACTAATTTATTGATATGTCTGGAGTAAAGATATATAAATTCCTAATAATACAAATATTGCTACACCTATTCCCATAACTGTAGTGGGTTGATTATTCCAAAAATTAGTTAAAAATTCCATTAATTGGGGAGTTTAAATTTTTTTAGCTCTATTAGCTCTATTCATTACTTTTCTCAAAATATTATTTTTAATTGATAAATCAGAAATACAATAAAGAGCTAAAAGCAAAACTACTTTTGCAAAAAATGATATTTGCATAATAAAAATAACTCTTCACTCATAAAAGCAAATTTCATTAAAATTGCCAATTTTTTAGAAGACCTTATAGGAGGTATTTTTAATAATTGACAGTCGATCTAAGATAATAAGAAATTGGCTTTTTTCTAAAGAAGATGTCAGATGATGCAGGTGCACATATTTCAACTGCAGTTGAATGGAATCCATCTCTTTTAACCAATGAACCGACTTATATTGATGGAAATATAGAAACTTTATATGACAATGATTGGTTTCAAATATATCTAAAAAAGGGTCATGTATATCAATGGACGATAGCTCCAAGTGGTATTGTGCTTGAACCTGAAGATTTAAACGTAATGCTTCGCGACTTCTCTGGTAATTGGTATGGAGCTACAGTTTCTGTACAAGCAGGAAAATATAAAAACTTAGGTTGGGAAGCGACTGAAACAGGATTTTATTATTTAGATAAAGATGCAGATTTCAGCAATCATACTGGTGGTTATACTCTTGGATTAAAGAAGGTATCTTCTCAACCAATTCCGTCTGATGTTTATAGCGATGATGAAAATACTTCAGGGTATTTAGAAGTTGGTCAAAGCATAAGGGGTAATATCGAGAGAGCTTCTGATAAAGATTTTTTTAAAGTTAATTTAATAGCATCTGGTGATTCTAAAAAGGATTCAGAAACTTATAAAATCATATTAATTGGGGAGACTCTTGAAGAACAAAAAATAAGATTAATGACAAGTAAATGGGGGAGTATTGGAAATTATCAGGCGGAATCGCATTCACAAATAGAAGAAGATTTTATTGAATTTGAATATCAACCTTGGTATGGTAGTAGTTCCAATATTTACTAGAAGATTCATCTACAAAAGCTCGTATTTCATATGATAAGGACGTTAAATATACATTGAATAAAATAAAAGATTTTGATGGAATCTCTCATGGATTAGAAAATCCAAATGAAAATGTAAAAAGTAACTATAAATATCAGGGTTTAATTGATATAAATGCAGATGGAGTAAAAGAAGATATATTTACAAATGCCAAAAGCGGACGCTGGGCTACCTGTTCTATTGAAATCAATACCGGAATAGCTAATTAATCAGATCATGGTCAAGGAGGAACAACAAGAATCATAGGTATTTATGAAGATCCATTAATCGCAATTGGTGCATCTAATGGAGGATTTTTAGCAGATGGAATAACTCCTGCTCCAGCTAATTTTGGAGTATCAGATGAAGAAAGATATATAGAAGTAAATGGAGAAACTATTGATCGTTTAACTCTCCATAGTCAGGTAAGATTTCAGAATGATTTAAAAATAGATAACTTAAGCGTTAAAACTGCTGGAGATTATGACAATGATGGAGTTAATGAGATCTATTGGAAAACGAATGATGGAACTGCTTATTTAAGAGCTTTAATGCATGATGATGGGAACATAAGATATGCAAATTATCAATCTGAAAATCAAGTGAGTGATTATTTAACCAGTAGAGGATATGAATCTGTTATTAGCGATATTATTTAGAAAACTGAAGAAATGACAAGATACTACACAAATGGAATAAGAAGCGGAGAAGTTTATGACTTTGAAGATACTTCAGGTCAACAGCAGTTTGTGCTTGGTGATCAGTTTCTAGTTTATACATATTATTTTCCTGAATTACTGAATGAAACTTCAAATGGTGGATCTACTTGGAGAGCAGAGTACTCAAACAAATCTATATGGAAGGGGAAATTTATTTACGAAGGGGATACTCTTGATCTTATAAATAGTACTTACTCTGAATTCGCACTGATTTCAACCCAAAGAATGAAGGATGGAAGTGTAGAAGAAACTGCATATGGGTACAAATTTGGAGAAGGGATACCTTATCTTACAGGTGGAAATGTTGATGATTTGGCTAGCGAAGTCTCTTTTAGCTATTCGAACGATCAATCTACGACTTGGGGCGGCGATAAGCTGGGCAGCTTTCCTATAAGTAATGATAGATCAGTTATAAAGACAAGTGGCTTTAGTCAGTATGTGCAAGAGGGGTGGCTTGATAATCCATTTTATTTGAATACAGGCATAACTATTGCAGCAGTTAATGATTCATATATTCCAGATAGTAATGGATTCTCAAGTGTTTCTGGTGATGCACCTGTAAAAATCACTGCTTATGAAGTTGGTAAAGAAACCACTCTTGATTCAATAAAAGATTACGACGGTAATTTGCATGCAGGAGACAATCTTGAAGAGACAGCATCGTCGTATAAATATCAAGGAATGCTGGATGTAAATGGTGATGGTGTTTTTGAAACCATCTTCACTAATAAAGTTTCTAAACGTTGGGTTACTGCAAAGATTGATTCAGTCACGGGTCAGGTTGATTTTGATGATAACGGTTCAGGTGGCGGGACAAGAGTTGTTGGGATTTATGCAGATCCGCTAATCGCAGAAGGAGAAAATAATGGTGGATATTTATCAGATGGAGTTACTCCAGCACCAGCTAACTTTGGAGTTTCTGATGCAGATAGATATTTTGTAGTTAATGGAGAGACTATTGATCGTTTAGCACTTAACAGTCAGGTAAGGTGAATAGATAACTTGCAGGCTAAACATACTGGAGATTATGACTCTGATGGAATCTATGAAGTCTATTGGAAGACAGCAGATGGGACTGCCTACTTAAGATCTCTGATGCATACAGATGGGAATATCAGATATGCAAATTATCAAAGCGAAGAACAGATGATTGAATACTTAACTGCTCAGGGGCATATAGAAATTATTAGCGATATCGTCTAGTTTATGAAACGCTTCCTACTTGCACCTACTCAATAAACGAATGGAGCTATTGAATTTCAAGAAGAGAGAATTAATGCTTAGGAAGGTAGAAGTATTATTGATGTAGAAGCTAATTAATAAGTACTTTATATATATGGAGTATTTTTATGGAAAAGTTATTTATCGTTTGTACTTTTGATTGTTCTTTTCAATATTTCGAGGAGACTGTTCAGCAATGGGTTAAAGAACAAGGAGAAGGAATAGTACTTGATTATGAGCTAGTAAAAATAAACGACAATAAATCTCATTCCTTCTATACAGTTACGAGTTTAGATGCGTTTGCAAAGATGTTAGATACAGAATGGGCAAGAGAATGGGATAAAGCTAATAATTGCAAGGATATAGTTTATAAACTTGAGCTAGTTGAATGACTATTAATTCGCAGGGGTGGAGCTTAATTTTTAGTATTGGAGCAATGATTTGCTTATTGCTTATTTAATGGAGAAATTAGAAAAATTTACTCTTATAAATGAGGATAGATCGAGGATAAAAGTATTTGAACCATTTGAAGATGTATCGAAACCATCTCCGAGTATTGATGCAATGATGGTTAGTTATGGTTGTGTATATAAAAGGAGTAGTAAACCAGTTATGAAAGGGTCGAGGGTAGAAACTATTGAAGCTGCTAGGAAAGAATATGCAGAGTTATTGAAGGAGGGTTGGAAGAAAACTTCTATATTCAATAGCTACTTCTAAGCACCCAAAGGGCATCTTTGAAGATTCTAGATCCCCCTACAGATCCCTTTTGGCTTATGAGACTGACAGACAATAAAAAAGCGAGTTGGGAGACTCGCTAGTATAACTTGGTTTTTAGGAGTCGGGGCGACAGGATTCGAACCTGCGACCTAGTGCTCCCAAAGCACTCCTTTGTTAATTTGAGAATAACCAATAAAATCAAGCTATAACTAGGATATAAGTAAGTTAGTGGAACTGATTTGAGACTGCATATTGCACAAAGTACGTACTTCTATATAGTTAATACATAACCTTAGCGCTCCCCCTAGCGCTCCCCTCTACGACATAGTGCCACATGCCAGTTAAGTCGTGACAGGGAAAATAAATCAGAATTGAAGAAATTAAGAGAGGCTATGGAACGAATTGAAAATAATAGTACCAATTACGTGGATATTTAATATCAAATAATTACTCTATATATAATGAGTAATGATTGACAGTCGATCTAAAATAAGGGGCAATTAGCTCCTTTTTTTATCTTGCTATATGTATGATTCTTTTTTCAAAATCATAATTATATTTTCTGTTATTTCTCCTCTTAAAATTTATGCTTCAACCGATGATAAGAAAGTAGTTATTACCCTCACAAATGGGGATATATTGAATGGAACTTTAATTGAAAGTAAAAGTACAAATGAAACAAAAATTTTAGATCATCCACAATTAGGAGAACTTACTATTAGTGAATCAATAATCGAAAATTTTCAGTTAGATGTAAAAAATAGTGAAGATAAAACTAACAACACCGTTGAGACAAATACTTCCGCTTCTTCAATTTCTAACAATAATATTTCAGAAGTAAAAAGTAATGATGAAATTTCGAAATGGAGTGGATCAATAAGTATAGGTTTAGATGAGGATATTGGATATGAAGATTTTTCAAGATCATTAGATTTAGATTTAAGTATTGATTTAACTAATGAAAAAAGTATTTATACAAATACCATTTCATTTGATTGGACAAAAGATAAATCTCAATATGAAATTGGAGGCGCATACTACGTGAGTGATTCTCTTGAAATTGATCAAAAAACAAGTAGGGATATAGGTAATAGAAATATGGAAATATATTTTTCTAATAATTATGACTATAACTCGGATGCCTACTATGGTAAGAATTCATTAATTTCATCTATTGGTTTAACCAAAAGATTTTTTGACTCAGAGGATACTTCTTTATCAATCTCTGCAGGACCTGCTATACATTTTGTTTATGGAGGTGACAAATGCGATATAACTACTGACTGTGGTGAAACTTATCTATCAAGTGTTTTTAGCATTAATTTTTCAAATAAAATAAGTAAAAAATTTGAATTAGAAATAAATAATATTTTTACTTCAAGTTACGCAAGTACTTCTACTTATGGAAATGAATTATCAACTACCTTAACTTTTAAACCAAGTGATAGTTCTGGTTTAAATACTTCTTTTGAATATGAAAATGATTATCAAGAATTTAGCAATCCGAAATTTGAAGATAAATATTCCTTGAATGTAGGTTATGATTTTTGAATATTTTGATTCCTTATAATATTAAGCTTACTATTTGCAACGCTAATATTTAATAATTTTGGGTACATATTTGATTGACAGTTTATATAAAATAAAGGGGCAATTAGTTCCTTTTTTTATGATGCTATAAATGTATAAGTACTATTCACATTAATGAAAAAAGCCTTAGCAATTGCAGGAATACTGGCTCTATCAATTACACCAACAGCATCTCTTGCTGATCATTTAGAACCTAAAGAAAGTGAGATAAGACCAGGTGGTGACTTAGCTCATACAAACCTGAGTCGTTTCAGGCTGAGTGGTGCCAACCTCAGTGGTGCCAACCTAAGTAATGCCAACCTGAGTAATGCCAACCTAAGAGTTGCCAACCTGAGGGATGCCGACCTGAGGGGTGCCGACCTTGGTGGTGCCAGGCTGAGTGGTACCATGCTGCTTCGTGCCGACCTGAGTGGTATTACTGCAACCAATCTCAGAGGTTGTCCATCATCTTTACCAAGCGGATGGGTCTGCGAAAACAATGCACTAATACAACGCTGATTTATACTTCTGAACCCTTACTTCTAATTGCAGATATTTAGAACTTACTTTTAGAAATCACTGCTATAAATAAAACGCTTACTACTTGCACCGCTTCGATAGGGCACAAGTATGTAGAAAGTACGTAAACCTAGCGCTCCTTTTAGCGCTCCTTTCTCAACTTAAGACAGTATGTAATAAAAAAGCGAGTTGGGAGACTCGCTAGTATAACTTGGTTTTTAAGAGTCGGGGCGACAGGATTCGAACCTGCGACCTAGTGCTCCCAAAGCACCCAGTACGCAATTTGCGACAGTACCCACAAGAAACAAGTGAGGCTATAGCTTATTAGTTGGTATGACTAGAATTAATATGAGTCTCAATATTGCAATCTAATGTTGCAGGGTATAGCATAGGTGTGCAAATAATCGCTAAATAATCGCTAACTTACAACCTCGTGCTGTGTAAGAAACACTTACTTAAATAATAGAGCTAATTTCTGATTCAAATCCCTTGCTAGTTAAATAATCGCTCATCTGTTCTTTACTTTGATAGTTTGCATATTGTATATTTCCATCAGCATGCATTAAAGCTCTTAAATAAGCAGTTCCATCATTTGTTTTCCAGTAAACTTCCTGGAAACTATCTCCGTCATAATCGCCGGAAGTTTTTGCGATAAGATTATCAATTTTTAAATCATTCTGGAATCTGCGCTGACTATCATGAGGACCAAATTGTTCTACTGCTCCAGAAGTAACAAGTGGATCGATATAGATACCTACAATCCTAGTTGTCCCTCCAGAACCATGGTCAGAATAATCAATTTCTCCTGTGGAGGAATTGATAGAAGCAGTTACCCAACGTCCTGATTCTTTATTGGTATAGATAGCTTCTTTTATTCCATCTGCATTAACATCAATTTGACCTTGATATTTATAAGCACTTTTAGTTGCATCAGAAACACTACCAGTGTTCGCATGAAAATTGCCGTCATAATCTCTAATTGCGGTTAATTGATATGAATTCCCTACAATTTGACTAACATTTAATATTTCACTTGAATTACTGTCCAGATTAGAAAATGAATTTTCAAGAGAGGCTGCTGAGAGTTGGATCTCGTTAAGAAGATTCTTTGCTGCATTAACTCCCAAATCACCAAGAGTAGGTTTTAAATAATCCCAAGTTATATTTCCCAAATAGCCTGGGAATGATGAGATTATACTA
This sequence comes from Prochlorococcus sp. HOT208_60m_813I02, assembly GCA_002025865.1. GTDB lineage: Bacteria > Cyanobacteriota > Cyanobacteriia > PCC-6307 > Cyanobiaceae > Prochlorococcus_A. Next base: position 875 of record MWOR01000027.1, on the reverse strand, counting down.
AGAAAGTAGTTTGTAGAATATGCAGCACCATTAAAGTAAATTTCATCAACCCCCCCCTTTTCGAGTGCATTGAGAACAATAATTCCAGAATCCCCATTAGAATCTTCTATAGCTACAAGATGACTATTATCTAGAGTCGCTACGTAACCATATTCATATGATGATTCAATATTGATTACATCATTACCTTGATTTGGGGCTTCATAAACTAAAGCTATTGATCCACTCTTAATTGTGTAAGTATCATCACCTGATCCTCCAATTAGATATTGATCTTCAGAGCTATATGAATTACTGAGTTTGTCGTCGCCACCAAGACCCCAAACTATTTGATTAGCTAAAGAAGTAATACTGTCAGAACTATTTGTGCCAAATACCTCGGAATATCCAAAGTTTGAATAAATAGAATTACTCAGCGAGTGATTATCAATTTTGACAGAGGAAGTTTCAATTGATTCATCAAAGCCATCACTATCTGTATATGAAATAACAGCTCTTACGAATTTATTTGAATCATCAATTCTAAGTTTATAAGAGGATTTTGTACTAGCATTTGTCCAAGAAGTGTCGTTGCTTGAAGTTTGCCATTGATAGGTTAATTCCCCAGTCCCGTCAGGATCTTGAGAATCTCTTTTTATGGATAAATAATTTCCTGGACTTTTATTCCCAATAATTGAGAAAGAGGCATCTCCATCATCAAAATATGTCGATGAGTTAGAAAAAATGCTTACACTTCCACTGTCGATTACACCATAATCATTTCCAATAGCACCAATGGCAACAATTGTTGCATCAGCGGAAAGACTTACTGAAGATCCGTAATAGTCACCTGCAGCTTCTCCATCAATGGTTGAGCCTAGTTGTGACCAAGAATC
>MWOR01000266.1 GCA_002025865.1 Prochlorococcus sp. HOT208_60m_813I02 | reverse complement strand
AGATATTAATTCAATCTACTCTTGGAGGAATAAAAACCATCGAGCTAATTTGTAAAAAATTCAAAGTTGAATCTACCCTACTCGGGGAAGAAGAAAAACTCGTGAATGGAATTTCTGAAGTAGTATGGAATCATACAACTCTTCATATGAGGTCTAGGGATAAAAATTGGACGTATTTACAGATGCTTTTGCCACTTAATAATGAACTAGAATTGACTAATTTTCTGAGAAAAAAATGGGGTAGAAAAGTTCTTTGGCATTTAGAGGCAGTTTCTCAACAGGGATCACCTAGATTAGCGGCCTTGCCTGTATTAAAGTGGAATGGTTTAGAAGAATTAAATGAAATAATTGAAGATTGCAAGAAACTTGGTGCGTTTATTTTTAATCCTCATGTTTTAACAGTTGAAGGCGGAGGTCTCGGAGTGGTGGATGCAGATCAGGTAAAAGCGAAATTAAGATTTGATCCTAAAGGGCTATTAAATCCAGGAAAATTGGAAGGTTGGGAAGTAAAAGAACAATTTAAAATTTAATATTTCTGTTTATTCGCAAATTTAATAAATTCAGCAACTAAAAAAATAGAACCTGTTAGAACAGGATGATTAGGTGGCCATTTTTCTAGGGAAAATAAATACTCAATGGCAAGTTCAAATGTTTTAAATTCAATTGTTTTTTGAAGGTCAATTTCTTTAATCTGAGAAAGATCATTTAATTGCCAACTAGGTTGGTTTGGTACTGGCACAAGTAATAAGTGATCATTTTTCTTTAAAAGCGTTTTTTAATATTGCGTAAAAATCTTTTTGTCTCTGGACACCTAAAATCCAATAAATTCCTTTATCTTCATTCTCCCAATTGCTTCGCTCATGAGAGAGTGCTTTTGCAGCAGGATAATTATGCGCACAATCCACAAGAATTTCTTTGTTCCT
>MWOR01000265.1 GCA_002025865.1 Prochlorococcus sp. HOT208_60m_813I02 | reverse complement strand
AGTAGAGTCAGAAGCAAATGCAGAGGTACTTGAAGAAAGTGAAGTTAAAGAAGAAACAATAGAGTCAGAAGAAAAATCAGAGGAACCAGAAGAAAGTGAAGTTAAAGAAGAAACAGTAGAGTCAGAAGAAAAATCAGAGGAACCAGAAGAAAGTGAAGTTAAAGAAGAGACAATAGAGCCAGAGGTAAAATCAATTAAACCTAAAAAAAGAACTGTTAAAAATGAAATAATAGACGTTGAAGTTGATACTGATAATAAATAAGATTTAAAATAAATTAAAGAATAATAGACAAGCTTGAATCCTAAAAAAAAGAAATTTCAAAATAATTTGCTTATTTTTAATTAAATATAAAAAGTCTTTATTTTTAATATTTTAATTTGAATTATAAGAAGGTTGTTATGAATCTAAAGCTACTTCTATAGCTGCTATTAAGTTTTCGTCAAACGGTTTAACACCCGGCTTGAATCTTGCAATTACTTTACTATCTTTCCCTATCAGAAATTTCTCGAAATTCCATTCAACATCTCCTTCAGGTTCAACTTTGTTAAGGGTTGTGTATGGTTCTGTAGTGTTACCTTTGGCATGAACTTTTTCATAGATTTCAAACTTAACTCCATATTTTGTTGTGCAAAAATCTTTTATTTCTGAAAGAGAGTCGGGTTCTTGCTTTCCGAAATCATTACAAGGGAATGCAAGTATTCTTAGGCCTTTGTTTGAATATAAATCATGTAGCTTTTGAAGATCCTCATACTGAGCAGTATTTCCACAATAACTAGCTACATTAACAACTAAAACCACTTCACCAGAATATTCCCCTAGTTTTATGAATGATCCGTCTGCGGAAAGAACAGTAGTATTTTGTACGTCAACTTGCATGTCTAAAAAAAATCACCCTTTGAAGATAGCATTGTATAGACTTTATTGTGTTTAATTTATATGGTGGTTTTGGTTATTTCTTTTATAAGTTTTAATTTTTCATTTATTTAACCCTTTATAATTAATATTATTAATCAATTTAAATTTGGACCCTTTAGACCCACTTACTGAAATTATTAATTCCGGTCAAGGTTTTTCACCTTCAATTGCTTTAGAAAGAATTATTTGGGCAATGATTGGAATCTTTTTTTTAGGAGCAATTTCAAGATCAATAACTCAAAGCATGCGAAGTCAAAATTGGCCTGGTAGAAATTTTCTATT
>MWOR01000264.1 GCA_002025865.1 Prochlorococcus sp. HOT208_60m_813I02 | reverse complement strand
AAGGCATGCGAAGTATTGATATATGCAAAAGCAATAGCTTGTTGTTTAGTTGGAGACCAACTGCCGCTAGTGATAGTTCCAATATTCTCATCACCTTTAAGCACTGCGCACCCTTTTCTTCCTATTGCTTTACCTTTTATAGAGATACCAACTAACTTTTTTTGAATGCCTAATCTTGACTGCTCTTCAAGAACTTTTCTGCCAATGAATTCGTGATTATTTTCTAGATGTACTAGCCATCCTAACCCTGCTTCATATGGAGAAGTTTCTTCATTTATGTCTTGCCCATAAAGATGCATGCCTGCTTCAAGTCTAAGAGTATCTCTAGCTCCTAAACCACAAGGTGCAACATTTTTAGAAATTGAGAAATCCCATAAATTAATTGCTGCTTTTTTAGATAAAAGTATTTCTAGACCATTTTCCCCCGTATAGCCTGTCTTTGAAAAGAAAATTTTTTCCTTAGGCGAAATATGTTCAAAAATTTTATATTCGCATCCAAAGTTAGGGATATGTGAGATCGAAGATTCAATCCATTCTTCAAATAAACCGAATGAGTTTTTTCCCTGTAGTGCTAAAAGTACGTTGTCTTTTTTAAAGTTTGTTATCGAAATTTCAGACATATTTAAATTATTTTTTATCCACTGAAAATCTTCTTCATATCTACTCGCATTAACTATTAACAATAATTCTGATATGTCATTTTTTTGTATACCAAGGTCATAAATTATTAAGTCATCTATTATTCCTCCTTTATCATTGAGCATTACTGTATAAAGCCCCTGACCTTCACAAAAGGAGTATAAATTAGTAGGAAAAAGTTTTTGAATATAATCCTTTGGATTGATTCCCTTGATAGAAATCACACCCATGTGAGAAATATCAAATAATCCTGCTGAATATCTAACTGATTCATGCTCTTTAATTAATCCTGAAAATGATATGGGCATTTCCCAACCTGCAAAATCCACTAATTTTGCATTTGATTCAACATATTTTGAATAAAGAGGACTTTTTAGCAAATCCATGAAATATTTAGTTTCTATTTAGTATTTCTACACTTTAGTTTAGAAATTTTTTATTGCATATTTTCTAATGACAAAATTAAGCTTCTAAGTACTTTGGCTGCAACTATGCTACTTACTCCGCTTCTATCAATTTCTGGAGATAATTCCACAATATCTGATCCCACGATTCTAAGGTCTTTAAAAGTTTTAAGTATCTCTTCAAAATCATTCCAAAAAA
>MWOR01000263.1 GCA_002025865.1 Prochlorococcus sp. HOT208_60m_813I02 | reverse complement strand
TTTAGGGGTCATAACAAGAGCTCTAGATAAGAATTTGATCGATGTAAATTTATATGATTTAAGAGAATATGGAGAAGGTTCTTACAGACAAGTAGACGATAAGCCTTATGGAGGAGGAGCAGGTATGGTATTAAAACCTGAACCTATTTATAAGGCATATGAATCAATTAGAAAATTTCCCAAAAGTAAAACTTTGCTGATGACCCCACAGGGTAAAGTTTTAAAGCAAAAGGATCTTGCGAAATGGTCCACTTTGGATCAAATAATAATTATTTGTGGACAATATGAAGGTTTTGACGAAAGGATTAGATGTTTAGCTGATGAAGAGATATCGATAGGCGATTATGTACTTTCTGGAGGTGAAATACCTGCTATATCAATAATTAATGGTTTGACTAGGTTATTACCAGGGACTCTTGGTGATCCAGACTCCTTAGTCGATGAGAGCCATAATTCCTCTTTATTAGAATATCCTCA
>MWOR01000262.1 GCA_002025865.1 Prochlorococcus sp. HOT208_60m_813I02 | reverse complement strand
TCAAGGATTTGGTGATATTACAAGTGATATTATTGGCTGATTCAAATAAACTTTTTTAAAAAGTTATTATTCAGTCTTATTTATTTTTATTTTAATAATTCTTTTAGATCTTTTTTCATCTTAGATAGGGGAGTATCCCATTCTTCAATTTTTTCTTGCCTATATAATTTCATAGATTCATACCAAAAACTATCTTCACCATATAATCCCCACCTCCAATCAGGAATTTTTTTTAGAAATACCCATGTTTTTTGCCCAAGTGCGGCAGATAAATGGGCCATGGCAGAATCGATGGTAATTATAAGATCGCAATTTAAAACAATTGCAGCGGTATCAGAAAAACTCCAAGTATTATTAATTTCTTCTTGGCATTTAAGAAAACGCTCTCCGAATGAACAATTTCTTAATTGCTCAGATCCATGTCCTTTCTGTAATGAAATTAAGTCAACATCTAAATCCTTGAAAATCTCTTTAAATTTTTCTAATTTTATTGATCTGCCTTTTAAATTGTTTTTTTCATGATTCAAATCTCCTTGCCAATTAATTCCAATGATAATTTTACTTGATTCTTTTCTCAAAATTTTTGCCCATTTTTCTAATTTTGTTGTCTCTGCTTTAACGTAAGATTTATAAATAATTGGATTTTGTGGATTGACTTCTAACCATTTTGGCAAAGATAATAAAGGGGTCCATTTATTGCAATTTATTGTGTCTAAGTGATTTGTTGAAAAGAAATTTTTTGTGATTTTTGAAGAAATTATTATTCCTTTAAGTTTCTTTTGTGCATAGAATAATATATCGATATTCTTTTCTGACAGAAATTTTACATATCTCATAAATTGAATGGTATCTCCGAGTCCCTGTTCAGAAATAACTAAAAGTTTATCTCCTTTTTTAAGCTTCTCTCCTTGCCATTTCTCCAAATTTGGAATCATTGATGGTAGAACTGGGAATCTTTTTTTAAATCTATATTCATATTCATCCCAGCCTTTTTCATAGTCTCCATTTAAAAGGTATAAACATCCAAGATTAAATCGAGAATCAAAAGCTTTTTTATCTATTTTAATAATCTCTTTGTAATACTCTATTGATAAATCTATATTTCCATTTTCAGTTTGAAGGAGAGAAAGGTTATGTAATGCGGGAATAAAATCTTTTTTAATTTTAAGGGCTTTTTCATAATTTGTTATTGCTTTTCGTTTATCTCCTATTAATTTATAAGTATTTCCTAAATTAAAAATAGCTTGATAATTATTTTTATTTATTGATAAAGCCTTATTAATATATTTAATAACTAGATAATATTTTTTTTGAATTTTTGCGATATTTGCAAGCTCAATGTAAATGAAGTAATGGTTTTCTTTTTCAAGGTTTAAAAAAGCTTGATTTAAATATTTTAATGTCTCATCATAATTTATTTTTTGATAATTAAGCAGCCTTAGGCCAAGGTGAAAGTGATATTCTAAACTGAAATTATTTTTTAATTCTTCATAAATTATTTTTGCCTCAAGAATATTTCCCTTCTTCAATAATTCTAAACCTTTCTTTTGATTATTTTTCAAATTTATAAAGTTTTATAATAATAATAACTTTTTTCAATACAAAGTATAAAAAGGAAATAGCTTATAGAGAAGTTAAAAATTTATTTTCAATATTTTAGAAATTGATATTTTTATAATTTAAAAGGTTTATAAATTCATAAATGTTTTTATTGAATTAGTTTTTGAAATACTATTTTTTTTATATGACTATAATAAGCATTGATTTTTTGTTCTATACATAATAAAAATGAGAATAATATCAGAAGAATTATTAGTAGATAACGATTTAATAGATTTTATTAAAAATATTTACTTAGTAGACAATTCATTGGATATTTATTTACACAATTCAGCCGGAGAAACAAATGTAAAAGGTGGGGTTTATGGCGAGCAAGTAATCAACACATTTGCTATGGATATTTCTGACATTTATTTTTATAAGTCAGTTTTGGCTGATTTAGATTTAACTTTAGAAATTAAATTCAATCTTGTGAATGATTCGGCTGAGTCAGATATTTCATTTTTCTATGATACTGAAATTAAAGTAAATGGAGAAACAGATATTTTGGGTATTGTTGTTCAAAATAATCTTGAGGAAAGATCATCATATGAAGTTTTTCTAAATTATCCAAACTTTGATGAAAACATTTCTTACTTAAGATACGCTTTTTTGCATGAATTAGGACATGTTCTCGGGCTAGAACATCCATTTAATAATGATGATGGCGATGTTTTTGAGAACATTACTTCTCCTTGGACTAGTGCCTACCCCGAAGAAACTGTAATGGCATATAGACAACCTAGTTCAGGAAGTTGGCCCCAATATTTTTCTGATAATGATTTAAATGCCCTGAAGTCAATTTGGGGAATCGAGACTGAAATCAACGTAAATAAATATATTACTGATCATTTTTATGCCCTTGAAGAAATAAAGGATTTTGATGGTTTTTATCATGGTATAAAACATAAATTAAATAAAACCGAATACGCCTTCAAAGGCAAAGCTGACGTAAATCTAGACGGTTATGAAGAATATATTTTTGTAAATCACAATACAAATAGATTGGCTTCTGTTGGAATTCAGGAGGATTTTATGAAATATGGGGAGAATGGAAATACAAGAGTCTTAGGAATTTATATTGATCCACTTGTAGCTGAAGGTGAAATTTTAAAAGGCAGTGCAAACGATAGTCAAAGGAGGTTTAGTAATGATATCAATATAGATAATTTAGTCTTAAAGAGTTCAGGAGATTTTAATTTTGATGGATTGCAAGAACTCTATTGGAAAACAGTTGATGGTACTTCTTTCCTCAGATTATTAATGCATGAAGATGGCAATATAAAATATGCAAATTATCAAAATGCAGATCAGATGAATGAATATTTAATTACGCATGGTCATGTAGGAATTATTAGCGATATTATTTAAAAAGAGATTTTTCGCTTTTAAAAAGACCCAGTATATTTTCCAATAAATTATGACTTTATTTATATCGTATGGAATGACAAGATCAGGTTCAACCTTGGCTTTTGAGACCGAAAAAGCAATATTAGAAAATTACGGAATGCCTCAAGACAAAATAATTTTCAAAGGACTGGAGAACTGGATTGAAAATTATCTTCCTGAAAAATATTTAAGTGATATAGATTCTTTAAAAAAAATTAATGAGAAAACTCTTAATAAATTTGTTGTTTTTAAAACACATGGTGCCGCTAATAAGAAACTTATAAATTTTATTCGTAAGTTTAAAATTCCTGTAACTATATCTGTAAGAGATCCTAAGGATATAATTATTTCTCTACTAGAAATATCAAAAAAAAATAGATCCATAAATGAAACAGGATTTATTAATATTATTTCTTTTAAAGACGCATTAAGAAATATTGAAGAGGATCTTTGGCGATTAGAAACTTGGAAGCCTCTTATTGAAGAAGGTATTGCAAAAGTTATCCCTTATGAGGAGACGATAAAGGATGCTGAAATCATAATTCAATTCTTAGCTGATTTAACCTCAAAACCTAAATTATTAATTAGTGAGATTAAAGAAATTACAAAAAAAAGATTTACACAGTTTAATGTTGGAATAGCTGGAAGAGGACAAAAATCTCTAAACCTAATAGAGATTTATAGAGTTGAAAAAAAAATATATCAAAGACTGAATAATGCGATTAAGCCATCTGTATTTTATAAAAAAACAAAATATTCAATTATTAAATTTACTTTTGGCCTTTTTACTTTTAAAAGAGAATTTCTTTATTCTAAAATCAGAAAATTTATAAAATTTTTAAAGTTTCTTTTAAAAAGGGTTTTTAAAAATTAAAATTTATTTTTTATGCGGGAAATAAAATTGTTTCTTAAAAATTCTTAAAGCCTTTTTCTAATTTTTAACTAATAAATATACTTATCAAAAATTAAATTAAATAATGTAAGTATTGGCGGCAAATTTATTTTCTTTTTAATTAGATCTTCTTAAGATTGATTGTTAAATATATCTTAATTTCAATTTTATAAAGTCTTACTAAAAATGGTAATTTATTAATATTGTATAAAACAAATGTTCGAAGGCTCACCTCTTACTGGATCATTAGCTCAAGGTACTTTATATGATAACTACGTAGGTAGAGGGGGAACTAGTGCAATAAAAGATTTTAATCTTTTAGATGAATACGGTAATAATATTATTAATGCTACAAACGAGATTGATGAGAATTTACATTACTATTCATTCGCGATTGATAGTTCTGAAATTGAAACAGGTTCAGGTGATGATGTTTTTAAAATTAAAAACTATAGGGGCTATTATGCTATTGGCTTAAAAGATTCAGAAATTAAAACTGGAGATGGTGCAGACAAAATAAACATTGATTTATTAGAAGATAGATTTGTTTATGGTGCTTTTGGATTAGAAGATAGTGAAATCAATACTGGGTCTGATGATGACGAGGTTGAAATAAAGATAACAAGCAGTAATAGTGATGCATTCACATCATATGCTGTAAAAAATTCATCTATAAAGCTTGGAGATGGTAATGATAATTTAAATATTACTCAGAGTAATTCTTCAGGTAATCTTGATATTGCAATATCCGGAGATGTATCAAATTCAGTACTTTATGACTTTGGTTCTGGGGATGATATTGGTTCTTTTTCTTCAGAAGGATATGGAATTAGAAGTGATGGGGAAAATAAGCACAGAGTAGTGCTTGGAGCCGGTAATGATTCATTTACTATTTCATCTATTTATTCTGCATTTTATAAATCAAACCTCTTCGCTGATGAAGGTGACGATGAAATCGATTTACGTGCATCTAATCAATTTCATTATGGCATCGAGGATAGTGATATTTATTTAGGAGATGGTGATGACTATTTAACTCTTGATAGTTCTAAAAATTCAAATATAGATGGAGGTAAGGGTACAGATATTATAAAAATTTTAGACTCCTCAGAAAACTATAATATTGAAAATCTTCAGTCCAATAACTTTGAAATAACTAGCTCTGTTGATGGCTTTTTTAAATTAAACCTTACAGATATAGAACAAATTTCTTTCGACGATCAGAATATTTCTCTTTTAGATGAGACTGAAACAAATTTAAAAATAAGGGGAAATAGTTTTTATGTAATCGTTGAGGGACCAACGTGGGAGGAAGCAGAAGTAAATGGAAATAAATTGGGAGGAAACTTAGTAACCATTAACAATGAAGAAGAAAACAATTGGATAATAGAAAATTTTGCAAGTATAGTTACATATAACGGTCGAAAAGGTGATACTGAGACAATTGATCCTGACTATATCCCAAGAGCTTGGATAGGTTTAAATGATAGAGATGAAGAAGGCCTTTATCAATGGGTTTCGGGAGAAGAAATTACATATAGAGGGACGTTAGATTCTGGTCATTTTAGTGGAATGCAAAATACATATGGAAGATTTGATCCAAATACTGGATTAAGAGATAATTCTTTACCACTTATAACTGCCTTTATTGATCAGGATGTTAGTGCTATCCAATTAGGAGGGACAAGCACTGATTTCTGGTTCCCAGGTGCTTGGGAAGATACTTGGCATAACTATACTCATATAAGTGAAGGAATTGCAGAAATACCTTTTATTCGCAGAAACGACTCTGCTTACGTCATTGTTGAGGGCCCCACATGGGAAGAAGCAGAGGCAAATGCTGTCTCTTTAGGAGGCCATTTAGTCACTAT
>MWOR01000261.1 GCA_002025865.1 Prochlorococcus sp. HOT208_60m_813I02 | reverse complement strand
CTTGAGTACCTTTCATACATTCTCCAGTTGGATAGTTAATTACTTTTTTTGATATTAATCCAATACTTATAGCTACTATTCCAATACCAAATAAAGCTCTTGATCTTTTGCTTGTGATGAGATATTTCATTAGGTATTTATTAAGTAATAAATAGGAGGAAATATTAATTATAACGTTTATTTTTTTGTTAAAAAAAAAGTAACCCTAAATCTATAATTTTTTAAAATAAGTTTTAGATATTAGTTATCTAGATAATCCTTAATCAATAAATGCTTATGTATCTTTTTTTCATTATTTTTAGTTTGTATTTGACAGTCTTTTTATAATTAAAATGAGACTTTTATTTTTTTATGAAAAATAAAGAATTTAATGTGACTCAAGGAATGGCTTTGTTACTTTTGAAGCCATTAAATTTACCCGCTAACTACGTCCTAAATCTCATAATTTATATAACTAATCCTAGTAACAATATTGGATACTAATAGTTTTCCCAAACTGGTTTGGTTTTCCTCCAACCTTGAGCGATTAATTTTTTCCATTCATCTCTAGCTTTATCAACTTTAAGTTCTTCTCTGGTTGTCATAAGAGGTGGTTCTTTTCCTAAAACACCAAGGATTCTCCCAGAGTCAATAAACATATATTCAAAAAATTTATCTTTATTTTGATTATTCTTTGAAAACCTTTTAACCCTTGAACGATTCGAATTTATAAGCCAAAAATTTTCTGTCAATCTTATTAATTTTATGTTTTTTCAATTGGAGCCATTGTTAATCCTTTGCTGAAGAGTTGCTCATGATATAACTCTGCCTGTTCTAGATTACCTCTCCATACCTCCGCCGATCCTGTCTTGTCAACTTTGATGGTTAGATCCCATGCCCTTTTTTCAGTCATGCTTGGGATAATTGTTATGAGACAATTTGCGACATGCTGAAAAGTATTAAAATTGTCATCAAGAACTATAACCCTTGCTTCTGGATATTTTGCTTTAGATTTCTTTGGATCTAAGACTGTGCCGAGTGAATTAAGCATTATTGTCTTTAATAGTTAAATTAATTAAAAATTTCACCTATGTTCTTCAATTGAAAAGTATTGAAAATGTCTCGAGCGTGACTTGAACACGCGACCTGCGGGCTATGAATCCGCCGCTCTAACCAGCTGAGCTACCGAGACATGGCATTATTGTAAGGCATTGGTTGTACTTAATTACCATTTTGAAAATTTATTTGTTTGTGGGCCTCATATATAGCTATTCCACATGCTACAGAGAGGTTTAGACTTCTAACACCTTTTTGATCATTGTTCCCGGTCTGTAAATTCGGCATAAATATTGATATTAAAAAGTCGCTTTTATTAATAATGGAATCTGGTAATCCTGAATCTTCTCTCCCAAATAGCAAAATATCATCTTGCTTAAATTTAAAATCGTTCAAGTATAATCCATTTTTTTTACTAAAAGAAATTATTCTGTTTGTTGATTTTGACGTCAAAAATGTTTCAAAATTCTCATACTTATTAACTGTAACTAGAGGCCAATAGTCTAATCCTGCTCTTTTTAAATATTTATCCTCTAATTTAAATCCCAAGGGCTCTATAAGATTTAAAGGTATATTAAATGCAGCACATGATCTGGCAATATTTCCAGTATTTTGTGGGATTCGAGGTTCAAATAGAGCGACTTCCAATTTTAAGTAGGTATTTCAATACTTATTTCATCTATTTTGATTGCTCTGCCGTTTATTGCCAGCCAATTATCTTTTGATATTTTGGTTATTCTCTTTTGAAGTTCGCCGATTCTTTCAATATAAGTATTACCAATTTTATATTCAGAAACCAGACTCCAACCTACTTGCTCTCCAACAATAATTGTTATACTTTTTCTTTTCATTAAGAGACTTATAAGTGAATTCATTTTTGTTGACCATTCATTTTGTTCCTTTTCAATACTTTTCATAACGAATCCGCCAATCGAATCTATTAATAATGGACCTTCTTCTTTTCTTAATGTATTTAATAGATCTGTCGTTTCTATTAATTTCCAATCTTTTGGCCTTCTTTTTCGATGTAAATAAATTTTATCTTGCCATTCTTTATCATCCAAATTGTTTTCAGATAAGGCAACATATGATAATTTTTTTATCTCCTTTGCAAGATACTCCGCGAATTCACTTTTACCACTCTTTGTACCCCCTGTAATAAAAACTATGTAAGATGAATAATCACTAATACTTAAATCCTTGGCATTCATAAATTCTCTATTATTTAGAGAAATACCACCATGTTGCTAAAGGGATAATTGTGGCAGCAATTAATAAGCCTACAACTATATAAGTAGCAGTTGAGCTTTCAGTATCTTTTGATCTCATAGTGTTAAAATTTGGATCCACTACAGGGTTGCCAATAGATGAAGGCTGACTTTTTTCGTAATTTATAACAGTTTTCTGTTGAGTAACACCAAAATATTTATTTATACTAGGAATTTCATTTGCATAAGTAGTCGAGGGGTTAAGAATAAAAATTAATCCCGTAAACATTAAAGAAAATATATATTTATTGAAGTTTAGTTTCATGTTAAAAGGTTTTGGTTAATTATATATTAAAAACCATATTATTGAGTAATTTTAAATGTACTAAATAATATAATATTTGCATAATTTAATTAGAAATAACATATTTTAAATATGGGATTCAATGGAAAATCGTTAATATTAATCGGTGCCATACTCTTTATTTTTCAGATAGCAAATTTTATTTCAATAGAAACAATCACACCTGAGCTTGAAAGAGCTCAAGTCTTGGCCGCAATAGCTTCATTAATTATTATTTTGGTAGGTTTTTTATTTAAACAATTCGAACCATTAGCTGGTGAGAAAGCTGCTTTAAAAGGAGAAAATAAGTTTCTCTTCGATAGAAACATGCCGGATGAAGTTATTGATGAACTTGCATGGGGTTCTGAAGCAATATTAACTTCTACAGCAGCAGCAGCAATATTAATCCACAATGATGGCGTTAATATATTGAGGAGGGGAATCACTTCAAGTAATGATTTTAAACCTGGGGAAACTTGTCTGAGATCTATAAAAGATATGAAATTAATATCATTAGCAAACACTAAATTTTATCCTGGAAGAGATGAATTTTTTAATTTTTGTGCCGAAATTCCATCTATCTTAGTTGTACCTATAAATAGTAAGGCTTTTATATTGATTGGAGGTTGGAGTGCTAAGTGTTTTACAAAGTCTGATGAAAAATGGATTAATAACTGGTCCAAAAAAATTAATAATATTTTTTCAAAAAATAAATTTTAAAAATAAATTATTGATTTTACTCTTTTATCTTTTGCTTTAAAACTTGCTGATTCAGTAGTTAAATTATAGAGAGCATTTTCTGAATTTATTTGATATTTATTTTCGTTATTTTCATCTTTTATTATATATTTTACTGGATTAAAAAATTCAATTATGTTATCTGAACCCAATATGGCTTTCCCTGAATTTAAGATAATATTTTGATTTTCAAATCTTATATTACCCTCTAATAGATAGTTAGTATTTTCTATATTCCAAATAAAATTATCAGCATATAAAAAATCCCCATCTTTTTTAAGAGTTTTTAATTTAACATTGCCTTTCAATTTCAGGAGTTTATTGTTGTTTGATAATGTCGATTCTTCTGCACTAATAATATATTTTGTTTCATCTCCATTGAGAATATTAATGATAGGTTTTTTTAATTCGAATTTTAATTCAATATTGTCATAACTTGAATGCGGACTTGTAATTGAATATACTTTATCTCCACTTTTAGAGAAAATTGTAATATCTAAACTTTCTATTTTTTGTATTACTTTATTTTCATCAATTACATTTGGTGCGCAACCAAGCATAAAAAATGGAAGGAAAATTATTAATCTATAAATGTTGCTCATACTCCAGTTTATTTATGATTGGAGTGGGTTTAGGAAGACTTGAGTTACTTACTAATAATCCCCAACTTAATTGTTGTTTCCAAGGAATTTCATCTGTGTATATAGAACCAAGTTGCTCATTAATTTTTGTAGATAATTCAGGCAACAAAGGTATCAATAACAATCCAATTATTCGGGTACTTTCTAAAACGTTATAAATAATTTGTTTAACTAGAGGTAGATTATCTTTATCTTTTATTAACAGCCATGGCTGATTATCATTCAAATACAAATTTGTATTAATTGCTAAGCTAAGGACTTCATTAGCTGCTAGATCTAATTTGTAGTTATCAAAGTTATAAATATAGTTTTTGATTGCAATTATGGCAGAATTCTCTAATTTATTTTCACTTAAAATTTCTTCATTATTTGGCACTTTATTATCAAACCATTTTCTAGACATAGATGATGTTCTATTTAATAAATTACCAATTGTATTAGCTAAGTCATTATTGATAATGTCAACAAATCTTTTATCTTGAAAATCCCCATCATTTCCTAGTGATATGTCTTTAATGAGGTACCACCTTACAGGATCATTTCCGTATTTTGTAAGCAATAAATCAGGGTCGAGTACATTTCCCAAGCTTTTACCCATTTTTTGCCCCTCTCTTGTAAGAAACCCATGCCCAAATACCTTTTTAGGAACTTTCATATTGGCAGAAATGAGCATTGCTGGCCAATATACAGCATGGAACCTCAGAATATCCTTACCAATAAAATGAACATCAGCTGGCCATCCTCCATTAATTGATTTTTCCAATAGATGTTCATTCGCGTCAGAGCTAATGGCACTTACATATCCAAGTAGAGCATCAAACCATACATAAAAGGTATGGTTATCGTAATCAGGGACAGGAATTCCCCATGAGACATTTGTTCTTGAAATTGAAAAATCCTTTAAACCTCTAGATACAAAATTTATAATTTCATTCTTTCTTTCTATTGGCTCTATAAAAGAGGGTTCATTGATTATTTTCTCAATTTCTTTTTGATATTTTGAAAGCCTAAAAAAGAGATTCTCTTCATTTTTCCATTCTAGATTTTTTTGATGTATGGGACACTTGTATGTTGATGAGTTTTCTGGATTATCTTTAAATTCTTCACAACCGACACAGTACCAACCTTTTTGAACTCCCATATAGATATCACCTGATGCTTTTACTTTTTCATAAAATTCATTGACAACAAATTCATGATTTTTTGAGCTTGTTCTTATAAATTTATCAAAGGATATATTCCATTTTTTCCAATTATTATTAAAGACTTCTGAGATTTCATCACAATGTGATTTTGGTTCAATACCCTTTTCATAAGCTGTTCTTTGTATTTTTAAACCATGTTCATCGACACCAGTGATGAAAGTAACATCTTCACCTGCAAGCCTTTTATACCTAGCTATTGAGTCACAAATTATTGTTGTATATACACTTCCTAAATGAGGTTTATCATTAACATAGTATAAAGGTGTAGTAATGACAAAAGTCATAAAGCTTTTTTATTAATACTAACAGATATTTTTTAAACTAATAACAACCCATTATATTTTTTATCTTATTAATAAATAAATTCTAAAAGATTACTATCATTTATAATATATTTAACTTTATATATTTTATTACTATATATTTCTATTGATACAAAAAGAGTAATAAGCATTTCTAGTGAATAATCTGGAAAATAAACCAAAGCAATATTTTTTTTATGATTAATCCACTTAACGAATATTATTTTATAAAGAGGTTTTTTTTCATTCTTAAAAAATAATTTTAAATATTTTAATTTATCATTTTTAAATATATTATTATTCTCAGATTGTCTATTTTTTGAAAAATCAATAATCTTAGAGACTGAATCTTTACTTATAACTTCGTAATTATTAATTTTGTTATAGACTTGCCTTTGTATAATTAAATCGAGATATCTTCTTAATGGTGATGTACATTGTACATACATTTTTAGTCCTAAGGATTCATGGAATCCTGGTTTAGTAGTTATATAACTTCTTCCCATATATTGTTTTAATATTATATATTTTATATCACTATCTTTG
>MWOR01000260.1 GCA_002025865.1 Prochlorococcus sp. HOT208_60m_813I02 | reverse complement strand
CTGAAAATGGAGTAAAAAGAATAATAATTCTTGAAGGAACTTCAAAACTTATGGAGAAAGTAAGGATTAGTGGAGGGGGAAGATGTAACGTCACTAATGCGACATGGATACCAAATGAACTAGTTGAGAATTACCCTAGAGGAGGAATTCAGCTTTTGGAATCATTTAATCTTTTTGCTGCTGGAGATGTATATGATTGGTTTGAGAAAAAAGGGTTAAAATTAAAAATTGAAGAAGATCTAAGAGTTTTCCCAGTATCTAATTCTTCTTCAGATGTTATTAATTGTTTGAGAAAAAGTGCTTTATCAAAAAACGTAAACATATTAACAAAATTTTTTGTAAAAGAAATTTCAAAAACTTCAGATAATATATTCAATATTTTTAGTCTTAAAAAAGCAAAGGTAATTGCAAAAAATGTTATTCTTTCAACTGGAGGAAATCCAAGCGGATATAAATTAGCTCAAAATCTTGGACACACCATTGTTAAACCTGTACCATCGCTTTTTACTTTTTCTACAAAAGAACCAAATTTGAATGAATGTAGTGGGGTATCAATAAAGGGCATAGATATAGAAATTAAATTAAACAATAAGAATTTTCAAAATAGAGGCGATTTACTAATAACGCATTGGGGGTTTAGTGGGCCAGCAGTATTAAAACTTTCATCAATTGCAGCAAGGGAACTTTATAGCCAAAAATATAAATTTAATCTAATCATTAAATGGTCTTCTTTAAGTTATGAGGAGTTAAAAGAAAAAGTTAATTATTTAAGATTAAA
>MWOR01000259.1 GCA_002025865.1 Prochlorococcus sp. HOT208_60m_813I02 | reverse complement strand
AATTAAATTGATACCGTTTGATTTATATAGTGATGATTTTGGATATAGATACTATAACGTTTCAGAAAATAATAATACTTCCACTATCACAATTAATGATAGCGGTGATTTCAAAGCAGGAATTGTAATTACACCAAAAAATAGAACAGGTATCAGCACAATACGCGCAGACTTAATAAATGGAATTCAAACTGCAGAATTTGATGTTCATTTAACTAGTAAACCTGTTGATGATGTAAGTATTATTCTTAAATCTAGCTCTGGCTCTCTATCTTCAGAAATAATAGATTTTAAAATAAATGAATGGGATAAGCCTCAAGCTATAAAAATTAATAATATTTCTGCTGAAGAAATTACACAAATCACGGCCGAAACCCTCGCTCCTTTAGATTCGAATTATTCCACAAAAAACTTTGTTCAAACAATTGTTCCTTCCTCTTGGTCTACAGACTTAATTTTATCCTTATGGGAGGGAGGTCAATTAGCCCCTGATTTACCCTTAGCATCAGTAAAATCTTTAAGCGATGACGAATATGGAAAAAATCAATTTGGATTTAATATCAGTCTTAGTTCTCCTGGACCAAATGGCAAGGAAATTGTCGTTAAATATAAACTTGAAAAAGGTGAAGGATTTAATTTCTTTGGACCTAATAAAGACGTAAATAATAATGGGATTGATTCTTTAGATGATATTTACAGCGTAACCTTTACCGAAGGAAAGACTATTACCTCAGTACTATTTAATCCAATTGATGATTTATATGCTGAGGGTGATGAAGATTTAAAAATAACATTAATACAAGATGAATCTTATAGCATAGGTGGTTCATCATCGAGCGCTACGGCTTCATTAAGTGATAACGATTTTGCAAATATTGAGGCTCTATCTTTTACCAAAAGTGGTTATGATTCCTGCAATATCGTCATC
>MWOR01000258.1 GCA_002025865.1 Prochlorococcus sp. HOT208_60m_813I02 | reverse complement strand
AGTCAGGCATGGATTATATGCCCGTTTTTGGATCCTTAATATGGATTTGCGAAAAAGATTTTCCTAAATCAAAAATTAATAATCTGGTGGGAAATATAAAAACATTTTTAATAAAAGTGATAACCATTTATCTGTTGGAATTCTTGAAAATGGAATCTCTGTTAGATTCCTAGGGGGTTCTTCTCAAGATGCAAGGAAATGTTTTTTTTTGTATTTGGAAACAAATTAGGTCTGTTTCTGGATTTTGTGAGCCAAAATATCAAGGTGTATGGCCTTTACAAGATTCTATGAATTATTAATTATGTTCAGAAAGAACCTTTTTTAAGAATTTATAGATTAATTTTTTATTATGCATCTTTCACCTCAAGAAAAGGATAAATTATTGATTTTTTCTGCTGCGCTATTAGCTGAAAGAAGGCTTGGTCGAGGTCTTAAGCTTAATTATCCTGAAACAATTGCTTTTTTGAGTTTTCAAGTTCTTGAAGGAGCTCGAGATGGAAAAAGTGTAAGTCAATTAATGTCAGAGGGAACTACTTGGCTTTCAAAATCACAAGTTATGGAAGGCATTCCTGAAATGGTTGATGAAGTCCAAATAGAAGCAGTTTTCCCTGATGGGACAAAGTTAGTTACTATTCACAATCCAATTAATTAATTAATTATGAGTAATTTAATCCCTGGCGAAATAATTCCAGAGCAAGGTGAAATCGAATTAAATCTTGGTAAGGAAGTTAAAACAGTAAAAGTTTCTAATTCTGGAGATAGACCTGTACAAATTGGATCTCATTATCATTTTTTTGAATCTAATAAGGCTTTAATTTTTGATCGAGAAATAACACTCGGTATGCGTCTTGACATTCCTGCAGGAACAGCAATTAGATTTGAACCCGGAGATACAACTGATGTCAAATTAGTTCCTTATACAGGTTTAAGAATTGCACATGGTTTTAATTTATTGGTTAACGGTTCTTTAGATTCTTAAAATTATGTCCTATAAAATTGACAGAAATACTTATGCTCAAACTTACGGCCCCACCACCGGAGATAGAGTAAGGCTTGCTGATACAGAACTTTTTATAGAAGTAGAAAAGGATTTAACTACATACGGAGACGAAGTTAAATTCGGTGGAGGTAAAGTTATTAGAGATGGGATGGGACAGTCTCAAGTAAGAAGAGCTGATGGAGCTGTAGATACCGTAATAACTAATGCTTTGATCGTAGATTGGTGGGGAATAATTAAGGCTGATGTGGGTATAAAAGATGGAATGATTTTTGAAATCGGTAAAGCTGGTAATCCTGATATCCAGGATAATGTTGATATTGTTATTGGTGCTTCAACAGAAGTAATAGCTGGAGAGGGGCATATTCTTACTGCAGGTTCAATAGATACCCATATTCACTTTATCTGTCCCCAACAAATTGAGACAGCATTAGCCTCGGGAATTACAACTATGTTGGGAGGAGGAACTGGACCTGCAACTGGCACAAATGCTACTACCTGTACTCCGGGTTCTTTTCATATTTCAAGAATGCTTCAATCTGCTGAAGCATTTCCTATGAATTTAGGTTTTTTTGGAAAAGGAAACTCAACAAACGAGAGTAATCTAATTGATCAGGTTGAGGCTGGTGCATGTGGATTNAAGCTTCATGAGGATNGGGGAACCACTCCTTCTACAATAAATTCTTGTCTATGTGTTGCAGATAAGTTTGACGTACAAGTATGTATTCATACTGATACTTTGAATGAGGCAGGTTTTGTTGAAGATACCATAAACGCTATTGCAGGAAGAACTATTCATACATTTCATACCGAAGGAGCAGGTGGAGGTCATGCGCCAGACATCATAAAAATCTGTGGAGAAAAAAATGTTCTTCCTAGTAGTACAAATCCAACAAGACCTTATACAAGGAACACATTAGAAGAACATCTTGACATGTTAATGGTTTGTCATCATTTAGATTCTAAAATCCCAGAAGACATTGCATTTGCTGAATCAAGGATAAGAAGAGAGACTATTGCTGCAGAGGACATCTTACATGATATTGGCGCCTTCTCAATTATCGCCAGTGACTCTCAAGCTATGGGAAGAGTTGGTGAAGTAATAACAAGAACTTTTCAAACCGCACATAAAATGAAAGTTCAAAGGGGGCCGCTATCGCAGGATTCTGATAGAAACGATAATTATAGAGTAAAGAGATATATTTCTAAAGTCACAATTAATCCTGCAATAGCTCATGGTATTGATAAACATGTTGGGTCTATAGAAAAGGGTAAAATTGCGGATTTAGCGCTGTGGAAACCTTCCTTTTTTGCAGTAAAGCCTGAATTAGTCGTTAAAGGAGGATCTATAGTTTGGTCCCAAATGGGTGATGCAAATGCTTCAATTCCTACTCCAGGTCCTGTACATGGTCGACCTATGTTTGCAAGTTTCGGCCAATCCCTAATTAAGAGTTCTTTTACCTTTTTAAGTAAAAATTCAATTGAACAAAATATTCCCAATAAATTAGGCTTAAAGAAGAAATGTATTGCCGTAGAAAATACTAGAAATATCAATAAATCAAACTTAAAACTTAATAGTAAACTACCAAATATTTCAGTTGATCCTCAAACTTATGAAGTTTTTTCTGATGGAGAACTTCTTACTTGTGAACCACTTGATGAAGTCCCCATGGCTCAAAGGTATTTTTTGCTTTAGAAGTTTTTAATTAATTCTTTTTCACTTATCTTTATATCTTTTGACCCCGCAATTGCTAAATCGTCTTGCAATTTGTTTTCACAAGATAGAACTCTTGACCAACTTGGTAATTGAAGTGTCGTAGGACAAGCCAGATAATCCTCTGTAGCAGGTCTTAACAGTTTCGCAAACTTTTGTACTGATAATTCTTCTTCGTGCCTATCGTATGGAAGTTGATTAACTGCTGAATCTAATCCAAATTGTTTTACCCGATCTTCTCCAACTCTTTTGTAGAGAACTTCTAAAGTTGCTAGTTGAGTGCTGGTTAAGGTCTCGGCTTGATGTTCCATGAGACCTCTTAGAACACTTGAAAGTATTTCTGTACACATTTTTTGCAATCCTTCTTTAGAAGAATCTCCAATATTCTTATGTTTATGATCAAACAAACCTAGGTCAACTTGGGCTATTTTGGAGGTCCTTACATTTCTATAAACCTCTGATAATAAACCTATCTCTAAACCCCAGTCACAAGGTATTCTTAAATTCATAGCAAGGTCTTTGGTGAAAGCAAACTCACCTGCTAATGGATATCTAAATGATTGAAGATATTGTAAAAACGGACCCTTACCAACTAACTGCTCAAGACTTGCTAGTAAAGGACCCACGAATAATCTTGTTGCTCTACCTTGCAATTGATTTGTTTCTAGAGATAATCTACTGTAAAAAGCTTTTACATACGATATTCCATATGATTCATCTAGAAGTGGAAGTATCATTCTTGAAGGATATAAAGGACTAAAAGTTCTTATATCAGCATCAAAAAGAGCAACAACATCTGATTTTCTAGTCGCAACTCCTATGCCTTGCCATACAGCCCATCCTTTACCCGGAGTTCCTAAAAGTTCTAATCCATTTTTTTCTTGGCTTTTCAATAGCTCAATTACAGAGGGAGAATTAGTCCATTGAACGTGAACTGGGAATGGCATTGAGTCAAAAAATGATTTTGCTGCCTTAACTTGCTCAACAGTTTTTGCTGAGAGAGCAATTACTAATTCATTTAAGCCTGTAAGGTTTTTTAAAACTTCTCTTATATCTTTTAATGCTGGACGCTCAAACTCTTCATATAAGCAAGGTATTAAAATGCTAGTTGATCTTCTTTTAAGACTTTTGTTTAATTCTTTAAGTAAATTTCCTGTAACTCCATATTCATGTATTGTTGTGATTAAACCTTGTTGAAAGTCCATTTTCTAATTGATGTGCAGAATGGTATTAATACTTCGATGATTTTTTCAAAGTGAAGCAAATTGATTCAGAGAAAAAATTAGATAGATTAAAAATTGATAAATTGTTAAAAACAATTTATTCAAATCATACTACAGAAGAAATTAATTTTATTTCAAATCAATTATTACAGATTTTGGATGATTTCTCAGAGAAATCTGCTTATGAAGAAATAAGCGATAAGGAAAGGTGGAATGAATCTCATTCAGTTTTGATAACCTATGCAGATAGTATTTATAAAAATGGCGAGGCAACATTAATAACTCTTAGGAAGTTGTTAAGTAAACATTTTGGTAGTCTTTCTAAAGTTGTACATATTCTTCCTTTTCTGAAATCCACAAGCGATGGAGGTTTCGCAGTCTCAAGTTATGATTCCCTAGAAGAAAAATTTGGTGGTTGGGATGATCTCAAAAGTATTTCTAAAAATCATGATTTGATGGCTGATTTAGTACTAAACCATGTCTCATCATCTCACCCATGGGTTCAACAATTTATTAAATCCCAAGAACCAGGTATATCAAATATTTTCTCGCCGAGACAAAATCTTGACTGGTCAAATGTAGTTAGGCCAAGAAGTTCCTCTTTATTTTCTCAAATAAATACTCAAGATGGTCCTAAACAAGTTTGGACAACTTTTGGTCCAGATCAAATTGATTTGAATTGGCATAATCCAAAAATGACTCTTGAGTTCTTAAATTTAATTATTAATTATTTATCTAATGGAATTAAATGGTTAAGGCTTGATGCTGTAGGTTTTATTTGGAAGGAATCAGGGACAACTTGCTTGCATTTACAAAAAGCACATTCTATTGTGAAACTCTTAAGAGTTCTTTTAAATAATCTTCTTGATGATGGAGTTTTAATAACTGAAACTAATGTTCCTCAGAAGGAAAATCTATCTTATCTGATTACTGATGATGAAGCCCATATGGCATATAATTTTCCATTGCCTCCACTTCTCCTAGAGGCAATTATTACTTCAAGAGCTGATATTCTTAACTCATGGATTTTTGATTGGCCCATATTACCTGAAGATACTACTTTATTTAATTTCACCGCATCACACGATGGTGTTGGGCTAAGAGCTCTTGAGGGTTTAATGAATGAGCAGAGAATTAAAAATTTATTAATTAATTGTGAGAAAAGAGGCGGATTAGTAAGTCATAGACGTTTATCAAATGGTGATGATAAACCTTATGAATTGAATATTAGTTGGTGGAGCGCAATGGAAGACTCCAGTAGAGATGCTAAAAGATTTCAATTCGAAAGATTTATTTTGAGTCAATTATTAGTAATGGCTCTGAAAGGGGTCCCTGCATTCTATTTGCCAGCATTACTAGCTTCAGAAAATGATATCAAAAGTTTTTCTATGACAGGTCAAAGAAGAGATCTAAACAGAGAAAAATTTAAATCAGAAAATCTTTCAGCTGTTTTAAATAATCCTGAATCTAATGCTAATAAAAACTTAAAATATCTTCGTAATGCTACGGATGTCCGATCAGAAT
>MWOR01000257.1 GCA_002025865.1 Prochlorococcus sp. HOT208_60m_813I02 | reverse complement strand
TTACTTAAGATTTAAATAGTCGATAAATTAAAAAATCCCTTACTGTATAAAAATATTATTATGCCAATAATTGGACCTATCCCAAAAACAAAAAGTACTAATTTCGCAGAATTTTTTGTTTGACCAAATTTTTGATCTTTTAAATTTGAATTAGTTTGTTTTTTTTTTGACTTTTTCTTTTTCATGAAAGATATATTACTACAATTCGACTTTAAAAGATTTTGATATGTTCTTGGGTTTGAAAAAATTTTTCAAATTGACAAAACTTATACGGGAGTCAAAAAGATCGTATTGTATAATGTAAAGAATATAAAGGAAATATGAGTGCAACTAAGAGAGAGGAAGTTTGTTCTCACCTTAGACATATAAGGTTAGAGCTTAGAGAGATGCATCAAATGCTCATCAAGGAAGATTTGTTGCCAGATCTTAATGAAGCAAAGGAAGTACTCGCTCAACTTGATGCTTTATTGGATTTATTATCAGAAAAAAAAGTAACCAAGATAAAAAGCCAATTTTGAGAGCTTTCAGTTAAATTTATTGCATTAAAGATAATTTGTAGCTGATTCTATTTTTTTTTTCTATTGTCGTGCATCTGTTCTAATTTATTGTAAATTTCTTTAATTTGGATTTGTATTAAATCTGTCGAATGTATATTACTTAACGCATCTAATGTTGATAGAAGGCTTTCTTTGGCTTCAATTAAATGTCTACATTCTTTACTGCCTGCTTCGTAGGACATAGGATTAATATAAAGAAAATCATTATCCTAAATATATTAAAATTTCTTCCGTATTGCTTGATACTCTTATTAAATCAATGCTTATTATTGTAATTTTCAATACAGAATAAGAAATTATTTTTACTAAGATTCAATAAAAACAAATGCAAGAAAACTCCAACGATTATAAATTCTGTATTAAGTTGGCACTAGATAATGCAAAAAAAAGAATTAATTTATTAGATAATTTTGATAAAAAGTGTGTTCTAGAAGAATATAAAGAATGGATTAATGATGGTTTAAATAAGCATACGGTTTTACTACTAAGGGATGATCCGATCATCTAGGAAAGACGTAAAAAATTTTTTAATTCTATGTACTAGAAGTAACCCTAAATAAAAAATAAAGACTTACGATAAAAATTACTGACAGAATAATAGTTAATGATGAAAAACTATCCATATCTATATTAATTAAAAAATTTATCTAACTATAGCAGTTAAGTTAAATAAGTCCTGCATTCAGTTTTCTTTGAAAAGTGAAAGAATAAATTTATTCAAACTTTCTTTTTCTAAAAATATTTTTTTCTTCTTATAGGTCTTTAATTTCTTAAAAATTAAATTAACTAAATGTTCTGATTTTGGAGTCATATATTAAATTTATTTTTCCAATAAATAAATTTTCTCTTCACCTATTTTATCTGGCTTTGTTATTTTACATCCTTTATCTTTTTCCATATTGCAATCTTTTGTGGCAGGTACAGATTTCCAAGTACAAATTTTTTCTTGGGATTCTTCTTTTAAAATATTCCATCCATCATCTAAGTATTCTGAAATACCATCCTCTCCACAAGAAAACTTTATTTCCATTCTTTTCTTTTCTGAATTAGGATTACTCTCAATATTTTTTTCCAAATTATTTGTTGGATACTCTTTATTATTGGATGTCCTACAAGAAATTAAGAAAATTGCGATTAGAATTAAAATAGGAACTTGTTTTATTATTTTCATATTTTTAACTTTTGATGATTCTAAATTATTTAAATTATAGTTTAATTTGATTCTATTAATTTTAATAGTTTATCCATTTTATCCATCAAGTCTTTTACATCAGCTGGACTAGGTAATATTAATTCTTCCGTAACTTCTAAATGCATTTTCTTTAAGTTTTGCCTCAAATCTTTTAAATGCATTTTAACGTTTTCTTTCTTTTGGTTTATATCAGTCATAGGAATAAAATTTAAACTTTATTAAACTTAAAGTTACTATCATAATATTGAGATGCTTATTTATAGAGAATAATTCAAAATTTAATTTTTTAA
>MWOR01000026.1 GCA_002025865.1 Prochlorococcus sp. HOT208_60m_813I02 | reverse complement strand
TATTAGAAATCTAATCTACCATCAATACATTAAGTTTTTTAATTAAAGACCTAGACAAATAATTTTATTGGATGTTATTATAATTTTGTAGCAACCGCTACCAAAACGTTCAACTTGCATTTAGCAAGCCGCAAATCGACTTAAGCCATGGAACGGGGACTTAAGCGAAACCGGAGCTTAAAAAATGACTCTAATTTACAGAGGACAAAAGTACGTCCAGAACAAAGAAGTTGCTAAAAAACAGCATAACGAACTAACTTACAGAGGAAAAGCTTATACAAGCTAGTTCATTTATTCAATAGATAAAAAAGCCACTTTAAGTGGCTTTTTTATTGTGCAATCGTAGAATAAAAAAAACTTAATACTTCTAACTAGAATTCAAATAATATGATTCAATTGCATTTATAGATTTGATAACCATGGCAGACCAGAAACCTCTATTTAAAGCACCTTATGACATAAAAGATGTTAGTGCTCTTTTCGCTATAGTTGCCTTCATATTAATAATCGCTGCCATAGTTGGTGATAACTTATTTGGCTTATTTCAAGAAAATGTGAATTTCGGATAGTGATATTAGTAAGCGTTTAATTTTTATTCAACAATCTCAATTGCATAGACGGTATCCTTACAATTATTTTTTTTGGTCCCACTCTTTAGCTGCATCTGAAGTCATTTCAGCTTCAAGTTCTTCCATATCTAAGACGTTCATGAGCAAATGAGATTTATGCTCGCCAGCTTGTACGAACTCATATTCTGAAACTACTTCTCGACCCATTCCTGTTATAAATCCAGAAACGTCAGTTTTGAATTCTTCAAATGTGCAGCTAAAAGTTGAAATGATTAGTGTAAACATAAAAAAGGAGCTATTTGCCCCTTATTGTAGATCGAATTTTAATAACTAACTATGAGTAGACTTTGGCGACAATTGGACCAGCTTCTTCATCAGTAAATACCGGTGTGGTCTTCCAATTAAGGAATTCACCCCATTCAGCTGCATGCTGATATATAGCTTTTGGATCATCTGTCTTTAAAACTATCCACCCTTCTAGAGATCCTGGCGCATGATATCTTCCAATCATCTCAACTCCGGGATAATCTCCTCCTCCTCCAAGAAATTTTTCCGCACCTTTTTGATGATATCCAGTCTTAAATGACCAATGCTGAACGTAAAGCATTTTATATTTTGTATTGGCTTTCTATTCGTAGCAAGAAAAATATTTTTTGAAAATAAATATTGTTAATTGCTCTTATTCTATTTTCTTTTTCTCATAGTTTCAAACATACTTACTTTAATATTAAAGTGAGAACACA
>MWOR01000256.1 GCA_002025865.1 Prochlorococcus sp. HOT208_60m_813I02 | reverse complement strand
TTGGGAATATTCAATGCCAATTTTTTAAGATTTTTTCTTAATAGCAAATTATTTTTTGTATATAAAAAATATATTACACTCTCAACAAGCTTAAATTTTTAGTAAAAATATTGAATGGTTTTTGATGCTAGATTCTAAAATTTAATTTAAATCTGAATCCTAAAGATTATAAACTCAACTTCTCTTTATGAATGATGATGTTTTATATTACAAAATTATTCCTTATATCTAATGCAGCCTCATAGCCTAAAGCTATCTCCAGAATCTGATTTGATAAATTCAATTAAAGAATATTCTTTATCGAATAATTTATACGGGTATGTTTCTGGAGTGGTTGGTAATCTTAGAACAGTTTGTATTCAATGCCCAGGTAATCAAGAGATAAATAAATTTGAAGGAAATCTAGAGATTGTTTCTTTAAACGGACATTTTCATAATGGAGATGTTCATTTACATTTGAGTTTTGCAGATGAGGGATGTAATGTGTTTGGCGGGCATCTTGAGGAGGGATGTATTGTAAAAAAAGGTACTGATATATTATTACTTTCTTTTGAACAGAAAATTATTAATATCTCAAATCATGATTTAATCACTAATGAATCGCGTGTTAAAGCATATATTTTAAGGGATTGTCCTTGGTCTAAAAGAGCAATTAGGTTGCTTAATTCTTTATCTATTCCTCATGAAGTTACTCTAATAGACAATGATGAGAGCTTTCAAAAAATAATGGCTCAAAGTAGCCATAATACTTTCCCTCAAATATTTTTGGATAATAAATTTTTTGGAGGATATGATGAACTTTCAGAACAAGCAAAATTGGATAACTTAATTTCATTTAAGTAATCTAAATTTTTTAACTATCACGATTAGTGAGCTTTTCAGCAACTAATTCGTCCTCTAACTGCTTGATTAATCTTGATACAAGACTTTGAAATTCTGGTTGACAGCCTTTAAATGCAGCTTTATGTCTTATTGGCTCATTTCTAGTTCTTAAATCAGTAAGCATTAATTGTAATGCGTCAATTTTGGGGTTTATTTTCATAGTTTTAATTTATATATTTACATCTTTTAAATCATTTGCATAGCTTTTTTAAAAGATATCTTTTTATTATCATTCGAACTTGTAACTTCTATTAATTTATTTATGGATTCTTTGTTTTTTAAAGAATCTATACAACATTGCGCAACTAATCTTCTTGGGATTGATCCATTAATTTGAGTATCCTCTTTTGAATAATTTATATTTTCTGATTTGATATCTTCATTTTCCTTTAATCCTCCAGGTCTAATAATAGTCCATTCAAAATTTGAATTGCGTAGAAAGTTTTCACCTAATTTCTTCCAAATAAGAATTAAACCAAATAAGTTTAATGGGTGAAATAATTTACCAGTACAAAGGGAACTAACTAAAATAACTCTTTTAATACCAACTCTTTTGCAACTCTCTAATTGCCTGTATACACCTAATGCATCAACCTTTGCAGGACCAGTTAAATCTAATGATGCTCTCGCTCCAGTCGCAATTATCAAAGCATCAATATCTTTTAAAGCTTCATCAAGTTCTCCTTTTTTATCTAATGAAACCCTAATTGTTTCTAAACGCTCTAATCCTGCTGAGACTTTTGAATTCTTTCTGATGATTTGCCTTACTTTATATCCTTTTTTAACTGCTTCTTCGGAAACTCTATAACCTGTTTTCCCCGATGCACCAGAAATTGCTATTTTCATGATAAAAAAACTAATTTAAGTATTATATAAATTTCTTAAGGCTTTTTACATATAAATTTCTTTTTTCTTTTGGGATATAGAGTGCGACATAAATAACATTTTGTTCCATCACAACCTCTTGCTGTGCAGAATTCTCTGCCATAAAAGATTATTTGCAAATGTAAGGTATTCCAATCATTAATAGGAAATATTTTTTTAAGGTCTTTTTCTGTTTGAACTACGCTATCTCCATTTGATAGCCCCCATCTTTGTGCCAATCTGTGTATATGAGTATCCACTGGGAATGCCGGTATTTTAAACACTTGAGACATTACAACTGATGCTGTTTTATGACCTACCCCCGGAAGAGATTCAAGCTTCTCAAAAGAATCTGGGACCGTACCATTATGCTTCTCAATCAATAATTTAGATAAGTTATATATGTTCTTTGATTTTTGATTAGATAGACCTAAAAACTTTATGTATTTGTAAATGCCATTAATACCTAGCTGCATCATCCTTTCTGGATTATCTGCAACCTTAAATAAACTTTTTGTTAATTCATTAACCTTCTTATCTGTTGATTGAGCACTTAAAACTACGGCGACTAGAAGAGTATATGCATTTGTATGATCAAGGGGTATTGGAGGCGATGGATATAGCTTTTTGAGTTCCTTGCATATTATTTCTGCTCTTTCAGACTTTCTCATTAAACTTGAAAATTAAACGGTGTATAAAATTATACAAGGGATATTTTAGGTGAATATTTTCTGCTAACTTAATATATTTGAATAAGAAGAACTTAGTGAAAAATGATGCGTTAATAATTGATGATTTGCATCATAAATATGATAAGCAAGAATGTTCAAATTGGATACTAGACGCAATTAACCTTAAAATTGAAAAAGGCGAATTGTTAGGGTTGCTTGGTCCTTCTGGTTGCGGAAAGACTACTCTTTTAAGATTAATCGCTGGGTTCGAATATCCTTCTAGAGGGAGGATTTCTCTAAATGATAAGGAAATTTCAAGTGGAAAAAAAATTCTTAGTCCAGAGAAAAGAAATATTGGTATGGTTTTTCAAGACTATGCACTGTTCCCTCACTTAACTGTTTTGGAAAATGTAATTTTTGGATTAAAAAACAAAAAAGATAAATCTAGAGTTGACTATTTATTAAATGTTGTAGGTCTTGATAGTTTTATTGGAAGATACCCACATGAATTATCTGGAGGCCAAAAACAAAGACTAGCAATTGCGAGAGCTCTTGCTCCTGGTACTAATTTTATTTTATTAGATGAACCATTTTGTAGTCTTGATATGCATGTCAAACTAAAATTGAGAAGTGAACTCCCAAATATCCTAAAAGGTTGTAATGCAAGTGGATTGATGGTTACCCATGATCCGGAAGAGGCAATGTCAATTTGCGATAAAGTTGCCGTCATGAATGAAGGAAAAATACATCAAATTGATACACCGATTAACCTTCTAAACAATCCCAAGACTCTATTTGTTAGTAGTTTTATTTTGGGTAATAATATTATTAATCTTCAAAAAAATGGTAATTCATATATGTCTTGTTTAGGTGAAATAAATAGTTCAGGGGTTCTACAAAATGCGAATGTTAAAAGGATGTCAATTTCTCCTAAATTTATTTCAATTAAAAGATCAGAATCTGGTGATGCGATTGTTATATCTAAAGAATTTCTTGGAGAATTTCTTATATATAAAGTATCTATTAATGGAAACATATTAAGGGTTAGAACTGATATTAATAATCTCCTTAATAATGGCGAAAAATGTTCTCTTTCTATTAATAAAAATAGTTATTATTTTTTATATCCTGGAGCATATAAGGTCTATATATAGACTTTTTTTATAGGCAATTACACTTGCCCCCCTTCCAATTAGAGCATTTTTTCTTTTTACATTTCTTTTTTTTACTGTTATATATTTTATTAGTTAATAGCAGTTCAGAAATTCTGTACTGTAAATTCATATATAGTATTGAGATTGATTTTCATTATCATATTATTTAATTTAATTTAAAGTATTAATTAATTACTAATTTATACAAAATGTTGTATTATTTAATTAGTTTCTTATGTAGCAATGAAAG
>MWOR01000255.1 GCA_002025865.1 Prochlorococcus sp. HOT208_60m_813I02 | reverse complement strand
TAGTGGAACAATATAAAGATCTTAAATTTGTTAAAGAATTTTCTACTCCTTTTACCTCAATTAGTGATTTCAGTGTTTTTCAGAAAAAAGTTCTTTTAAAGGGTTATGGATCTGATTTTTTGGGAATTGTATTTGAAATTGATTTTGCAAAAAAAGTTTTATCAAATTTTTCTGAGCAGATATTTTTTGATCATATAAAAGATTGTTCAAAACCTGAAACATTTTGGTTTAAAGGTTTTGAAGATAAATCAACTCATTGTTTTCTTTATAGACCGCATGTTGAAAATTTTAGAAAGCCACCGCTCCTTGTTAGAGCACATAGCGGACCAACTTCATGTTTTGATGGATCATATAATTCTGAAGTTCAATATTGGACGTCGAAGGGATTTTTTGTTGCTGAAGTCAATTATGGAGGATCATCAGGATTTGGCAAAGCATATAGAGAGAGGTTGAATTATAAATGGGGTATTGTTGATTCTTATGATTGCAAAGCACTTGCTCTTGAATTGATTAAATCAAATCAAGTTGATAGTGAAAAAGTAGTAATTTTTGGGAATAGTGCTGGCGGGTTAACTGCCCTGAATTGTTTATTATATGGTTCTATTTTTACAGCAGCAATTTGTAAATATCCTGTTATTGATTTGAAGGATATGCATTACAACACTCATAGGTTCGAAAAAGATTATTTAAATTCTTTGGTAGGAAATTATGCAAAAGACCATGATGATTACATAAATAGATCACCAATAAAACATATTAACAAAATAAAAAAACCTATCTTATTGTTTCATGGAAAAAAAGATACAGTTATTTCTTATAAACAAACTTTAAAAATTCAAGAAATTTTGATTCAGAATAATAAATATTCAGAAGTTATTTTTTTTGATAATGAAGGGCATGGTTTTAGAAATATTGAAAATAAAGAAGTAGTAATGGAAAAATCTCAGGAATTTTTAAAAAATGCTTTGAATATTTAAGAATTGATTTTTAGAAAATCAATAGTATCTTTTAATTTTTCTATAAACATATCAATTTCTTCCTTATTAGTTGTGAAATTCATGCTGATTCTAGCTGTTGATTTAATTCCGATGTACCTGTGAAGAGGTTGACAGCAATGGTGTCCACTTCTGATGCAAATTCCTTTTGAATCAAGAATTTCAGCAATATCATTTGAATGTATATTTTTTATATAAAAGGTGGCAAGTGAGGCTCTATTTGGATCTATCTCCGGCGATGGACCTATGATTTCAATATTTTCTATATGATTTAATTTTTCAAATAAATATTTAGTAATAGTCTTTTCATATTCATGAATTTCATTCAATCCAATATTGTTAATATAATTAATTGCTTCTGCAAGACCTATAGCTTCTGCAATGGCTGGAGTTCCAGCTTCAAATTTGTGCGGTAGCTCTGCCCAAGTACTTGTCTCTTCAAAAACATCTTGAATCATTTCACCTCCTCCAAAGAGAGGAGGAATTTTTTCTAGGATTTCTTTTTTTGACCAAAGGAAACCAATACCTGTAGGGCCGCATAATTTATGTCCTGATCCAGCTAAAAAATCTATATTAAGATCCTTCACATCCAGTTTTTGATGAGCCAAACTTTGGCAAGCATCTATTAACACTAAAGAACCTTTTTGTTTAGCTAATTTAGTTATTTCTTTGATTGGATTACAGCAACCTAGAGTATTGCTAACATGAACTAGGCTAACAAGTTTAGTTCTAGATGTTAGTTTTGATTTAAAGTCGTCTATATCTAATTTCCCATCTTTATCTATACCTATAAATTTTAATTTGCATTTATTTTTTGCTGCAACCATTTGCCATGGAACAATATTGCTATGATGCTCCATTATTGATAAGAGAATTTCATCGTTTTCTTTTAATGAATATTCGCCCCATGATCTAGCTACTAGATTGATTGCCTCAGTAGCATTTCTTGTGAAAATAATTTCTTTTGATGAATTCGCTTTTATATGTTTACTAATTAAATATCTTGCATTTTCAAATTCTTCTGTTGCTTTTGCACTCAATTGATGCGCGCCTCTATGTACAT
Organism: Prochlorococcus sp. HOT208_60m_813I02; assembly: GCA_002025865.1. Lineage (GTDB taxonomy): Bacteria > Cyanobacteriota > Cyanobacteriia > PCC-6307 > Cyanobiaceae > Prochlorococcus_A. The sequence continues at coordinate 1,018 of MWOR01000255.1, read as the reverse complement.
TGGCATTAAAGTTACTATAATATTCATTAATTTTTTCTAAGACTTGTATTGGTTTTTGTGTGGTTGCAGCATGGTCTAAATAAATAATTTGCTCATTACTTTTTAAATTCTTATTTAAAAGAGGAAAGTCTTTCTTGGTTATTTCAGGAAAATTTTGAATCGTTTCCATTAATTCTCGTTTAAAAGTTTATCAAGCAAATCCCATTTATCTTTTGAGATGGGAATAAATGAAATTATTTCTTGAAAGTAAGAACTTAATTGTAGTTTACTTGCTTCTGTTAATGTGATCCCTCTTGTTCGCATATAGAAAAGTTCTTCTTCATTTAGTTGCGAAATTGTAGCCCCATGTTTGCATTTGACATCATCAGCAATTATTTCTAATTGAGGTTTGGTATCTATTTGTGCGAGATTTGATAAAAGTAAATTTCTGCTTAATTGCGAAGCATCAGTTCTCTGGGCAATTTTCGGAACTATTATTGAACCTTCAAATATTGCATGTGATTTATCATCAGCCAGTGATTTATTAATTTGATCTAGAAATCCATTTGGGCCATTAAATTCTATTTTTGTATAGGTTGAAATCTGCTGATCTTTTTTTGTTATTTGCATACCTTTGATATTTGTTTTAGCGTTTCCCGCAGATTGTTTAATACTAATTTCAAATCTCGCGTAATTGAATTTAAAATGTAAAGAACCTAAGTTGTATGAACTATTTTTTTGTTGAATTACATTGAGAGAATTTAATAGATTGGATCTGTTTTCACCGTAAGAAACAACACCATGATTTACGGAACTATTCTCTTTCAAGCAAAAGAAAGTTGATTGAGATAATGAAGAGTTTTCTTTACCAAGATTTACTTGTAATAATTCAACATCACAATTCTTTTCTAAAAATATTACGAGGGTTTTTGCGTTTAAAGAATTACTTGATGCGTGACTAAAAATTTCAATAGGAGGAATTTTTGATCCATTTATTTTTAATCCCAAAATATTATTTTTACAACTTAAAGATAGATTT
>MWOR01000254.1 GCA_002025865.1 Prochlorococcus sp. HOT208_60m_813I02 | reverse complement strand
GATAGAAAATTTAAAAATATTTTTGATAATCTTTTCAAAAAAAGATAAATTTTTTATTTAATAATGAATCATATTTTTCAGAATTGTTTTCAAAATAATAATTATTAAATAGTTCTTCCCTATTTTCATTAATGTCTATTTGTAAGTTATTTTCAGATGCCCCAACTTTGTAATTAGATTTTTCATAAAAAAATTGATGAATTTTTGAAATATTTGTTATTTTTTTTTTACATTAAGTTTATTTTCTTGAAAATCATTATCAAACCATTCGTCATAAACTATAAAGTTTGGTTTAGCAAAATAAGACAAGACTCTATTACAAAAAAAGTACAATAGAAAGATAAATCAAAGAAAAAAAAAGTTATTTTTGTTGGTAAATTTTATAAATCATGTTTATAAATCATCATTAATTGTCAAGTTCTTATTTAAAGTAATTTTATAGATTTCCAAAGCTCTGATTATTTGATTGTTTTTTTATATTAGTTTGCAGGAAAATTTATTATTCGGACTTTCTTGTGCCACCGTAGGAATAATTATTATGTTTAGAAATTACATTCCAACATTCTTTACAACAAAAAATCCAATCTCTATGAATTATGGATTTAACTCTGTAATGAATTTTATCTGGCTTATGACATAAATCGCATTTTTTCAATCATCTTTAATTTTCTGAGTTTATTTTATATAAAAATTAAGTCGATTTAATATAATCACGAAAAAAGTTTTTTAATGTCATTATAAAAATGCACTCTACACATACTGAAGCAAAGCAGTGGTTTTATAGAGTGCGATTATTTTAATTGCTTGATAAAAATTTTCAATTTGTACTTTTTAAAAAATTTTTTAAGCAACATCATCATTTATATAAACTATATTAGAAATTTTATTTGCTTACCTTAAAAATAAATATTCGATTATAAATTAAGTTTAGAACTTAAAAAAGAAACTCACGAATCATGTTTATTTAATTTTATTATAATTTTAATGATTTTTAGTATTATGAACATTTACCTTTTCTGGATATTATTTTTAGCTCTCTGGGCAATAGTGCCCTTAATGATTATTAAAGGTAGAGTAGACGAAGAGCCTAAGATTCAGACTTCACCAAAAGTTAAAGCGAAGAAAAAAGGTTGGTTCAATTAATTAAATCTTTGAATTAGTAAAAATAATCTGCAAGGTAAACCTTGATAATTTAAATTAAAGTTAAAGTAATAAACTTTATTTATTAAAAGTGAAAAAACTTGAAAATATTTTTCTTTATTTAGTAGTCCTTGGAGGAAGAGCAAAAAAAGCTAATATTGAACTACATGATGTTAGGTGGGTTGTTGGAACCAAAATCGAGGATACTTACGATACTTTAAGAAAGGATTGGTTTGGATCTCCAAAAGGTTTGCACATTGATAGCTATAAAAAAATAAGATACATTGATGGTTATAAGATTAATTTAATAAATTTTGAAAAGGATAAAATAGTTAAAAAGCAATTAGAAAAAAATAAGGCTAAAAAACATTTATGGTTTGTCAATATTGGAGGTTATAATCCAACTTCTATGCAGGAAAAACATGAGTTTGGATTGGTTACAGCTTCAACTAAATTAGAGGCCAAAAATTTAGCTAAATCTAAATGGCTTATTGGCTGTAAAAAGAAGCATAATGATGATATTGCCTCTCTAGAAATGTTATTTTGTTGTGATGATTGTGAACTAATAAAAAAGATTGGTAACTGGGAAATAGAATTAACCCAAGATGATAATTTTATTGAAGAAAATAATTATCCTGATTGGTATGGTTATCAAAAAATAGATGTGATATAGAGACCCAAGAATCTCATACCTGAAAAAATATTTACTCAAATTAATTGCATATTATATTTATGTTCTGAAAGTCTTAAAAAGAACTTGATTTCCTCAGGAAATAAATTCCGCCTCCTAAAGAAATTAACACTGGAAGCCATGCAGCAAAAATTGGAGGTAATATCCCTTTTACTCCGAATGAACTAAATACAAATGACATAACATAATAAATTAATATAAGTATTACACTCAATCCGAACCCCTGACTTTTAGAAGACCTTAAATTAGATTTAGAGCCCAAACTGCTACCTATTAAACCAAATACTAAACATGCAAATGGTAGAGTGAATTTTTCTTGTATGCGTACCTGAATTCTTCTTATCTCTTTTAAATTTCCAGTTTTTTTATAAATCTTTTCTGCTTTTAAAGCCTGTTTTAAAGTCATTTCAGTGGCGTCTTTAGGCACTTTTGCTAATTCCAATGGCCCCTCTACGAATGGATAGGTATATTCTTTAAATTGAATATTTGTAGTTTGGCCACTTGGATTAATTGATACAATATTTCCTTCAGAAAATATCCAAGAGGAATTTTTTGAGTCAAATTTTGCTGTCTTTGCCTTTAAGACTTGTTGAAAATCATCTCTTGAAAAATCCAATACTGTAACACCCTCCATAATTTTGTTTTCGTACCTTGAAGCATAGAATATATGAGTAAGGAAAGTATTTATTTTTGTTGGCTTTTTAGTTGTTGCATTTATCCTAGAACCATATCTAGAAAACATAATATTGTCTTTCCCTTTTTCACCGCTAAAGGAACTTCCAATTCCTGCTCTTAATGTTGTTTCAGCTAACTTGTTACTCGCAGGAACTAAATTATCGTTGAAATAGAAAGTTAAACCTGTCATAAATATTGAAAGAACAATGGCTGGAGAAATAATTCTGTAAGTTTTTATCCCTAAAGATTTCAAAGCTAATAATTCTGAATTGCTTGATAATTTTCCATAGGCTAATAGTGTAGAAAGCAAAACTGCCATAGGGAATGACAAAACTAAAAAGCTAGGCAAACTAAAAAAAAGTACTTTTAAAGCTAAAAAAAGAGGCAAACCAAATTCAACAATTTTTCTAATGAGATCGAACATTACCCCAACAGATAATGAAATAACAGTAAATGCAGAAATTGCAAATATCATAGGAGGTATTATTTGACCTAATAACCACCTATCTATTAAAGGTATTGAATACCAGGGAGTAATTATTTTATTGAAAGTTTTTTTTATTATTAGTTGATTTGAAAGTTTCAAAAGAAATTTATTTAATTTGTACTGTTTTTTCCCGCATTATAAAATATCAATGTTGTATAAACCAAGATAAAAGTTTTATTAAAAGAAAATTTTAATTTGTCAATTTTTAAAAAAAAAGTCTTTTTACTTGCAGTAAAACAAAAAATTTGGTTTCTTAAAAAGAAAAGGGGTTAGGAATGAAAAATAAAAATTTCATATACGA
>MWOR01000253.1 GCA_002025865.1 Prochlorococcus sp. HOT208_60m_813I02 | reverse complement strand
GTTCTGGTCTGTTTAGACACTGCTGAAGGTGGATTTCGCTCAATGACACGCAAAGAATGTTCTTTAGCCATCAAAGATTCAATTAAATATTGACTAGCTAGTTCAGGCATCATATTTTGACCACATGTAAAAATATCGACTGCCGAATAATTAGATTCAGGCCAAGTATGTATTGAAATATGAGATTCTGCCAGTAATGCAATTGCCGTAACCCCCTGAGGCTCAAATTTAGTACTTATCAAATTCAAAACTGTTGCATTTGCCAATTTAGCAGCTCTATTTAAAATACAGCGCAAAAAGGATTCGTCATTGATTTTTTCGGGATCGCATCTATAAAGTTCCAACAAAAAGTGTTTACTTTGATGACTTAATTTTTGCTCATCAGTTAATGAACTTAAAATTTGACTTTTTTTGTAGATTTCCATTTAAGAAATTTATATGAAATTAAGATTAGCTAAGAATCATATCTTTCAAAAATTATAAGTGAATCATTTGTGACGAGCCTAAGAAAGACTGATTGAATTTATCTAAATGTGTCGCACTTATAAAACATTGACTATCTTTACCAACAGAATCTAATAACAAATTTTGCCTAGTTAAATCTAATTCCGCCAAGACATCATCTAATATAAGTATTGGAGGAACATTTAATGTTTTAGTTAATAAATCGAGTTCAGCCATCTTTAAAGCCAAGATAAAAGTCCTTTGCTGTCCTGAGGAACCATATTTTCTTACTGAAACATTATTGATTAGAAACTCAACATCATCACGATGAGGGCCAAAATTACATTTACCAGTCAATGCCTCTATTGAACGCTGATTAAAGAGTTGTTCTGCTATTTTTTTTCTAATAACTTCTTCTTCTTCTTCTTCTGGACTTATATTTTGTATCCCCGAAAGATAATTTATGTCTATTTGCTCTTGAGATTTACTTAAATGATTATGCCAATATTCAACGTAGGGTTTTATTTTTAATAAAGCTCTTCTTCTGCGCCTAAAAATTCTTGTACTTAATATTGACATTTGAATATCAAAACTTTCAATAATATCTGTGGATTGGGTTTTTAAGAAACTTTCCGAACGCCAAAAATGACTTCTTTGTTTTAAAAGCCTATTAAATCTAATTATTAGCTCCAAATATACTGGTTCAAGCTGAGATACGACTTTATCAATCCATGTTCTTCGATAACTGGGTTCACTTCTAACAATATCTATATCATTAGAACAGAAACATACACTACGAATATAATTCTTTATTTCACTCTGTTTTTTCAAGATTGATTCATTAACATAAATTCTTTTAGGCCCTTTTCGGAATAAATTTAACTTTAAATCGTCTTTAAAATTGATCTGTCCTATAACTACAGCCATATCACTGTCATTCTCTATTAAGTCTTTATCGCTTAGTGCTCTATTAGATTTTAATTGACTTAAAAATTCAACCGATTCAAGTAAATTTGACTTGCCAATACCATTACAGCCAAGAACAATTGCTCTTTGCTCTTTTAGATCAATTTCAAAACTTTTATGGTTCCGAAAATTTTTAATTTTTAATTTATTTAAAAAAATTTTTTTTGTGCATTCATTAATTAAATTAGCTAAGTTTAAAATGTTTAGATTTTCTTTAAAGAAATTGAAAAATTAAAGGGCATGTAGCTCAGTTGGATAGAGCATCAGATTCCGGTTCTGAGAGTCGGGGGTTCAAATCCCTCCATGCTCGTAAAATGATTTTTAAAGTTTATATCCCATTACTCTTATTCCATTTGGATCTAGTATGAATCCATTTTCCTCTAGACTTATAAATGAAGATGCTGGAGCTTGTACGGATATACTGCATCCAGGCATTTCTCTATTTATTTTCTCAAGAGTTACTTGAAGCAATATTGAATAATAAAGTTGCTGATTATCCCCTGGTAATGCACTTAAATTCCACAAATTAGCATTCAATCCTCTGTCGGACGTAACCCTTACAAAGGCATATAATTTATTTTTTAATTCACTCTGTATGGTAAAAAAGAAATTACTTTTCTGAATAGCCTCAGAAAGAGGCTTTATTGGAAATGTCTCACATCCACAATTCGCTAAAAGTTTGTTAACTTCTTTAGCTAATGGGAGTTGAGAAGAGTTAACAAAATAACCTTTTGGAAGAACAAGTTTTTTTTTAGAAAAATATTGCAATTATCAACCTGTATTTCTCATGCCAGCGGCTATCCCATTGATAGTTAAAAGTGCACCCCTCAATAGTTCACTTCTGCTGTAAGCTCTGCTAGATTCATCTTTATCTATCATGAATTCGCTTATTGGAGGTTGTCTTGTCTGGTCTCTTAATCTTCTAAGAAGTGAAACCTGCAAAAACCCTAATGGAATAATTGTCTTATTTCTCAAGTTTACTGATGATTTCAAGTCTCTATCAGATTCTAGGAGTTTATTTTTACCAGTAATTTCAAGTATTAAAGATTTTGTAAGATTATATTCTTTAGAAATTACTTCAAAAATATCATCAAAAGAATCTTTATTTTCTTTACTGCCAAGAGTATCAACATAATATCTAGCAACTTCCAGATCCACCTTCGATAATGTCATTTCCACCTTAGATATAAGCATCCTAAAAAATGGCCATCTTTGATGCAGAACTCTTAATAATTCAATTTGTTGTGGATCTGTATTTAATTCAGATGACAATGCTGTGCCTACTCCAAACCAACTTGGCAAAAGAAATCTACTTTGTGTCCAACCAAATACCCATGGAATAGCTCTTAAACTTGACAAATCTTTTGCACCTTTTTTTCTTCTAGCAGGCCTACTAGATATCTGTAATTTACTTATTTCTTCTATTGGAGTTACCTCTTGAAAGAAATTTAACAAATCAGGATTCTCATGCACTAATTTTCTGTAATGTGACCTTGATGTTTCTGCCAACCTAGACATTAATTGATTCCATTCTGGAGTAGCGTCAAGTCTATTATTTACCAAACTATTCTGAATTACCGCTGTAGTTACAGTCTCAAGATTGTACAAAGCCAGTTCGGGCAGACTATATTTAGAAGCTAAAACTTCACCTTGTTCTGTTATTTTTATTCGCCCTTTTAAAGTGCCGCTTGGTTGAGCCAATATTGCCTGATAGGCTGGTCCTCCTCCTCTACCTACAGAACCACCTCTTCCATGA
>MWOR01000252.1 GCA_002025865.1 Prochlorococcus sp. HOT208_60m_813I02 | reverse complement strand
GAAGAATTTATCATCAAATTGACTTTTTTCTGAAGAAGAATATTGATCAATAATTTCTTTAATATTAAATCTCTGAAGTTGCAAGTTTTTTAAATCTGTAGATGTTCCTGCTTTTTGGGTCCTAAACTCTAATAAAGCAGTCTTACCTAAAACTCTTGAAGCAACTAATGGATTTTGTTCTCCTGGTAGTTCTAAAATTAATTGATCTGCACCCAGGGTTTGCAAGTTTGACTCTGAAACCCCTAAGTTGTTAACGCGTCTATCTATAACCGAATTAACTGCATCAAGTTCATCCTTAGTTACCTTCCCTTCCTCTTTAATAATTTGTAGTGTAAGTTGAGATCCCCCTTGTAAATCCAATCCCAACTGTAAGGGGTAATTTATTAAAAGATAAACAGATAGCGTAAGTAGAAATATAATAAAAAAAAGCCAACCTTGCCTTCTTTTCATTACCTATATACTCCCACTAATTAAATCTTCAACTTTTTCAACTATTTGATGTGGTTGAATTATTGTCAAATTCTCAAGATTTCCATTATACGGAGTCGGAATATCCTGACTAGATAATCTAATTGGTCGGGCATCAAGATCATCGAAACACTCTTCTGTTATCAAGGCAATTAATTCTGCACCAATACCTCCAGTCTTCATACATTCTTCAACAATAACTACTTTATTTGTTTTTCTTATTGATTTTGAGATGGTTTCCATATCAAAAGGTTTTAAACTTATTAAATCGATTAACTCAACATCTATTCCTTTTTTTTCTAATTCTTCAACAGCTTTATGGCAGTGATGTCTCATTCTTGAATAAGTCAATAAAGTAATATCTTTACCTTCTTTTACTACGTCAGCCTGATCTAAAGCGCAAGTATAATCACCCTCAGGTAATTCTTCAGACAAGTTATATAGAAGAACATGTTCGAAAAATAAAACCGGATTATCATCTCTTATAGCTGCTTTCATTAAACCTTTAGCATTTGTGGGCGTACTACAAGCAACAATCTTTATGCCAGGAACTGCATGAAAATATGCTTCAAGTCTTTGACTATGCTCAGCACCAAGTTGACGACCAACTCCTCCAGGTCCTCGAACTACTGCTGGTATTTTATAATTTCCACCACTTGTATATCTAAGCATACCCATATTGTTTGATATCTGATTAAAAGCTAAAAGCAAAAAACCCATATTCATTCCTTCTACTATTGGTCTTAAGCCAGTCATTGCTGCACCCACAGCCATTCCCGTAAAACTATTCTCTGCAATTGGAGTATCTAAGACTCTTAATTCTCCATATTTTTCATATAAATCCTTAGTTACCTTATAAGATCCTCCATATTGACCAACATCTTCCCCCATAACGCAAACATTTACATCATTTGCCATTTCTTCATCAATTGCCTCTTTCAAAGCATTAAATAATAATGTTCCAGCCACAATTAATTACCTAATTAATCACATATATAATCCTACCACTTTGAATAATTCAACCTCCTTCAGCGAAGGTTATGAGTAGTAATATTGATAAAATCATTCCAGGCGACAGCAAAAGGACTAGAAGGCCTAAGTCATGTAAAGACATTCAAAGAAAGTGTTTTCTTAATAATATTGGCAATTCAACTTTTCTTCACAATAAAACTGCGAATAAATACAATAAAAAGTCCTATACCAATAAAAGCAAAAGAGAAAGTTAGCAAAAAAGATAATCCAATTATTAAGGTATTAATACTAGAGGAAATATTTTGGACTATTTCAGAAGAATTAGATGGTTTATGTACTGAAAAATAAATTGCAATTTTATTACTTAAAAAATAAAAAAATATAAATAATAAAAAACTTGTTAATGATCCAACAATAAAATTTAAAGGTCCTTTTTGGGGAATATTTTTTTCAATATTCTCATTACTATTATCAGCCACAATAGATTTTTATATAAAAAAAATTTAAATGAATGTTATTCCCTTTTCAAGGAATGTGCAAACCCATGAATCATAGCCTTTATCTTTAAATAATTTAGAATTTGCAGTTAATTCTTTTTTAGCAGTCTCTATATCTTTAAAGAGTGCAAAGCATGTAGGGCCTGATCCACTCATTGAAAATGTGAGACAATTTTCTAATTTAGAAAGTAAATATAATGCCTGGTTTACAGAATCATTTTCATTTTCAACAACTAACTGCAAATCATTTTTTATAATTAAATGTTGATTATCAAAATTTAAGTTATTTAAACCATTATCTCTTAAATCTTTTCTTATTTTCTCAATCATTTCTCTATTTGTAAGATATTGATCACAAAATCTATTACTATATTTTTTATAAGTTTCAGCTGTAGATACTGATACATTTGGATTTTTTAAAAGAATTACTCCATATTCAAAGTTTGAATCTAATTTCTCCAAAATTTCTCCTCTTCCAAAACATAATTGAATACCACCATTTATAAAAAATGGAATATCAGATCCTAAAGTTGATGCTAATGAACATAATGTTTCTTGATCTAAGTTCAAATCCCATAACTTATTAAGACCAATTAATGTTGCTGCTGCATTACTAGATCCACCAGCTAATCCTGCACCAATTGGAATATTTTTTCTTAAAAATATATTTGCACCGTTATCTATATTTGATTTTTTCCTTAATAGATTTGCTGATTTAACAATTAAGTTATCATCAGATAAGCTTAAATCATTACAATCAGACTCAAGTTTAATTAAACCTTCATTATTAATTTCAAATTCTAAATAATCAGAAAGATCGATATTTTGCATAATCATTGCTAACTCATGAAATCCATCCTCTCTTTTACCAATAACTTCAAGGTGCAAATTTATTTTGGCAGGAGATTTAATATTAATTTTCGTTTTAGCTAAATCTTGCATATACTTAAATTTTTATTTTTTAATTTTAATACAATTTTCTGCAAGCTTTATCCATTGGTCAATTGAAATATCTTGTGGTCTTAAATTAAAACAAACTTTTGAAGATTCAGATAATTCATTTATCTCTTCATTTGAAAGTATTGAATTAAGAGTATTTCTAAGCATTTTTCTTCTTGAATTAAATGAAATTCGAAGAAGTTTATCTATATATTTTTCTAGACTAATATCTAATCTTAAATCATTTTTAATTGGTTCGAAAACTACTAAAGAAGAAAAAACTTTTGGAGGCGGACTAAATGATGAAGGGGGCACATCACATATTCTTTTTATTTTTGATAAAAGTTGCATTCTTATACTAAGTGCACCAGCATTGGGACTTCCTTCTTTTGACAAAATCCTATCTACAACGTCTTTCTGCATTAAAAATATTATTTTTTCGTAATTATAATTTTTTATAATGCCCAATCGACCTATGAAAACATCCAATATTGGGCCAGTTATATTGTAAGGAATATTTGCAATCACTTTTGTAATCTTCTTATTGATCGAATCTAAATTTACGGTAAGAATATCTCCTTGCTGAAGTGAGAACTTATCATTATTATTGAATTTATCATTTAATAAATTTATTAAATCTTTATCTAATTCAATCGCATGTAATTTTTTAATTTCTGAATCTAACAACTTAGATGTTAAAGCTCCTTTACCAGGACCAATCTCTAAAATAAAGTCATTTTTATTAAGAACAGCAATTTCTTTAATTTTTTCTAATATTTTTTTATTTACCAACCAGTGTTGTCCAAATCTTTTTTTTTGATGATAGTTTTTAGAATTCATCTAAAAGATAAATAATATGTTTAAATTAAATATGAATTTATTTAATCCTTTATATCATGAGCTTATCAAAAAAAAATTTAGATAAACTCATTAAATTTAAAAAAAAGAAAAATTTAAATAACGAAAGTAAAAATATAAATAATTACACAAATATAACTAATAATGATAATTTAATCACCAATCAACTTAATTCAGAAGATCCCAATAAAATTTTTTATTCGTTAATTGATAATTCTGAATCTTTAGAAGAGACTTCTAACGTTAATAATTCACTAAGAAAAAGTGAGATTAATCAAATTAATATGAATTCAAAAAAAGATAATTTTTCCAAGAAATTAACAACCGAAGAGGAACTATATGATGAATTTAATTATCTTCTTGATGAATAATTAGTTTTGATATTTACTTATGATTCAGAGTAATAGATTAGCAATTTATGCTATCGGCAAAATAAAGAAACTTTGGATTAGAGATGGAATTAATCAATACAAAAAAAGAATGCCTGAACTTATCATTAATGAGTTAAAGACTTTTAATTTAAATAATCTTAGATCCAATAACAATATTATTATCTGCCTAAGTGAAGAAGGAAAACAGTTTAATTCAGTTGAACTATCTTCCTTACTCTTGAATTTTAAAAATAAAAAAATTAATTTCTTAATCGGTGATACTGATGGAGTTAGTTCAGATATAAAAGAAAAATCAGATCTTGTCCTAAGCCTTTCTCCTTTAACTTTTCCTCATGAATTAGCTAGATTAATCCTAATCGAGCAAATCTACAGAGCTATTTCTATATCAAACAACTCCCCTTACCATCGTTCTTAAAAAGATTAGATTCAATTTAAAATTAATCTATAAAAGTTTAATAACTAACTATTTTCTGATTTTTTGCTATATAGTACATATATACTATTAATTTAACCTTGGACTCTTTTGATTCAACTACTAAAACATTTAAAATCCCCTTATTAACTGATTCGGTATCAGCAGGGTTTCCTTCTCCTGCAGATGACTATACAGAAGAAAATATTGATTTAAACGAACATTTAATATCTAATCCTTTTAGCACTTTTTTTCTTAGAGTTAAAGGTGACTCAATGATAAATTCAGGAATTAAAGATAAAGATTTAATAATAGTAGACAAGAGTTTAACAGCCAGGCCAGGGAATATCATCATTGCAATGATAGATGGAGAATTTACAATAAAAAGATTATCTATAAAAAATAATGAATTATATTTAAAATCAGAAAATAATAATTATCCTGATTTTAGATTTAAAAACCATATTGATGTACAGATATGGGGAGTTGTTATTTATTCAATACATAGCTATTTATGAGAATTTCAAATATTGATGCAATAGCTCTTATAGATGCTAATAATTTTTACGCGTCATGTGAACAAAATATTAATCCTCATTTGAGAAATAAACCAGTAGTAATTTTATCTAATAATGACGGATGTATCATTGCAAGAAGCCCTGAAGCGCGAGCTTTAAAAATTAAAATGGGAACTCCGTATTTTAAGGTCAAAGAAAGACTAAATAAATTAGATGTAGCAGTCTTAAGCTCAAACTACTCGCTTTATGGGGATATGAGCAGAAGACTAATGAATTTACTGAAAAGCTACTGTGAACAGATAGAAATTTATTCCATTGACGAAGCATTCGTCTCGATTTCTAGACCTAATGATGAAAATCTATATCCTTGGGCAAGAAGCATAAGATCATTAATATATCAGAATCTAGGGATTACCATAACAGTAGGGATAGGAGAAAATAAAGTAAGAGCAAAAATTGCTAATAAACTAGCTAAAAATATTGATTATTCAGCTGGAATATTTGATTTAGCTAGAACCGAAAATGAGAATAATTATTTGAAAAGAATTAGTATAGATAAGATATGGGGAGTCGGGAAACAAACCTCTAATTGGTTACAAAGTAAAGGTATTAAAAATGCGAGAGAACTAAGAGATATGGAAGAAAATGAAATCATTAAGAAATTAGGCATCGTAGGGAAAAGACTGCAATTAGAACTGAAAGGCCATAGATGCCTGCCCATAGAAAAAAACAAGAAATCAAAAAAAGAAATTCAGGTGAGCAGGAGTTTCGGCACGCCTATCACAAAATTAGAAGACTTAACTCAAGCACTGGCAACTCACGCAATAAAAGCCTCTGAAAAAATGAGAAGTCAGAATTTACAATCATCTAATATTAGAGTATTTGCTAGAACCAGTAAATATTCAAGTCAAAATTATCAAAGAAGTGCTCATAGAAAACTTACAAATGCAACAGATGACACAAACAATATTTTAAAAATAGTAGTTGAATTATCTAAAGAAATTTATAATCCCGAATATAAATTCTCAAAAGCTGGTGTTTTAATGCAGGATTTAACAAATAGCGAATATTTACAGCAATCAGTTATCAATTACAAATCTCAGAAAGTCTTAAAAAAATCAACAAATCTTATGAAAACAATTGATTTATTAAATAAAAGATTTAATAACAATGCAATTACATGGGCCATTGCAAAAAATCCAAAAAGTTGGAAGATGAATAAGAATTTCTTAAGTCGCTCATCTACAACTGATATAGAACAAATCCCAACTATAGTAAAGTAAACAAAATAGAATGGAATTTATATTATTTTTGAGCAAATTAGATAAAGAGATTCTTAACTTATTAATGAAAGCAAACTACATAGTTGAAGAAAATAAAATTGAATGTCTATTAAACAAAGAAATAAAAGGGCTACATAATTTTAAAGAAAATAAAATAATAATATGTACTGAAAATGCAAAAAGGAAAACAAATTTTAGAAATAAGAATCAACAACCAAATAAAGATAACTTCAAAACAGAAAGTGCGATAAGAAAAGCATTAAGACACGAAGCAACTCATGCGATACAAAAATGTAATGACAATAAAACAATAGGGGATATAAAAAAATTAGAAAGCAAATTGCATCAAAGTAAAAGAAAAGCATTAGAGTTCTCTAGTTCAAATTTTTCTGGGACTTATGCGAAAGAAGTAGAAGCTTATTTTCTTGAAGATAAACCCAAAAAAGTTAAAAACTTGATTAAAAAATACTGCCTATAAATTAGAATTTTTTATATTAACTAGCGAGGAAATTGCCACAACGTTGTTTGTCTAAGAAATTTATATGTTGTCTTTCTAGGTAATATAATTCCTGAAATTTAATGGCATCTGAGTTTAAATCCTTAAAAAGATCATCTATCTCTTTATTTGTATTTGTAGAACCTGAAGATGGGTTATCAATTAAAATAGATATACAATTTTCTAAAGTTTTTAATCTTTGAGATCCCCAAGATTCTATTAAGTGTCTACATCTTTTTAAAGAATTATATTTCTCAAGAAGTGATAATGTTCCTAGTAAATTGTCCTTAGGATTACTCAGCAATGTTAAAAACAACTCATTTGGATTAATAAAAATATTAATTTTATTTGATGATTCAGGATTATTTAGAGCTAAGTAGTCAGGCAAAAGTGAAATTAAGTTAATAGAAGAAAAATCTATTTGAAGATTTTGACTATTTGATTGTTTTAAATCATTTAAATAATTTAAACCTAAATTATTTTGTTCAATTTTTGAAATAGCTTCCCATAGACTTTGAATATAACTAGTATTAAAAACATTAATTTCTCTTTTGAGAAATTCATCACGAATAAATAGCCTAAGATCTGGACAATGTAAATAATAAAAAATTATTTCCGATTCATTTTTCTCTCGTCGAGAAATTTCATTTGGTTGTTCAAATTTTTTTGATCTACCATGCCAACGAAATCCCTTTACTTGATTTCTTAAATCTTGTTCAAACTGAATTGCTAACCTAGCTTGTCCCTTACTTAATTGTTCGGAAACTTTTTGTAAATAATGAGTTCTGGTTGATGATTGAGGTAATTTACTCAACAATTTTACCAATGAAGAAATAACACTTTGAAAAATTTCAGACTTAGTTAAATCTTGATCTTTAAAGATCTGATCAATCTCCCAATCAATCCAAAAGGATGAATTATCAATTAAATTAAAATAATCTTCAGGTGTATGACTATTCAAATATTCGTCAGGATCTTTGAAATCATTAAGTTGAAGTATCTTAAGATTAATTTGATCATGGAGAGATAAGCTTTCGACTTCTTTTATTACCCTTTTTGTAGCTAATATCCCTGCATTATCAGAATCAAAATTCAAAATTATATTTTTATTATCTGTACATCTACATAGTTGAGAAATTTGATACTTATTTAATGCGGTACCCAGAGAAGCCACAGAATTAGTTATTCCCTTTGAATGAAGAGAAATTACATCAAAGTAGCCTTCAACAATAATAGCTTTATCTCTTTTTCTAATATCACTAGAAGCTTTTTCGAAGGCAAATAACATTTTTCCCTTTTCAAATATCTCTGATTCAGGAGAATTAAGATATTTAGGTTCCTGACCATCAAGAGATCTTCCTCCAAAGGCAACTACTCTTCCCTGCATATCATGTATTGGAACAATTAATCTATTTCTAAAACGATCATAAATCTTATCAGAATTATCTTTAGAAATTGCAAGACCTGAAGCTAATATTAAATTAATGGGGAATTTTTCTACCTTGGAAAGATAATTAAATAAATCATTCCATGAATTTGGGGCAAAACCTAATTCAAAGTTATCAACAACCTTGTTACTCAAGTTTCTCTTAGATGTTAAATATTTCATAGCTTCAAAACCAAGAGAATTATTTAATTGAGACTTAAACCAATTTTTAGTGACTCTTAATATTTTATAAAGCTCTTCCTTTCTAGATAGTTGTTTTTTATAAGCTTCTACTTGGGGCCCCTCAAGATTTTCAACATTAATATTATTTTTTTTAGCGAGTGAAAGTACAACATCTGAAAAATTTGCACGAGTAAATTCCATTAAAAATTTAATAGAGTTTCCACCTGCACCACAAGAAAAACAGTAATAGAATTGTTTAGTAGGTGATACTGTCATAGATGGCTTAGTATCATCATGAAAAGGACAAATCCCAACAAATTCTTTACCTTTCTTCTTAAGAACAATATGTTCAGATATAACGTCAACGATATCTGCTTTTTCCTTAACCTCTTGAATAGTTCTTGGGTGTATAGAATGAACCATTGAGATTTTTATCAAAAAATAAATAATAATTTATTTGTTATAGGTCAAAATCAAATAAGAATCCACTTAATTTCACAATAAAACTATTTTTTAAATGATAAATATTGCAAAATTAGAAAAAAAATTTAATTCATTGAATAAATTTAATTTGGTCTTTGCCTCATTCTTCTTTAGTTTGATGACTTTGTGTGTAAAAAATATTGATAAAAGGATACCCATTTATGAATTAGTTTTATTCAGATCATTAATAAGTTTAATAATTACATTATTCATTATTAATCTCAAAAATATAAATCCATGGGGCAAAAATAGACCATTACTTATCCTAAGAGGTGTTTTAGGAACTTTAGCTTTAGTTTGTATTTTTTATTCGATAAGAAATATGCCCCTTAGTATATCTACCGTCATTCAGTACACATATCCTATCTTTATATCTATATTTGCTACTATATTTATAAGAGAAAAATTAACTCGGAATATAATTTTTGCCTTAATTTTTGGTTGGATTGGAATATTAGTAATATTAAATCCAAGTCAATTATCAAATATAAACGTTGATATTGAAAATGTCTCGATTTCGATAGCATTTCTTGGAGCAATTTTTACTGCATTGGCATACGTGACAGTTAAGAAACTTTCATTTACTGAAGATGTTTATGTAATTATTGAATATTTTCCACTTATTTCTTTTATAACTTTATGTCCAATTGTATTAATGAACTGGGTTACCCCAAATTGGAGTGAATTAGTTTGGATAATTGGCATTGGTTTATTTACGCAATTAGGTCAGACATTTTTAACTATAGGATTAAAAAATTTACCTGCTTCTGAAGCTTCAATAATTAACTATTTGCAAGTTTTATTCGGTTCTATTTGGGGGATTTTGTTTTTTAGAGAAATAATAAACATAAATTTTTTATTAGGCGCCTTATTAGTTTTATTAGGAACTATTATATCTACAACCAAAATACGTAAAAGGATATAAAATATATATAAAAACTCGCTTAGTGATGAAATTAGTTTTATTCGTAATATTTTTCTTTTCTCCATTACTGCAAGCGAATGCATCAACACCAAAAGCTGCAACATGTTCCAGAAAAGAATACAGAGAAGAATATATTCCTGGAACACAATCAAGCCCTGGCTACGTCAAAAATTACATAGTTGATATAGAAATTCCTTGTGGAGGAGAACAAGCACAAAAAGTTGATAATAACGATTGCACCGAAGGCTCATTTATTGGAGGCCTTCTTGGTGCTGGAATAGCACTTTCCTCCTCTAGAGGGAAAGATAGATTTTGGGCAGTACCTGCTGGTGGAACGGCAGGAGCACTAATTGGTTGTCAGGTGGATGGTGGTTAATTGATTAGTTGGATAAATGGAGAATTGGTTGAGTTATGGCAAACTAATCAAAAATTTTTTGTTTTAATAAATTGTCAAGGATTAGGATACGAAATACAAATACTAGAATCCTTTTTTCTCAAATTAAAAACAAATCAGATATCAAATAAAAAAATTACTCTTTGGTTAAAACATATTAAGAAGGAAGATTCAGATTTATTATTTGGCTTTACTTCAAAGGAACAAAAGAATTTCTTTATTGAAATTCTAAGTATCCGAGGTGTTGGATCTCAAATCGCTATGGGGATATTAAATAAATTCTCTATTGGTGAAGTTATCAATGTAATAAAGACACAAAACAAAAAATTAATTTGTTCCGTGCCTGGCATTGGACAAAAAATGAGTGATCGGTTAATTTTGGAACTAAAAAATAAATTTAAAAGTGAAATACAATTTGAAAAAGACAAAGATGAATTTGAGATTAAGGATCCAGAAATTTATAAAATGATCGAGGATCTTCAGTTAACTCTTCAATCATTAAATTACAAAAATAAAGAAATCAAGACTATTTTGCCAATTATTATTAATGAACTAGATCTCCTTGCAAAAAAAGAAAATAATTTATCATTTGAAAATTTATTGAAATTAGCTATGAATTATCTAGATAAGGAAGGTAGTAATATAGCTAGCTGACGTAGTATTATAAAGTAAAAGAACTAAAATTTATGTCATTAGATACAGCTGAAAAACAGAAGCTGATTGAGACTCATCAAGTACATCCAACTGATACAGGTTCAGCCGAAGTTCAAGTAGCACTGCTTTCAAAAAGAATATCGAAATTAAGTGACCATCTCCAAGGAAACATTCATGATTTCGCTTCAAGGCAAGGATTATTAAAAATGATTGGTAAAAGAAAAAGATTACTTTCTTTCATAAAAGACAAAAACGTTCAGAAATATCAAGAGCTTGTAAAGAAAATTGGAATCAGAGGATGATTTCAATTAATGAAAAAAAAGCAATCTAAAAAAAAGACACAATTTAAAAAGAAAAAAAATTATCCTGAGAAAACTGCGTTTGCTAATCTAGAAAAAGCATCAAGTACTGTAACTACCCCAAGAAGATCATCAACTGGAATACCTAAATATGTTGCTGACAGAATGGCAAGAAGAATATTTTTTACAGCAGGAATTCCCACAATATTAGGGATGTCAGTTTTTGTTGTTAGCTATTTCATAGTTACTAGAAATATTGCTGAGATACCTCCTTCATCAACAATTGCAATTTCAGCATTGTTTTTTTTGCTAGGTCTAGCAGGATTGAGTTTTGGAATATTATCAGCTAGTTGGGACAAAGAGCCTGGATCCTTTTTTGGTATTGAAAATATTCCTATGAACATACAACGTGCAAAAGCAGCATTTAAACCTGCAACTCAAAATTTCGAGGATAAAAGTTAATCTAGGAAACTAAAGATTTCAAATTAACTTTGAATGATTTATCTTCTAATAATTTGCATACTCCTTGAATATCTCCAATGCAGAATTCTTCACCAAATTTAACGTAGGTAACACTATTTTTATTTCTCACTGCAGCTAAAACTGGAATCTTGATTCCACATCTTTCTTTATCTGGTTTAAATTTAGTTAAACAGTTTCTCAAGGTATTTTGTACTCTTACATCTGATGCTTGAGAACTTTCAAGATTAATGATAAGTAATTTAAGGTTATCTATTTCTCTACAATCATCAATTATTAATTGAGTCTTATCACTTTTTTTATCTATTGTTCCCCACACCAATAATCTAGTATCAGTCAAAAGAAATTCTGATAATTTTAAATAGGTTTTTGGAAAAACTATTGCCTCGCAACTTCCAGAAAGATCTTCAAGCTGAATTATAGCCATCCTATCACCTTTTCTCGTTGTAATTTGTTTCAAATCAGGGATCATTCCAACTAAAGATACTTTGGTTCTATCTTTTGTTTCTTCTAATTGAGAAATGCTTATAGGTGATACAAGTTTTGCTGGCTTAGTTAAATGCTTTAGAGGATGATCAGATAAATAAAAGCCTAATAGCTGCTTTTCTAACTTTAACTTCTCAATAAGTGAATAATCATCAACCTTTGCTAATTGTGAATCTGAAAAAGCAACATTAGAAAATTCTTCATTAGAGTCAAATAGATTTCCTTGGCCTGATAATCTATCACGATTTCTTGAAGAGGCCCACTCAATAACATGTTCAAGATCTGACAATAACTGAGCTCTATTATTATCATTTGAAAACTCGTCTAGTGCTCCACAATGAATTAGAGATTCAAGACTTCTTTTGTTAAGAATATTAGAAGGCAAACGGTCGCACAAATCTGATAATGACTTAAAGGTTCCCGAGCTATTTCGGTTTTCAATTATATTTCTTATTGCAGAATCTCCTAAATTCTTAATCGCAGATAACCCGAATAAAATCTGATTGTTCTTAATAGTAAAATCAACCCCCGAAAAATTAATGCTCGGTGAAATTACTTCTATTCCCATGGAATAACAATTAGAAATATATCTTTGCATCTTATCGCTAGAACCGGAATTTACGCTTAAAAGGGCTGCCATATATGCAACAGGAAAATGGGCTTTTAAAAATGCAGTTTGATAAGTTACCGCACCATAAGCAGTTGAGTGACTTTTATTAAAACAATATTCTGCGAATAAAACCATCTGATCAAAAAGATCATTTGCTAATTTTTCATTTACACCTTTCTTCATAGAACCATCTACAAAAATATTCCTATGCTTTACCATTTCAGAAACTTTCTTTTTACCCATCGCTCTTCGAAGTAAATCTGCGTCACCTAGAGAATAACCGGCTAGGTCTTGAGCAATTTTCATGATTTGTTCTTGGTAAACCATAATTCCATAGGTTTCAGTGAGAATTGACTTAATAAAAGGATGAGGGAAATCAATCTTTTCGTTCCCATTTTTTCGATTTATGAATTTAGGTATAAGGCCTGCATCAAGAGGACCAGGTCTATAAAGAGCCAGTATGGAAGAAATATCCTCTAGAGAATTAGGTTTGAAATCCTTAACTACCTGTTTCATTCCGGAAGATTCAAGTTGAAAAATACCTTCAAGATCTCCTCTTCCGATAAGCTCAAAGGTTTTATCATCATTTTGTGGTAACTCATCAATGTTTATTTTCTTTCCAGTAGATTGATTAATAAGAGAAACTGTCTTTTCAATCATCGTAAGATTTTTAAGACCCAAGAAATCCATTTTCAATAATCCAAGTGATTCGATATCGTCCATAGAATATTGGGTTATTATTTGTCCTTCATTATTTCTTTGGAGAGGCACAAGTTCGTCAAGAGGAACTGATGCGATAACAACTCCAGCAGCATGTACTCCATATGTTTTGTTAGTTCCTTCAATTCTCAAAGCCAAATCAACCCATTTTTTCACCCTATTATCATTAATATATTTCTCTCTAAACTCTTGACTAGGAGAATTCTTATCAATCATTTCATTTAGTTTAAAAGGTTTCCCTCTTACCACTGGTATTAACTTAGCTAATTTATCCGCCTCTCCATATGGTATATCTAGAACCCTTGCAACATCTTTTAAAACCGCCTTAGAGGTCATCTTATTGAAAGTAATTATTTGCGCAACTTTATCCTCTCCATAACGATTAGTAACATAATCAATAACTTCATTTCTCCTATCAATACAAAAGTCGGTGTCAATATCTGGCATTGACTTTCTTGCTGGATTTAAAAATCTCTCAAACAACAATCCATGCTCAACAGGATCTATATTGGTAATTTGAAGAGCATAAGCTACTAGTGAGCCTGCGGCAGAACCTCTACCTGGTCCTACAGGAATAGAGTTATCTCTAGCAAATTTGATGTAGTCCCAAACAACCAAAAAATAATCAGGGAAGCCCATATCTTTAATAATTTTTAATTCGGAAGAAAGTCTTTTTTTATAATTCTCATCAACTTCTGAAAGATCATTTTTTTTAAGTCTTTTTAAAAGGCCTTTATTAGATAACTGTGTAAGGAAGGAAAATGAATCTGTGTCTTCGTTAAGAGGGAATTTTGGCATTCTATAATTACCAAACAAATCAAATACTTCAACTTTCTGAGAAATTTCCACTGTATTATTCACTGCCTCATAAATTGATTCATCATCAATATGATCTTTAAAAAGTTCAAGCATTTCTTTTTCACTTTTAATATATTCTGTACCGGTATATCTCAATCTTTTTTCATCACTTATTAGTTTTCCTGTTAATACACAAAGCAAAGCGTCATGTGCTTCAACATCCATACTTGATAAGTAATGGGCGTCATTCGTTGCAATGACTTTTATTTGGTGCTTCTTCCCAATTTTTATTAATTCAACGTTAACAATTCTATCCTCAATAGAGCCGTGATCTTGTATTTCAAGATAAAAGTCATCTGCAAATAATTTTTTATACCAAAGAGCTATATCCTCTGCTACGTCCAATCTACCTTTTAAGATAGCTTGAGGTATTTCTCCACCAAGACAAGCTGTGGAAACTATCAATCCATCACTATATTTTTTTAAAAGAGATTTATCAATACATGGTCTTGAAAAAATGCCTCGACCTCTCATCCCGTTTAGGTGACTAATTGTTGTCAACTTCACTAGATTCTTATAACCAGTATAATTTTTTGCTAAAACCACTAAATGATATCTTTTTTCTTTTTTTGGTTGAGGATCATCAATTGATCCATTAATCACGTACATTTCATTACCAATAATTGGTTTTATACCTTTCTCTTTACACTTCTTGACTAAATCAAGAACACCATACATAACTCCATGATCAGTAAGAGCTATCGATTCCATTCCAAGATCACAAGCTCTTTCTACAATTTTTGAAATTTGACTGGCACCATCAAGTAAACTGTAGTCACTATGATTATGAAGCGGAACGAAAGCCATATACAAATAATTTATATATATAAGATAGAGAAAATTTCTAAAAGATCTATACTTTGTGATTACAAATTAATTTTTAATACAAATTTAAAATAAAGGTCTGTTTTTAATTACCTGAGCATCAATTTCAAAGATATTAGAGGCATTCAATATTCTATATTCTTCTAAAACATTCCCTATCAATTGCATTCCAATAGGTAATCCTTTAGTATCAAAACCACAAGGAATACTGATTGCTGGGAGGCCTGCTAAATTAGCAGGAACGGTTAATAGATCTGACAAATACATTGAAAGTGGATCATTGACAAAATCTCCCTTCAAAAAAGCAGTGGTTGGGCATGTTGGAGTTAATAAAACATCAACTTTCTTAAAAGCATTATCAAAATCTTTTCTTATAAGTGTCCTAACTTTTTGTGCCTTTTTGTAATATGCATCACTGTATCCAGCTGACAAAGCATAAGTACCTATTAGAATTCTTCTTTGTACCTCATCTCCAAAACCTTCTGCTCTACTTTTTGAAGTCATATCAATAAGATTTGAACCTTCATTCGATCTGTAGCCATATTTAACTCCATCATATCTAGCTAAATTTGCGGAGGCTTCAGATGGTGCAATTACATAATATGTTGCAATTCCATCATTAAATCTAGGACATTCAACTTCGATAATTTCGGCCCCTAAACCTTGGAATCTATCAACTCCAGAAAGAACAGATTCCTTAACTTCTGGATTAAGCCCTGGGTGTTCAAAACATTCTTTAATGATTCCAATTTTTAAACCATTTATAGATTTATTTAAGTCAGTCAAGTAATTTGGTACTGGCTTATCAAGACATGTTGAGTCAAAAGGGTCTTTGCCAGATATTGTATAAAGAATTTCAGCCGCATCTGAGACAGTATTTGTAATTGGGCCAATTTGATCAAGAGAGCTCGCAAATGCTACAAGTCCCCATCTGCTAACTCTGCCATAAGTAGGTTTAAGACCTACAACGCCACAAAAAGAAGCTGGTTGCCTTATTGATCCTCCTGTATCAGAACCTATAGCCGCAGCACAAAAACCAGCAGCAACTGAAGCAGCACTACCACCTGAACTGCCTCCGGGCACTCTACTAATATCCCAAGGATTTGAAGTAACGCCAAATGCAGAAGTTTCCGTTGAACTACCCATTGCAAATTCGTCTAAATTTGTTTTTCCTAAACAAATTCCCCCTGAAGACCATAATTTACTCGAAGCAGTGGATTCATAAGGCGCAACAAAGCTTTTGAGCATTTTACTTGCACAAGTTGTTGCAACTCCTTTGGTGCAAATATTATCCTTTATTGCTATTGGAATCCCCGCGAGAGGAGGGAGTTTCTCTTTATTTTGAATTAATTTATCAATGTTCTCTGCTTGCGAGATAGCATTATCTTTAGTAGTACAAATAAATGAGTTAATTTCAGGATCTTTATGATCGATTTTGGCAAATATATCATTAACTAATTCCTTAACAGAAGCATTATGGCTGGTAATTTCTTGCCTTAAAGAATTAAAATTCATTTCTTAATTTATTTCTTAAAATCAAAGTTATCAAACAGTTAATGGTTCTTCTTTTTTACAACGTACTAAACTGTATTTAATATTTTTTGAACCTTCATCAGAAAGATCTTTAATAAAAGAAGGCATATTTTCTTTTAAACTGCGTTTAGTAATAAATGGGCCGAACCAGTAGATACCACTAGGTTGTTTTGTCTCAATTTTAGCCCACCAGGCTAAACCGAGTTTGTTTCCAAAATTTCTAATCAATTCATTTGGCCTGTAAGACCATCAATTCTTGTTAAATTCTATACAATTTAGTAGTGAAAATTCAAGAAATTTTTATTAATCATAAAAATGTATTGAAACAACAACATTTTAGTGGTCTATAAAAAAAGTGATTATTAAAAATAAAATTATTTACCTGTCAAGTGAAATAGGGATATTGCGGCTGCCACAGATGCATTTAAACTTGAAGTCTTACCTTTAAGAGAAATACTTAATATAAAATCGCATTTTTTTTGAGTAAGTAAAGAAATACCCCTATCTTCAGAGCCAACTACAACTACCAAAGGTGCTTTTTCTTGAAAATTTGAGATAGATATTTGACCATCTCCAGATAAGCCAACAACAAGAAAACCATTTTTCTTAAGTTCCGCAAGTGCTCTATTTAAGTTAACAACTCTACTTACATGAAGGTGTTCTAAGGCTCCTGCGGCTACCTTGGCGACTGTTCCAGTCAATCCAGCAGACCTTCTCTGAGGAATAATTACACCCTTACAATCAAATGCTTCAGCAGATCTTATTATCGCGCCAACATTATGAGGATCTGTTATGCCATCTAACGCGACTAATATAGGATTTGGACAATTTTGTTTAGAAAAATCGATTAATTGTTCTAGGGATATTGTACTAGAGCATGCTAACTGCAATGCGACACCTTGATGTGAAGCACCATTTGTCAATTGCGAAAGTCTGTTCCAAGAAACTTCTTCAATAAGAACTCCTTTTGATTTAAGATCCTTAAGCAAAATATAGAATTTGTCTGAAGAAAAAATTTCCGAAGTACACCAAATCCTATTAATAGCTTTATCACTACTTAGAGTTTCATAAACCGAATGTTTACCCCATATCCAATCATCAAAATTTCTCTTATTAGTAAACTCCTTATGCATATCAGAATTTTTATTAAAAAATTCTGTATTATATTTTAATCTTGGATTTCTTCTATTTAAAGACGAAAAAGTATTATTTTCAGCATTTTCTTTTAAAATTTCAACTTCCTTATTTTTAGCGGAATTATTCAAAAATCTATCATTTTTTTTTGAACGATTTTTATTATTTGAGTAATAATCAAAGTCTGAATTTTTTTTATACTCTTTATTATTTTTTCTGCGAAATTTATTTGAGAAGTTTTTCATAGATTCAATTCATATTTAATTCTAAATATTCAAAAAGCGTTGATAATCTTTGAGGATCTTTTAAAAATAGCCAGCCAATAAGAGTTTCAAAACCAGTTGCTCTAGAGTATATGGTGGGGTCTGAAGATTTTGGATATCTCTTTGTTTTATTTCTAGCACGCCTAATAAGATCCATTTCATTTGAATTTAATAAATGTTCAATTTGACTTAATGAATTTGACTGAGATTTTGCTTTTACTTCGTTTACTACAGATAAATGGAGGTCTTTAGATTTTAAAGGGAAATGAACATATCTTAGTCTTTGGTGGAGCTCCCATACAGAATCTCCAAGCCAAGCAAGTTGAATAACACCTATATCCTCAGGAGATCCATATGGTGCCAAGTTTTGAATCCAATAATTCAACTCTTTAAATAATTTAATGCATCATCAAGACTTGACTTTAAGTTAAGAAAATCCCCTAGACGAACAAGTTTAATTGTTTGGGCCACTCGACTACTACTAGCGA
>MWOR01000251.1 GCA_002025865.1 Prochlorococcus sp. HOT208_60m_813I02 | reverse complement strand
AAACTTAGGAGAAGGTAACGAAAATGAAAATAATACAAATACAGAATCTGAACAACTAACTTTTACTCTTACAGATCTTTCACAAGCAATAAAAGCAAAAATAGTTGAAAAATGTGGAACACGTGATTATTGGGAAAAATGGGCATCAGACATTGCACTAATCGCTCAGAAACATATCACTCGTATAAATTCAATCGTTTTAAATTCAGGGACTACAGAAAGAGAATCTTTCACGAAATTTGTTGAAGAAATTAGAGATGATCTTAATCCAGAAATTACTGAAAACGATGCTGTAGAAATGCTTGCTCAACATATTATTACTAGACCAGTTTTTGGAACTTTATTTAAAGATAATCGTTTTACCTCAGAAAATGCGGTTTCTAAAGCAATGGAAGAGGTGCTAACAAAAATTTATGAAAATAATATTGATACTGAAAGTCGCAGTCTTAAAAAATTTTATGACAGTGTAAAAAATCGCGCTGCCGATATAAAAACTGCAAATGGACGCCAGCAACTAATACTAGAACTTTATGATCGTTTTTTTAAAAATGCTTTTCCACTTATGACCCAAAAACTTGGAATCGTTTACACACCTGTAGAAGTTGTCGATTTCATTGTCCGTTCAGTCGAAAATATAATGCAAGAAGAATTTGATTCTTCTCTAGGAAATGATGGAGTTCATATATTAGATCCCTTTACTGGTACTGGAACATTCATAACTAGACTTCTGCAATGTGGAGTCCTCACGAAAAATCAAATACTCCGAAAATATAAAACCGAGATTCATGCTAATGAAATTGTTCTACTTGCCTATTACATTGCCTGTATCAATATCGAAGCAGTTTATGATGACTTAATTAATGAAGAAAATTATCAACCTTTTAATGGAATAGTGCTCACTGATACTTTCCAACTTTATGAACAGGAAAGAGATATGATTGCAAATCTTCTTCCAGATAATTCAGAGAGAAGAACAAAGCAAAAAGAAAAAGAAATTACGATTATTTTTGGTAATCCACCATACTCAGCAGGACAAAACTCAGCGAATGATAGTGCTGCAAATTTGAGTTATAGGAATTTAGATAAAAGTATAGAGAAGACATATGCTAAATTTTCAACATCTAACAATTTAAATAAACTTTACGATAGTTATATAAGAGCATTTAGATGGGCATCGGATAGGGTTGGAGAAAAAGGAATAATTGGTTTTGTTACTAATGCAGGTTGGATTGATTCGAACTCAACAGATGGTTTAAGAAAATGTTTAATGAATGAATTTTCAAAAATATATATATTTCATTTGAGAGGAAATCAACGTACTTCAGGAGAATTATCTCGAAAAGAAGGAGGAAAAATATTTGGATCTGGTAGTCGTGCCCCTATTGCAATAACAATTTTAGTTAAAAATAAGACTTCTAAAACACAAGGGGAGATATCTTTTTACGACATAGGAGACTATCTTGACCGGTCAGAAAAATTATTGAAAATATCTCAATTGAAATCTATTTCAGGTATAAAAAACTTAGGAAAATTTAAAAATATCATTCCAAATTCAGACAACGATTGGATAAATCAGGGTAGGCCTGAGTTTAAAAAGTTTATCCCAATTAAAAATACAGGTGAAGAACTATTTATTTTTAACAAATCATCAATTGGTTTGCAGACTAGTCGAGATGCTTGGACCATTAATTTCGACAAAGAAAAACTTTCGGAAAAATTAATAAAGTTTGTAGAACTTTATAATTTGGAATTAAAAAGCGGAAAAACTTATAAGGAAGTTGAAAAAGATCCTAAACTTATTAGTTGGTCTAGTAGTCTTGAGGCGAATTTTAAACGTAAAGAAAAGGGCAAGTTTTATCCTGAAAAAATTAGAGAAATCTTATATAGACCTTTCACAAGATCATGGGCATATTTTGACCGTTTTCTTATTCATAGACTTTCACAGATGGAAAAAATATTTCCTAATGAGTCGAGCAAAACTAGAGTTATCATTTTTACAGGAATTGGAACACCAAAAATGTTTTCAGTTCTTGCTGCAAGAGTACCTTCAGAATTTTTATGTTTACCAAACTCACAAATTGTCTCAGAATATTTTTTATCTGAAATGAATAATCTTGGTGGTTTATTTAAAACTTATGAAAATAAAAACTCTTTAACATCGAATATTAATGATTTATTTTTAAAACAAATATCCTCCGTATTAGCGACGAAAGTGAATCCAGAGGAAATATTTAATTACACGTATGGAGTTTTGCATTCAAGGGAATACATAGAAAAATTTAGTAATGATCTATCTAAAGCAAACCCAAGAATACCTATGCCAAATTCCCATGATATGTTTAAAAGTTTTTCTGAGTTAGGTAATAAACTTTTTGACCTACATTGTGATTATGATAATGCTGATAAGTATCCCATTGAAATAATACAACCGAATATAGACTTACTAATTGATAATGATCCAAAGTCATTCTATCGTGTAAATAAAATGAAATTCGAAAAGAAAGGAGACAAAACAGCAGTCATTTATAACCAGAACATAACTATAACAAATATTCCATTAGAGGCATATGAATACGTTGTGAATGGTAAACCTGCTTTAGAGTGGGTCATGGAAAGACAATGTGTAAAAAAAGATAAGTCAAGCGGCATTATTAATGATGCAAATTACTATGCAAATGAAACTATGAAGAACCCTGCATATCCCCTTGAATTATTTCAAAGAGTCATAACAATATCTCTAGAAACGATGAAAATAGTTAATTCTCTGCCGAATTTAGATATTGATTAAATTGGATTATCAAAATCCTTTTTGTTCTAACTATTTTTCAGAATTACACTAACTTTACACTAACTATTTTTCAAAAATCATAGTTTTTAAAGTCAAAACTTATGGTTATTATTGGAATGTACTGAATATCTATTTCTCCTCTAACTCCAGTTATAGTCACAAAAAAAGAGACTTATGAGGTCTCTTGATTGTTCTTGATTTTGTTAAGGAACTCCCTGGGCGAAAGTCAGGGAGACCTTTCCTGAGAATCCCTGAAAGAACCTGACATAAGAAATCGAAGAAAAAGATATATTTCACGACCATTTCACGACCATGACTAATTCAGAAAATCGTCCCTTTCTAACTATTAAAGAAGTTTCAAATTTAATTGGAATTTCAATCTCCACTATTCATCGATTAATCAAAAAAGGAGACTTTCCTTCCAAAATAAAATTATCACCAGGCAGAAAAGTTTTTATGAAATTTGAAATTGATGAGTGGATAGAAAGTTAAAAATCTGAATAAAAAGATTAAACAATATCACTAACAATTTCAGCATGACCTTGTGCAGTTAAATATGAAGACATCTGATCTTCGCTTTGATAATTTGCATATCTGATATTTCCATCGTCATGCATCAATGCTCTTAGATACGCAGTCCCATCATTTGTTTTCCAATAGACCTCACTAACTCCATCACTGTCATAATCACCAGAATGTTTTGCACTTAAATTATCTATATCTAAATCATTTTGGAATCTTACCTGACTATTGAGTGCTAAACGATCAATAGTTTCTCCATTAACTTCTACAAATCTTTCTTCTTCTGACACTCCAAAATTAGCAGGCGCAGGAGTCACTCCATCGGATAAAAACCCTCCATTATTGGATCCCTCTGCAATTAGTGGATCTTCATAAATTCCTACAACTCTTGTCCCACCGCCAGCACCATTATCATTAAAATCTATTTGCCCAGTAGTTGAATCAACTTTTGCAGTAACCCAACGTTTAGATACTTGATTGGTAAATATTGCTTCAAAAACTCCATCTCCATTTACATCCAACATTCCATGATATTTGTAGGAAGAGGCAGTTGATTCTAAATAATCTCCTGCATGCAAATTACCGTCATAATCTTTGATTGAATCAAGAGTTGTTTCTTTTCCTATTTCGTAACTTGTCACCAAAACTGGAGTGGAACCAGTGATATTTGCAAAACCTTTGGCATCTGCAACATAGGAAGAGTTAACTTCTGCAACTTTTATCCCATCTATAATTTGTGTTGACGTAGACGAGGAATCAGAACTGGAAGAATCAGAACTGGAAGAATCAGAACTGGAAGAATAAGAATTAGAAGATTCATTACTGTTATCTGCAGTTATATTATTATTTACGCTAATTTCAGAACCGTTAAGAATATAAGCATTTTCAAAAAAAAGTCCCTTATTATCAGTAGTCCTCAAACGAAATTCATAGGACGTTTGTGTGGGGTATTCAAAATCATGATTTGCTTTAAGTCTATCTTGATCAATAATAAATAATTCATTATGAGTAGAACCGCTTCCACTTACTAGTTCATAAGTATGCGTATCATTAATATCCTGATCTGTTGTTGACAAATGGGCAAATATAAAACCAGATGAAATAGTGCCATCATTATTGTTCCCAAGTTCATCTTGAAACTTACTCAAAAAAGCATCAGTTCCTCCATTATTTATCTCACCATTAAAATTATCGTTTGTATATCCACTTAAATATAAAGAACCATCTGCGCCATTTATAAGTGCAGAGGGATAATCATAAGTATCATTATTATCACTAATAGTTTTTTTCCAAATATTAGTCCCATCATTTTTTAATTTTGTTAAGACAATTTCTCGTGTTCGATTAGAAATTTGCCAATTTTGCGTTTTTTGACTAGATAAATAAATTGAATTTTCCTGATCAACTGTTAATGAATAAGGAATACTTATTCCAGATGATGAAGTCTCTCTTGAAGAAATAATTTTTGTCCATAATTTATCACCGCCTGAATTATATTTTGTGAGAAATTCGCTTGTTCCAGAAAGTGTATAACCTTCAAAATCACCATACGTATTGCCTGCAATATAAATTGAACCATCCAATCCGATTGATAATGCCCCAAATGTCTCCCCTTCTTGATTACCTAGTAATCTAGTCCACTCTTTTGTACCATCAGATTTGAATTTACTTAAGAAGATATCATTATTATGATAAATTTGAGTTTCTTTGTTTATAGAATTATATTGACCATCTAAATCTCCACTTGTTACTCCTGCAACGTATACAGAACCATATGAATCTGCGATAACTGCTTTTGCATCAGACCAAACACGATCATTTTTATAATCTAGTATTGGAGTTGGTTGAAAAAAATGTATCCATTCTCTTTCACCGTCAGACTGATATTTAGATATAAATGCAGATCTTGCTACTTCATTACTAATTATTTGATCATCAAACATATCTCCACCAAGATAACCTGCGACATATATTGATTGATCATTACCATAAGTAATGCTTTCAATAACATCCATTTGATCAGATTCGTAAAAGAAATTTGCAGATTGCTCAGAACTTATAATTTTTACCCAGTCTTTTGTTCCATCACTTTTTAATTTAATTAAAAATCCTTCGTTCCCATTGTTACTTAGTCTTCCTCCTGCATAAATAAAACCATCTTGACCTGTCGTTAATGTATTAATAACAGCAGTTGTTGTATATTGTTCTGCATCTTGTTTACCAATAGTTTTATCATCTAGATCAATTAATGGAAATAATAGTTTTGTCCATTCTTTGGTTCCGTCTTCCTTTAACTTTGTAATAAATCCATCGATTGTTTGAGTATTTTTTTGATTATCAATTTCTCCATAAGTATCTCCTGCTATATATAAAGATCCTTCCAAATCAATTGTTAATGAATATGACCTATCTGATGATTCCCCCCCTATAAGTTTTGTCCATTTATCCTCCAATTTTGAAGTTACATCAAATGAAATTTCTTCTGGTGCTTCGTTAACATCATTTAGTTGAAGAACAAAATTTTTAATCAATGAATTCCCATCTTTATCAATCGATTTAATGGATACTTCATATGAATTCTGTGTCTCATAATCAAGAGAATTCTTAAGTAATAATTTATCGCCATCAATTTTAAAGTAACTATTATTGTATGTGCTCTCACCCCAT
The DNA here is from genome assembly GCA_002025865.1 of Prochlorococcus sp. HOT208_60m_813I02. Taxonomy (GTDB): domain Bacteria; phylum Cyanobacteriota; class Cyanobacteriia; order PCC-6307; family Cyanobiaceae; genus Prochlorococcus_A. The sequence goes on along the minus strand of MWOR01000251.1, from coordinate 48,197 downwards.
GAAAAGTGATCAAGATAATAATTATGTTGGTTAGAGTCTTCGTCAGTTGAAGATATATTTGCTACTAAAAAATTCTCTTTAGCATCCTCGTCAAAACTTTCATTAGAAAGCGTCATATCTGTAGGTGCTTGATTTTCTTCCTTAACTTGCAAAACAAACTTTTTTTCTAAAGAATTACCAGCATTATCTAAAGTTTGAATACGAATTGAAAATGAAGAATTTGTTTCATAATCCAAAGTTGAATTTATTTTTAGTAAGTTGCGATCGATGCTAAATTTTGAATTATCAGATGAACCTTCTCCTTCAATTAACTTATATGTATGTGAATCCTCATTATCATCATCAAGGGTAGATAATTGACCAATTACATATCCTGAATGAGAACCTTCATTAATAGAATCGATTTCAACTTCCGATAATTTAATTAGAAAACTATCATTACCAGTATTATGCAAACCATCTAAATCTTCACTGGTATAACCAGTTATAAAAATGGATCCATTGAAATCATATAAAATATCATTTGTATAAGAAAAACCAGAAGGATATCTTCCAAATGAATGAGTTAAGTCGAATTCTCCATTAGATTTAATTTTTGTGATTGAAAAACCTTCCTTAAATAAATAGACTGAACCATTTTCGTCAGTTGATAATTTTGTAGAACTTACTGCTTTTCTTAAAGAACTACCATCGCTTACCGAATCAACAAAAAGTTTCGTCCATTCCCTTGTCCCATTTGAATTAAACTTACTGAGGAATAAATCCTGGACATGGTGATGTTTATCCCCATCGAAACCTGTGCTATGCTCCTCACCGTTTAAATCATCCTCGGTATAACCTACAACATAAAGAGAACCATCCTCTGAAATAGTTAGGGAAGAACCTATTACATGGGGTCCAGAATAGAGACCATCAATATCATTATCTGGTCCTAATAATATAGTCCATTCTTTTGTCCCGTCAGAATCTACTTTTGATATATATGCATCACTTGAACGATCGCCCTCATTAATTTGATCTTCAAAATCAGTGAATGTTTGACCGGTTATATATATATCACCACTAGCGTCTAAAGTTAAATCATTAATAGAAGATCCATTATCTTCTCCAAAGAAATTGATCCATTGTTGAATACCAGCACTATCAAATTTAACAAGGAATATTGGACCTGGATCTAGATTTCCATCAAAGGGAGAACTTGGAGTAGTTGTTCCTGCCACATAGACATAACCATCTGAAGAAATTTGAATGTGATTTGCATAATCGTAATACTGGGAACCAAGAATTTTTGTCCATTCCTGTTCACCATCAATACCTAATTTGGTTATAAAGGCACTGGGGTAATAATCTCCGTATAACGAGTTAGGTCCTGAAGGATTTGATTGTCCATTCAAAGGTCCCTGTGTATTCCCAATCACGTAAATTGAACCATCTTTATCTGTAATTATTTCTGAAATCTCTTCCCTTCCACCAAGCATATTTAATTGCATTTCTGTTCCAAATTCTGTAGACCATTTTCTATTACCATCAGAATCAAATTTGCTTACAAAAAGATCTTGACCATATGAATTAGTACTATTTACCTTTCCGGCGATATATAAAGAACTATCTAATGATTGCGTTAAGACATAAGATATTTCACCAGAAGGAGTAGAATCTTGATAATCTGATCCAATTAAAGTAGTCCAATCACTATTAACAAACCCTTTTAAGAAGATATCAATTGGTTTATTTGACATCTCTTTATCAAAAAATTTTTAGTTAATTATATTGAATTACTAGTAAATAGTCCATATTGTCTTAGACAAATATGGAGATACAAATTAAAAGACCTCAAGTGAATTAACTTGAAGTCTTTAGAATCTGAGATTGAACTCCCCGGGCGAAAGTCGGGTTGATATTTCGTGATAGTGCCTGACTGAACCTGATATAAAAAAAAGACGAAATTGAGATATTTTCCCAACATATTCCCAACATGGAAATTTTATCTCAAAGACCCATTCCAGAGGTCAATTTACAGGTCAATTTTGGGGTTCGAATTCCCCCAAAACAGTTGACACGACTACAATCTAGTGCTATAATAACAGGGTATAAAGGAAGGCAAGATCAGGTAGATACGCCCGAATTTAAGAAAGCAATATTAACCAAAAAATTGAATAGACCCAAAAGGGTCAATCTTAGTCCGTTTGTAATTAATTTAGTCATGTATCAATTCAATTTGAAAGGCGATATGGGTCGTCATCATTTGTCTATTTCTGGTGCTTATTCAGAGTGTGGAATTTCAACTTCAACTATCAATCGATCGGCAGGAAAAACATTTCCTCCTAAGGTAAAACTATCTGAAGGAAGAGTTGGTTTTCGGTTGTATCAAATCGAAGAATGGTTACACGGAAAAAGAGGAGGTTGGAACTAATGACTTCTACTTATTTCGCCAATACAAATGCCAAGATCAGAAAATTCAAAGGTAAGAGTTGTTCAGTTCAACCTCAAAGTGGTCTTTATGTAATTAACAAAGGTAACTCCAAATTCTTGGAAGGAAGAATGAGATTTCCTTTCAATAGTTCAGGCAAATTAATTTCAATTCCAATTGGAATTTTTGAAAGAGAGGTTCTATTAAAAGATGCACTTGAAAAATGGTATTCGATTAAAACTTGGAGCAAAGAAAATAATAAAGATCCAAAATTATTTGGCAAAGAAGAAGAAGAAAAACTAAGTGATAAAACTTTTAAAGAAATTGCAGATGAATGGTTTAATTTTGTCTATAAAAACAAAGTTAAAGAGAGGACTTTTAATGATAGGAAAAATAAATTTAATCAAGTCTTGAGATATATCGGAGAAGAAAAACTAATAACCGATTTACAGAGAGATAAAAAAGGGAGGCAATATTTTTCGATAATGTTAAAGACTATTTTTCCAGATGCACCTGTTCAATTAACAAGAGTTAGACAACTAATAAGTTGGATTTTTGATTATTCAGAAGATGAAGAATATATCGAACAAGATCAAAATCCCTTATACAAAAAATTTCAATGGGAAACAGGAAATAAAAGAAAAATATCAGATAAAACATTTGCAAAAACAATTAAAAAAAATTCTTGGGGGATGCTTCCAGAGTTCATTCAATCGGTCAATGAGAACGCTTGTAATGCGTCAATAATTACTGATCTAGCAACTAAAGCACATCTACTAATGTGCATTAGAACAGGGGTTATTTCATGCCTTGAATGGGATTGGTATAACTCTGAAAATAATGAGTGGATTATCCCTTCGCAAACACCAGGATTGAAAAGAAAAAAAGATGATTTATTAAACGATCATGTGATTCCTTCGACTGCTGAAATTAATAAACTTATGGCAAAGGTAATAAAAATAACCGGATGGCAAAAATATTGTTTTTATTCATTAAAAAGCAAAAATGTTCATCATATTGGAACTGAAACTATCAATGACCATTTCAAAAATCTTGGATGGAAAGATAAGCAATCTGCACATCAATGGAGAAGTGTAATTACAACTTCAGCATTAGAAAAATCACCTTTTGATTATGAGGTTATTGATCGCCAATTAGGAAGAATGGGTCATTTAAATGGCACGCGGGGTCATTATGATCGTTCAAGTCTTTTAGATAAAAGAAGAAAATTTATGGAATGGTGGTCGAAAACTTTAATTGAACAAGGATTAAAGATTTAAGATATTAATAGTTAGATTTTTCAAAATAGTAAAAAATTATGTTTGTAAGTATTGATTTATGCTTAGTACCAATTGGCGTAGGAACTTCTTTATCCCCATACATAAAAGAGTGTATTGAAGTTATAAAAAGTGAAGGACTTACCTATGAATTAGGTGCAAATGGAACTGCTATAGAAGGGGATTGGGATGAAGTATTTGAATGCGTTAAAAAGTGCCATGAAAAAATACATTCAAAAGGTGCTCCTAGAATTTATACAACGATGAAAGTAAATACAAGAACTGATAAAGAACAAAAATTCTCAGATAAAGTAAAAAGTGTATTAGAGAAGTAATGGAAAAAGAAAGTGATTACGATAATGATGGATTAGATCCATCCGAAGAATATTTCAGAAAGAAGAAAAAAGGTAATGATGAGGATACCTATTTCCCGCCAGAAGAATCAGAACCACCACATTATTAAAAGCATTAAAAATCTCTTTACCTAATTAATTCTGCACTATTTAATTTCAACCATTTCTTGTGGTCTTTGTAGGAGGGATCATACTTTTCAACCTCATGCCAAAACTTTGGCGAATGGTTGGATTGGACCATATGACAAAGTTCATGAATAACGACATAGTCAACGATTGAATGTGGTGCTTTTATGAGATGCAAATTAAAGGTTAGTCTCCCTTTCTTATCACATGAACCCCATCTAGATTTATAGTTTTTGACTTTTATTTCTCTTGGAGAAACCCTAATGATTTCTGAATACCTAATGACTTTATCTTCCAATCTTTTGTACGCCTCTTGGATATACCATTTTTCAATGTAAGTTTTAATTCTAAATTTTCTTACATCTCCTATGTCTGATGCTCGTACATTTGTATGAAGATAATCTCCAACTAATTTAGTTCCAACTCTTCCTCCTTCTAAAACTTTTAACTTTAAATTCTTACCAAAAAGAGCAAAAGATTCACCACTCACAAAATCTCTATCTTTACTTTCTGTTCTGCTTTCTATTTGAACAACTTTATTTCTGATCCATCTTTTTTTGGTTTCTAAGATTTCAATTATTTTTCCATCTCTTACTCTATTTGGAACTCTGATTTGAAGTTCATCTCCAATAATATGTAGTGCTGAAGTTTTTCTGTTGGATCGAACAACCTCAACTTTTAATCCATATAACTCTTTTGGAATTGCACTCATTTGAATTTCACCCTTGCAAGTTCCATAAATCTTTCAATAACTATTTTCCTTAAATCAGGATCATCAAAGTCATCTTCAATCATTGCTCTTCTTATATTTCTCTGCATAGTTTTAATTTCATCTTGCTTTAAAAAGAAACCAACAATCTTTGAGGATTCTTCAAATTGATTTACCAGTTTTTTAACTAAAGATAATATTCTTTCGTGAACTTCATCAGAGAATGTTTCTTCTCCAAAAGATTTAACTACTTCGGCATTCAAAATATTATAAAAAGCAAATTCAGTTTCATTTAACCCAAGATCATTTGCTTTCTCTCCTTTTTCTTTTTCTATCCCATCTCTAAAAAGTAAAAGTTGACGTACCAGTTCATCCCACTTCTCCTCATAATTTCCAATTATTTCATTTAATCGTAAAGATAAAGATTGATAGTACTCTGGATCATCTTCAAGTTTTAGTTTGATATGTGCCTTAATTGCATGTTCAATTTCTGATGCTTTAATTTCATCACCTTTTATCTCATCAATAGTATTAATAAACGATTCATCAAATAATTTTGTTGGTGGAACACGAGGATCAATTCCTGAAGCAAAAACATGATCTTCTATTAATTTCTTTACTTTCTCACCAGAACCAAGAATATTTAATTGCTCATCTCGATATCTATTTCTTGCACCAATTGCAATTTTTCCAAGCGATTTTAAATCTTTAATAAAAGGAGATGCTGCCTTATCTGGAAGAACAACTTCCATTTGTTTTGAGAAACTTCTAAAGTCAATTTCAAACTGTTGACGTTTTAAATCATCTTTCAAAAGTGAGATGCATTTTTCTAAATCCGAAATATCAACATCTTTAAAATGATTGATCACTCTTGTATGTGTTGCTTCTAGTTTGGGAATCTCATCAGTTAAATTCCTCAATGCACCTTTAACGTCAGTTGCAGAGAAAACTTCCAATGCCTCTTTTAAATAATCTGTTAATCCGTAGTAATCAACTATGTAACCAATAAATTTCTTTGCCTTTGTTCGATTAACCCTTGCAATTGCTTGTAATAGAGAATGATCAGTTAATTTTCGATCTAGGTACATTACCTGACAAATAGGAGCATCAAATCCTGTAAGTAACATGTCTTTCACAATCAAAATTGATAAAGAACTTTCATGTAATGGTTTCTTGAAATTTTCAATTGCTTTTTGATGATCAGTTTTGTTAGTCCATTGCATCATCTCAGGTGGATCGTTATGATCTCCAGAAATAATTACTGCAGAATCAGGCGCTTCAGGAATTTCATCTAATTTCTTTTTATAAGTCACTGCTGCCTCTCTACTAGAAGTGACAATCATCACTTTGAATCCATTAGGCATTATCTTTTCTCGATAGTGTTCAACGAGATCAAGAGCAACCCATTCAATTCTTTTTGGTGCTTCTAAAACAGCACGTTCAGTTCCATATTTTTTCTTTATTGCATTCTTTTCTTCTGGAGTTTTATCTTTAAAATATCTTTCAAATAATGCATCTAAAGAATCACCAGTAACTTTGGTGATTGCTTCTCTTCCTTCATAAAGTATTTGTAAAGTTGCCCCATCTGCAACTGCTTGTTCAATAGTGTATTGATCAATAAATTCTCCAAATTCATGAACAGTTTCACCCTTCATTTTTCCAGTAATTAGAGGAGTCCCTGTAAATGCAATCTTCGGTGCATTAGGCAATGCAGTATTTATCGCTGCACCTAATGTTCCATATTGAGTTCTATGTGCCTCATCAGTTAAAACTATTATGCGATCTGAATCATTTAAACAAGAGAAATCTAAATCTTCCTCTTCAAGTTTTTGGATAGTTGAGGTAACTAGATCAGATGAATCTTTGCGAAGTAATTCTTTTAATTCAGAAACAGATTTTGCATTTAAAACAGTTTCTCCTTGTGCTCCTCTAAATGTATTTGTGAGTTGCTTATCAAGTTGTGTTCTATCGGTAAGAAATACTAATTTGTAGTCACACAATAATGGATCTCTTCTTATTTTTTGAGTAAGAAAAACCATTGTTAGTGACTTACCTGAACCTTGAGTATGCCAAATAACTCCTCCTTTCTGTTTACGATCACCCTTTGTTTTTAATCTTGAAATTGTCTTTTGAACTGCTCTAAATTGTTGATATCGTGCAATCTTTTTAATTGTTCTACCATCTTCTATTTCAAAGATCGTAAAGTTCTGAATAATATCTAAAAACTGCCTAGGTTTTAACAATCCTTCAATAAGGATTTTTTGTGAATTTGGATTATCTCCTAACTCTTCCTTCATTGTCGGAAAGGGATCTTTCCATTCCAAATAGTATTCATAGGGTGATGAAATTGTTCCAACTCTTGCGCCATCCCGATTAGTTGAAATCATTACTTGGTTGTAATGAAAAAGTTTCTGACATCCTTCATTATTTTCTGAATTTCTCAAATTGGCATAACGCAATAATTGATTAATACCCGCTTCCATAGGATCAGTAATATATGGAGATTTACATTCAATAACGCCTAAAGGTAAACCGTTTACAAAAAGAATAATGTCAGGAATAATATTTTGAATTGGTCCTTTAACCTTGAACTGATTAATGCAAAGGAACTCATTATTTTGAATATTTTCAAAGTCGATCAACTTAACAGTCTGTCCTCTACGACCTTTCCCAAGGTCTTGCTCAACAGAAAAATATTGAGTAATTCGTTCCCATAACCATTGATTTGCCTCCATCAAAGTAGAAGTTTGAATCAACGTAATATCACGAACAATCTTTCTTAGATTTTCATCGCTTATCCAAGGATTAATTCGTTTTAGTGCTTGCTCAAGATTTGGAATTAGAACTACTTCTTTTAATGATGAACGAATATCTGACGTTTCAGGAGCAAATTCTCTTCCATTTTTATAAGACCATCCATTGCTCTGGAGTTGATCCAATGCTGGTTTTTCTGAGTAGAGGAATTCGTCTCCTGCCATTATTAAACTCTCACCTTTTTACGACCTGAGATCAGATCAAAACTTACTGCCTTTTTTAAATTAATAATTTTTGTCTTTTTAGTTTCTAGATTAAAAATATATTTTTGGATTGAATCAAGCATTCTTGAAGTTTCTTTTTGCTTAGAAATATTTGGTAAAGGTATTTTTATATTTTTACATATTTCTATAGTTAAATTTTGTTGTCCTGAAGTTCGCTTTGATTGCGAATCAAACCATTTTTGTACGATATTGCTTTTTAAAAAATTTAAAAAATAACCTCTATCTACCTTTTGGTTTAACCTAAAAACAACTATTGCTTGATTAATATTGCATTCCCCTATGCATTCAGTTATTAGACCAATTTTACCTAGAGGTGGTCCCACAATATTTATCAAAATATCACCAGGAATACAGATAGATCTTGATAGAAATCCTTCATGCATTTCTTGTGATATTTTTAAAAAATTTTGATTTGGATTTATATAACCATCAAAATCTAGATTATTTACTCTCAAGAAAGGAATTTCTTTGTTTAACATTTCAATATTAGATGGAGGCGTGGTCCCTTTTGTTATTTTTGAACAAATTTCGTCTGCAGATTTAATTACATTATTTTTATCTTTTAAATAGGAAATAAATATATTTTCTAATAATGCGCGATATTTTAATTTTTCAGTTGCAATTAATTGAGTTATTGCCTTTAATTGTCTTTCAAAATTGGAGAGAATTAAAGCAATCTTCTTTTGTTCAGGAAGCGGTGGAACAGGTATATTATAAAATTCTCGAATTACGCTTGGATGCGCTTTCGTCTGATAATCAAAAGTAAGATAAGAGTGTTGTAGAGAAAGAGCGGCATGGACAAATTGATAATCAAATATTGCTTTATCAAGAATCATATAACCAGAGACATTTGTAATTGAAAACTTATGTTTTGGACGATAAAAAAGATAACCACCTCCATCTATTGACCATGTAATCATTTCTTCGTTAAACATGTAATTACCATATTTCCCAAATAACCCTTCCTCCTTTGCTGAAGAAGAATAAATTGGAAAGTGACCAGGATTGTCTCGAATATCATTCTTGGAGATAATATCCCCTCTACCAAGTTTGATAAATCCTTTTTTTTCAAGTTCTGGGATTGAGAATTTGTCCCACTTACTTAAATTATTCATATCCCAACTCTTTTAAAAATTTATACATTTCCGCCTCAGATTCTTTGACCTCAGAATCCACCTGAGAAAGTGATACGCCATATTTATCCCACCACTGCTCAAACTGTTCAATCACTGAATCAGATACATCTTCAAGAAATTCTTTTATCTGAGATTTCTCTTTTATTTCTTCTTTAAATTGCATATATTCATTATCTTTGGGAGTTAAAACAATGCTTATATCCATACCATCGAGGACATCTTGTATGTATTCATTATGTATTTCTTTAATTGGAATTCCACCATGCAATATTCCTCTTAAATCAAAATTTTCAGGAGGGGGCGATGTATCTGCATATCTTCTGATATTAAGGTTATGATCATTTTCTCTAATTTCCTTAAGAGAGATCACTCTTGAAAAACGATTAATTTCTTCATACGAATCAAAACAACTGACAATCTTTTTTATATCTTGATCTCTTAAAGTATTTTGCTTTTTACCTTCTTGATAATCAAGTTCGGCATTAATAAATAAAACCTTTCCTTTCCTTTCATGATTTTTTTGTTTATTAATAATTAGAAGTGCTGCTGGTATTCCAGTCCCATAAAACAGTGCTGAGGGAAGACCAATTACTGCATCTAAAAGATCACTTTCAAGAATTCCTTTTCTAATTTCTCCTTCTGATGCCCCTCTAAAAAGAACACCATGAGGTACAACAACTCCCATAACCCCTTCATTATTAAGTGAAGCAATCATATGCTGAACAAATGCTAAATCACCAGCATCTTTAGGAGGAAGTCCAAAACGATATCTTCCATATCCATCATTCTCTGCAAGATCTCGACCCCATTTTTTTAACGAGAATGGTGGATTTGCAATAACACGATCGAACCTAATCAATTCACCATTTTCTACATGTTGAGGATCGCCAAGAGTATCACCTTTTCTAATATCTGCTCCTCTAACTCCGTGCAGAAACATATTTAATTTACAAATTGCCCAAGTACTTAGATTCCTCTCTTGACCAGACAACATAAGATTTGAAGGATTCTCACCATTTATTGTTAGATAATTTCTTGTTTGTATAAGCATTCCACCTGAACCACAAGTTGGGTCATAAACCTTCATTCCTGCTTTTGGTTTGATTAGTTCAACCAATAATTTGACTACTTCACTTGGGGTATAAAATTCACCACCTTTCTTTCCTGCAGAATCTGCAAACATCTTGATCAGATATTCATATGCCGCCCCAAGAAGATCAGGTCTATCAAAATCAGAAGTTCTTAATCTATATTTTGAATAATGAGATAGAAGATCTCTTAGTTTTCCATCATCAAGTTTGTCTTTGATATTGAAATCAATAGATACCAATACACCTTCAAGTGTTGAGTTTTGCTCTTCAATTGCTTCAGTCGCCTTATTAAGTTCTGACCCGACATCATGTTTTAGATTTTTAAGTTTTTTCCATCTTGCAATTTCAGGCACAAAGAAGGTCTTATCATACTCTTCTTGTTCTGAGGCGTATTGTTCTGCCTGTTGCTGAGTTTTCCCTATACCTAAGTAATATTTAATAACATTTTCTCTCTCTTCATCAAAAGCATCAGACAAATGCTTTAGAAATAACATTCCAAATATATAATCTTTAAATTCAGAAGCATCTAAACTACCTCTCAAAATATCGGCACTTTCCCAAAGAAACGACTCGAGTTGAGAAAGAGTTAGTTTTTCATTTTTTTGAGGAGAAGAAACGCTCACTTAAAACTCATTTTTTAGTATTTTATCCCTCTTTTTTTAGATGTCTTTTCTAATGCTTACAATTGAAGTTAAATTTGTTAGTTTTCAAATTAAAGAGAAAATTAAATCATGATTACTAATAAAAGATCCCAAGAGTTATTAATGCTTGCGACTACAGGCAAACCTTTAAATAAAAACGCTACAGAAGAAGAAAAGAAATTCTATGAAGAATGTAAACATGACTATAAAGTTATGCATGAAACCGCAAAGAAACATGGCATTAAGAATCCAATTTTAGAAATACCAATGGAAGTAGATTTCTGATGAACGAACTGAATGGTCCAGATGCTTCAAGAAAAATGGCAAAACTATTAAACAAAAATTATTTATCGCCACAGAGAAGAAGTGAAGTTCTTCTTGCTGCTGGCGAATGCAAAAATTGGGCAGAAGTTTTAATTAGATATAAACAAATAACTGGGTATGATTCTGAAGAATAATTATGAAGAAAAATTTCCCATTACAGAAATTTAAATATTATGCAACCACCAAAGACTCATGAAGAATTAGAAGAAATGTATCCTGACCTTGAACCTTGGCAAAGGGATGAACTAGAAATTTGGCACAGAGGATGGATAACAAAGTTGATATCTGGAGATGCAACATCAGAAGAATATAATGCGGCAATTCCACCTCATCCCGATCCTCATCATCCTGAAGATTAAAAATTAATCTATTGAATAAGTTTCGTTGTATAAATCTTTAAGGTTTTTTCCGTTGAAATACCAATAAGGTGATCCATCCATAGGACCAGTTCTATCTAATAACTTATTAGTTAAATTTGATAAAAACCAAGGTTCTCCTTTATAGGAAACTTGTCTTCCATTTAAGACTGTGCAAGATTCTTCATTTCTCCCGAATTTTAAAATATCTCCTTCTTTTAAACCCATCTCAAAGTAATTAATAGTAGGTCTTCTTTTCTTCTTGAATTTCTCAGCAGAAGCAGTTGCTTCTATATCAATTTTTTTTGCTTCATCCTGAACACTTGGAGTAACATCTTCAATCGCCATTAGTGATAAAACAGCAATTGCCTGTTCTGGATTGATATTAAAAAATTCTCTTTTTGGGTTAACCCTGCTTGGTTCAAATGCTGTATGAAATGCTTTCTCTGTCTTATCTACATCTTTAACTTTCGCTGCATACTCGCATTCAAAAGGAAGAGGAACACCAGTTGAATATAGATCAGCAAGTCTAAGTTCTACATCTCTTGTCGTCTTACCAATCTTCACCATGTTAGGCATTGCAGGATTAGTTAGAACATAAACACTTCCTTCCATTTGATAATTATCACTAATTTGAAAGTCTTACTAATAATAATTGACATCGGTTTTTAGGACATATATTTTATGCAACTTCAGGACACCAACCTTCCCTAAGTTCTCTTCTTTTTACCCAGTATTTGCATCCTTTTATTAGATGATCTCCTTGGGGTATTAATTTCTGATGGACAGGACAAGTTAAAAGAGTCACGCATTGAACAGTACAGGCATAACGAAAGTGATCACAACACAGACAAATCTCTGTTTTCTTCTTTCTTAGTTGACCTTCTTCCCAGTCATTGAGATAACTCCATTCTTCTTCAATCATTATTAGTAGTACATCTGTATTAGTAATAATAGATTAATCGAAGGTACTTTGGGAAACAAATAAAAACTCAATGCCCTTACAGGCGATTCTGAAGGGGCAAAAGTGTATCGAAAGTTAAAATAATCAATCGGGTGCATTAAACAATGTAAATACTGGCATCTTGCTGTATCGATATACTAGATCGGAATGTTATAATACAGATATAGATAATTAGACCAAAATGAACAAGATTTACGGATATTGGAGATGCTCAACTGATGCTCAAGATCAAGAACGTCAAATCAGGGCATTAAAAGATGCAGGGTGTGAGGTTTTGTATGGAGATAAAATCACAGGAACTTCAGATTATGGAGATAGAGAAGAATTATCAAAATTATTAGATGAATTACAAGAAGGTAGTTTATTGATTTTGTCAGAATTGTCGAGACTTGGAAGAACCAGTCTTCTTATGCAAATTGAATTAGACAAACTTTTAAAGAAAGGAGTTCATGTTCGCACTTTGGATAAGAGACTTGATACGACAACCATGTCAAAAGAGATAGTTGGTCTAATAGTTTCTATTCTTGGTTACGCTGCGGAGCAAGAACTTGCCCAAATCAGATCCAGAACAGCAGAAGGCAGGGCAGTTGCCTTAAGTAGAGGAGTAAAATTTGGAAGAAAGAGAAAATATGATGAATTTCAAGTTGCTGAAGTCATGAAGAAGAAGTCTCAAGGAGAAGGATTAGGAACTATTGCCAAATCATTAGGCATGACTAGATCAATGGTTCAGAGAATTGTTCGTCAACAGGTAGCAGCATGACCAAAGATTTTGATGATACCAATTGGAAGCAAGAAATTCTAGGAAGTTTGGAATTTAATCAATCCAAGTTTGCTAGTAAATTACTTAAAAATGGTGCAAAGTCTTTTATGCAGAGCATCTATCTTGGTTATCTCTACACCAGATGGAAGAAGTTGAAAGGATATGACAAGTTTGATCCAAAAGAAAACACAGGGCAGATGCAATCATCATTTAAAGATTTTGAAGATAAGATCAAGAAATAATGAAATTTAAATCCTTTTTAATTACACCATTTCTATTAGGAACCCTCCCTGCGGCAAATGCCATTCCATTTAGCGATATCGTTGTAAAAACAGATTTAGGAGAAAAGTATATTGTCAAAAAATCTGCTGTTTATATTACGAACACTTTTGATGATAAAGATTTTATTTCTTTAGTAACAGAAAAGATATTCAAAGAAAATGGATCAAGAGTTACTACTTTAGAAAATGCTGTGCAGAGACTTGAGAAAAGAATGATTAGGAGTGATGAAGGATATGAAAAATGCAAAAAAAGTAAAGATTTTAAAAAGAAAGATTGTGAGTATATGTATCTCTCTGAAGAGTTTGTAAAAGATAATCAATCAAGACTTAATTACGTTCAGAAAAATTTAAGTGATGTAAAACAAGAATTAAAAACATTAATTGATGAGGAAACTAAAGATATCTTCAAAGGGAAGCACGCAGTAATGGTAAATTTTAGACCAATTTTTCAAGATTTAAATAATCAAAAAAAGGGGTTAGATTACTCAGAAATTATTTGCATAAATCCTGTATTAAAACCAAAAACTTCTAATCATTGGTCTGGAAAATATTCTAAAAATTACTTTTCAATATATTCATTTTTAGCAATGGATAGTCTTAAAACTAAAGTTTGTGAAAGATATGCCAAGTTCTAAATGAAGATAATTGCAAAAGTTAGATATGTAGATTTTCAGAAAAGATCACATGTAGTTGAGATCGAAAGTGATAGTGCTGATCGCAGACATTTAGAAGATCTTGTTAAAGCAAGATATCCTGCTGATAAGGTTTACTTTCAGTCAGTCAGGCAAAAATAAATGGATAAAACTAACACTTGGTTAATTAGTATATTTGCTGTTGTTCTTATTTGTGTTTCCCTTTTTTCATATCTAAATGCACAAGCGAACCAATCCTTACTCCGACCTAGTGTTGAGGATTTTGACTATAAAGCATTCTTACTCCGCCCAAAACCTAGTATCGAGGATTTGGAATATAAAGCATTAGATAAGAAAAGGGCAAATGCTGAATATGCAGCGAATAGGGATTTTACTGACTATGAAAAATTTGGAAGTATTCTTTTTTGTAATTCTTCATTCAATAGTCGGATTGAAGCAGCAACCTATTCGGCACAAATGGAATTATATATTTCTGGGAAAGAAGCAGATTTATCAAAATGGGATACTGCTATCGAAGATTATGAAAACGAAAAATCAAAATGTAAAGACGTTTATCCTTTAGTAAAACAAAAATAAACTATTTACGACAATTAAATCAAATGATGTGGGGTTTAATCATGTTGAATCAAGTCATAGCAATATGTTTTGATCTCCCAATATATGCATAAGTCAAATACATAACTTGTATAGATACCTTTGTATCGGTTGAAAGATTACTGTAGGCAAAAACAGAAATAACAAACCAAAAGGTTGTTCCGAAGGAAGTTTGCCCGAAGGGCAAAGGGTTAGAACCCATTAAAAAGCATCTAAAAAACATAGGTATGCTTTCTATCTCTTGTGACCTTTGCCTGCAAAATACCGACCGTTAATAAGTGAAGGTAAAACCTACTAAATATTGAGTACACCTACATTGCATAGAAAAATGCCAGCAGTAAAGATCAAACAGAATAGATTCCAGATGTCCTACAAGAAGGATGAGGTTCCCAAGTACGAGAAGATAGAACAGTTCCTTATGGATGATCTAGGAGTCTATAAGAGGGCAGATATATACAAAAAATGCACCAAGATGATTTACAACCTGAGGAAGAACACTCAATTAGAAAATTTTTAGACAATGCAACCAAAACTAAACCCAATTCGCCTAGAAATGCTGAAGGATATTTCTAAATTTTCAAAAATAGATATGCACAACACTTTGAACAAACTAATTGAAGTTGTTTATATGGATCCAAAGTTAAAGAAACAGATCTTCAAAAAGTGATTTGTTCGTGAGATCTCGCAGCATATAAAATGACTAACTTCCCTAACCTACAAAGTGTTACCCAAAGGCGATAAAAATCCCTCCAAAATGAAATTTTTTTTCGCCAATTTTTTTACATTCTGAACCCTCCTGAAAGAGGTTAATATTCCCTGATATTGACTGCTATAACTTGAGTTAAGGGTTGACAAGTCCATTGAATTGATGTATAATTTATGTATGAAAAGTAAGGGTTGGTAACCACGCTTTAAGTGATCTAATTGGGACAGATTTTAAACCCCTGAACACGAAGTTCAGACCCAAAACAAACAACTGAATAGACCCGAGAGGGTCAACTTAAAGAGAAGAGAAAAATATCAATTTATTTTTAATTTTGAAACACAATTTTTTAATGAGGAAAACTAATGACTGAAGCAAAGACACTTTGTATTCCCTATTCCTATTGGCATGAAGAACACCACATGACGAAAGCAGAGATTCAGTATATGGCAGAACTATGTTTAAAAGATACGGGAATGGAACATCAAATTCGTTTTACTTTTGATCATTTAAAAGGAGATTTGATTGGTATCTATTTTGATGCTGATGATCCAGAAGCAGATAATCATCCATTAGTAAGTTGGAAACATTTAGATGCTTTTCTCTTCAATCAAAAGAATTGGGAAGTTGCAAAAAGGAATGCTACTAGGGGAGAAGATACGATTCTTGATGAAGTTGATGATATGGGGAACTTCAAAGGAAAATCATATTTTGTTATGAAGGAGCATAAATTTGGAGTCAATATGAGTGATCTTTTAAAGGCAAGTAAATCTCCTATTCCTATTCCTCCACCAAAAGGTTTTGGTTAATAAACCTTTAGAACTGAACTAAATAATAGTGGGATATACGGACAGTCCCAACCTTCCCATAGTGAATTTTTTCTACCCTAACTTTGACCCAGTTGGGGTCTTTTTTTGCCCAGATTTTCTTCCCAACATCAAAAATATATTTTTCCCAACATATTCCCAACATCAAAATGGTGAATTTGAGTTAACCTGAAAGCATCTGAATTTCTGCTTTTCATCAGATCGCAGTCAGGGCATTAAAAAAGACCTCAAGTGAATTAACTTGAAGTCTTAAGAACGCGTAAATGAACTCCCCGGGCGGGATTCGAACCTGCGACCAATCGATTAACAGTCGATCGCTCTACCGCTGAGCTACCGAGGAATATAAGATGAATTTAGCTCTTTAAAGTACCTTATGACAAGTAAAGGGTCATTTATATTGAAATTTTGATGGTTCTTGCCAACTGGATAAATAACCATTTTTCAACTCTGCAACTGCATCAGCATAAGTTAATTCTTCATAACGATGAGTAATCCACAAAGCTGATAAAGGTTTTTTACGGTCACTTGTAAGATTTTTAATAGTTTTTAAAACTTTTAATTGGCTGGTTTGATCAAGTAACGCTGTAGGCTCGTCTAAAAGAATAAAATTTCTATTACTAATCAGAGCGCATGCGATAGTTAAGCGTTGTTTTTGTCCACCGCTCAAAGTATGAACTGGCCTTTTTTCAAAACCAGTCATTCCAACCTTATCAAGCACATATTCAATTTTTTTATTAATTTCATTTTGACTTATATTCTGATTAATATTAATCAGAAGTTCACTCCTACAATTTGGCATCAATATTTGATGATCAGGGTTTTGAAACAC
Source organism: Prochlorococcus sp. HOT208_60m_813I02 (assembly GCA_002025865.1). GTDB lineage: Bacteria > Cyanobacteriota > Cyanobacteriia > PCC-6307 > Cyanobiaceae > Prochlorococcus_A. The sequence continues at coordinate 31,125 of MWOR01000251.1, read as the reverse complement.
CATGCCAATATTTGCATTAGAGTCAATGACGCCATATTTTGGTTTGATTATTCCATTAATTAATTTTAAAAGAGTACTTTTTCCACTCCCGTTTTTACCTACAACCATCCAAAATCCAGGTTTTTTTATTGAGAAGTTACATTTAAAAATTAAATTTTCTTTTTCTCCAAGATATGAAAAAGAAACATCTTTGAATTGAATATGAGGTATTTCATTTTCAAGTGAATCTGGCATTAATTGTATTAATCTATGTTGAGAGAAAATCCTGGCCTTTTAGCTCCTCCTGCTACTGATGATTTTTCATATATCTGAACAGAAATGATTTCTTTAGCTCTTACAGCAATTAATTTATCTTGCACTTTGTCACACCTTAATTCGATCAAGTTTGAGGATTCTAAAGTTTCATTCATAGAACTTTTTATTTCATCATAAATTCTTTTAACATCATCAAATTCTTTCTTCTGAATTGAAAGTGGAAAAGGTGAATATCTCAGACTTAGTTCTAACGAATACATAATCATAATAAAAACTTCCTTTTATATTACTAAATATTTTTTCTCAGGAAGTTATTTAAATTAAATTCTTTTGAGAAAATTATATAAAAGATCTTTAAATACAATTATTATGAATATTAGGAGAAATTAATTTGCATTTTAAAAAATAACTGCATGGAAATAGCAAATGATATAACTTCACTGGTTGGCAATACCCCATTAGTTAAATTAAATCGAATCAAAAAGTATTTTGATTGTTATCCAGAAATAATAGCCAAACTAGAAAGTTTCAATCCATCAGCGTCCGTTAAAGATCGGATCGCTTATTCAATGTTATGTAAAGCTGAAGAAGAAGGATTGATAACGCCAGATAAAACAACGTTAATTGAAGCAACTAGTGGGAATACTGGCATTGCATTAGCAATGGTTGCTGCAGCAAAAGGCTATAAATTGATATTAACTATGCCGGATACGATGAGTATCGAGAGAAGGGCAATGTTGAGAGCATATGGAGCTGAATTACAGCTAACACCAGGAAAAGACGGAATGAAAGGAGCTTTAGATTTAGCTAATGAGTTGTCTTCAACCATTACAAATAGCTATCAATTTAATCAGTTTGAAAACTTTGCTAATCCAGATATTCATGAAAGAACGACGGCTCAAGAAATATGGTCCCAATCCAATAACAATTTAGATGGACTAGTTACAGGAGTAGGCACAGGAGGAACAATTACTGGTTGTGCACGTTTTTTGAAAAAAGTTAATCCAAATTGCAAAATTTATGCCGTAGAGCCCAAAAAAAGTGCTGTGATTTCCGGAGAAAAAGCAGGATCTCATTCGATTCAAGGAATTGGAGCGGGTTTCGTACCAAAAGTTCTTAATACTAAATTAATTGATGAAATTATAAAAATAGATGACGATGAAGCATTTTATTATGGTCGTTTATTAGCTAGATTAGAAGGCCTTTTATCTGGCATCAGCAGCGGTGCAGCTTTAGCAGCAACTATAAAAATCGGCAAAAGAAAAGAACTAATGAATAAAAGATTGATAGTTATTCTTCCAAGTTTTGGAGAAAGATATTTATCAACAGCAATGTTTGAATCTAATACTTCAATTCAAGCCAGAAAAGATGGTTATCTTTAATGCATAATTTATAAAAATGGAAAAAAATTTATATGAAGAATTAGGTCTCAAACAAAATGCAACCAGAAGTGAAATTAAATCTTCATATCGCTCTTTAGTTAAGCAACATCATCCAGATGCGGGCGGCAAGAAAGAACGATTTCTTGCAATACAAAATGCCTGGGAAACTCTAAATGACCCTATCAAAAAAGAACAATACGATAGCAGTTTTTCCTTTTCAGGCTCATCATTTGATTCATTAAATGAAAATTGGGAGGAGAAATTTAATTCAAAAAAACATAATTCTTCAATTAAGGACAAAGAAGTTGAAACATGGATTAAAGAAATTTATAGTCCGATAAATAGATTAATTAGTCAAATCATTAAACCTTTGAATAACGAAATAAAAGAACTATCTGCGGATCCATATGATGATGAACTAATGGAAAATTTTTGCAGTTATATTATTCTTTCACAAAAGAAAATAGAAAAAGTTGAAAAAATTTATAACAAAAAAATAGTTCCTAAGTCTATTTCAGCTTTAGGCCTCGATCTTTATCATTGTTTTTCACAAGTTAAAGATGCACTATCAGAATTTGATAGATATACGCAAGGATACGTAGATAATTACTTATTTGATGGCAAAGAAATGATCAAAGAAGCAAAAAGAATACAATCAAAGATGTCTATAGAGAAAAAAAATAAAAACTTTTAGATATAAAAATTTTATTGAGTATATTCTTTAAGTTGATCTAATTTCAACCAAACATCTGGAACAGGTCTGCGCCATCGAACCTGAGCATATTCATCTTTGACTGAAAGAATCTCTCCAGGACCTTCAAAGACATAATTAGGTAGATCATCATCACTGGCTAGCGCTTCGATACTTTTTATATAATTTTCTCTATCGATAAAAACTAAGCTTCCTTTCTTGAGAGGTTTCTTTGGAATAGAATCTGTCATAATACATTCAAGAAAGTTATTTGAAGTTTATTATACAAAAACTTGTTTGAAAACTATTGAAAAAAATTTATACCGGAATAATAATTACAAACGTCTAAAAAATTTAATAGCCTTAAATGATAAACATTTATAAGATATGCGTCTTTTACTGCTTGGCTGCACTGGATTTGTTGGTAAAGAATTAGTACCAACACTACTCAATGAAAATCATGAAATATACATTGTAAGTAGAAAACCCATTAGTAAATTAAAGCTTGATTTAGATTTCAATAAGTTTAAATTTTTTCAAATAGATTTATCAAAAGAAAAAAACTGGAATAACGAAAATCTTCTAAATATTTTAAGAGAGACAGATGGAATTATTAACTTGATGGGAGAACCTATAGCAGAAAAAAAATGGACTTCTGAACAAAAACAGGAGATTGAAAATAGTCGTATTAACACCACGAAATTTATGATGAAGACCCTTAAAGATTTAAAAATAAACCCAAAAGTCATTATAAATGGATCTGCTATAGGTTATTACGGTACAAGTTTGTCTAGTGAATTCACTGAAAATAGTCCTGGAGGAAAAGACTTTTTATCTAATCTTTGCAAAAAATGGGAAGCGGTCGCCGCTGAAAAACCATTTTTCTCAAGGTTAGTTATTTTTAGAATTGGAATTGTTCTAGAGAAAGATGGAGGAGCATTAGGGAAAATGCTCCCTATATTTAAAGTTGGATTAGGTGGACCAATTGGAGATGGTAAGCAATGGATGAGTTGGATTCATAGAACTGATTTATGTGCATTAATTATTCAAGCATTAGTTGATAAAAAGTATTCGGGAGTATTTAATGCTGTTGCACCAAATCCAGTATTAATGAAAGAATTTTCTCAGACTTTAGGCAAATGTCTTAATAGACCTAATTTACTTCCAGTGCCTGGAGCGGTTTTAAAAATATTGTTAGGAGATGGAGCGAAAGTTGTTTTAGAAGGACAAAAAGTAATTAGCAGTAAAATCAAAAATTATAATTTTAAATATCCTCTTCTTGAGAAAGCAATTTACGCCTCCACCAAGAATTAATACCGTTTACTAAAGCACCGATAATAAGAATTGTTATCAATGGAACTACAAGAGGATTCCAAACTATCTGAATAAAATTAATAAAAATAAATATCCCATTAAATTGCATGATGATTGCAAAAATAAAAAATATTGCAAAAAAAATGACTGTAAATAAATTTATTAATAACAAATTATCGATAATTTGTTTTAACTTATTTTGATTATTCTCCTTAGTCATTTTTTATAAAAATATTCATATCATCAACCATTTTAAAACAAGCTTTATTTTCACCCAGTCTTTTTTTAGCATTTTCATTACATGAGATCATAAACTTCTTATTTAGCTGTATAAGGTATATTATTTTTATGATCAATTTAATTGTCTGATTGATTTGATCATTTTTATCTTTAAAATTACTGGCACAAAAAACATATTTCCCAAGTAAACGTCTTTGCGCTTCTGCAAAAGTTTTTGTAAATTGTGGACCTTTACCTTCAATCTGTATAACCGGTTTTCCTAATCCAATCGCTTGCTCTGCTGCTGTTCCTGCCATGCTAATACAGCATCTACTTTTCAATAATATTTTGTCAAAATTATTCCAATATATATTTACTTCTAAAAATTTATATTGGAATTTCAGGAGATTATTATCTTTTATATTTTCTATTTTTAGCCATCCTCTTTTTTGAAATATCTCCTTTATTTTTGATGAAGATAGAGCATTAACAATTGCAAAATTAAACTGAATTTTTTGAAAATATTTTAAATCTGACAATGCCTCTAATACCTCTAAAATTAAAACAAAATTATCTAAAATCTCAGGGAATCTACTTCCTGGAAATAATCCAATACTAAATTCATCTTTATTTAATTCTTCGTTTCTAGGAAAAAACTTATCCATAAATGGGTTGCCTAAAAAAGACACTTTCTTTTTTAACTGCAAAGTTAAATCATTAGCTGTAAGGGAATCTCTCGTATATATTTTTTTTGCTTTTTGTGAGAGCAAGAAAAATTTAGAAGGCCATGGTAATTTCAACTTCCCTTCATAGTGGCTGGAATAAGCAACTAGATACGTAAAAAAATCTTTATTACAAACCCATGCAAAAAAAAGTGGCACAATATCCCCAACTACAAAAAAATAATCATATTTTTTTTTTATTTTAAAAGTTAAATATAATCTTTTTAGAAGATAAAATATTTCTCCTCCTAATATTTCAATAAGTCTTCCCTTAAAAGAATTATAACCAATTCCTCCAGTTCTAAATTCCTTCGTTTTACCGATAATCTTAATTTTTTCTTTTTCGTAATGGTTTCCCATACCAACAATTGGCAAAGCATGAACAGAATAACCACTTTTTACGAATTGTTTAGCTATTAGACTGCCAGATAGATCTTCTCCATGCCCATTACTTAAAATTAAAATCTTAAACAATTTAAAATTCCAACCATTTTTTTACTTTGGTTAACTCAGGCCAATCTGGATATCTACTTAATCCGTCTTCAACAGATTCTTTCAACTCACTTTTCACATCTGGCATCATCATAGACATTTTTTTTATTAACTCAATATGATCCCTAACACCTTTATTATTGGTAGCCAAAAGAGCTAAGGACAAATTCATTCTTGCTTGTGGATCTTGCTGATTTAATCGAACAGCTTGTCTGGCAGCTGACAAAGCTTCTTCATTATTTTTCAAAAGTAATTGAAGCCATGATAAACAAGTCCAAGCAGCAAAATGATTTGGAATTTGCTGTATAATTTTTTGAAAATCTTGAACGATTGGAATTAAATCTTGCCCTGCTTTATATCTTGATAAAGCTGCATTAAAATCCTCTTCGATGGGATTAATTTCGTTATTCATTATTTATTAAACTGCAAATGAGCTTCCACAACCGCAAGTTTGAGAAGCATTGGGGTTTACAAAGTTAAAGCCACCTCCAATTAATTCCTTACTAAAATCTAACTGCATTCCATAAATATATAAAAGACTTTTAGGATCACAAACAACTTGAAAGCTTTGATCAGCTTTTAATGAATAATCATAAACTTTATCATCGGGATTTATTTCATCAGTTCCTATAAAATCCATCGTATAACTCATCCCACTACAACCGCCAGATCTTACTCCTACCCTTAGTGCTTTTTTATCACTTTGGCCCTTCAATAAATTTGCAATTTGTTCTATAGCATCATTCGTAATTAAGATACCTTTGCCATCATCAGAATTTTTAATTTCCTGTTTAACTTCTATATTTTCCATAAACGAGGGATTTCTACTATTTATAATATAAAAACTTAATCGATAGGATGCATAGAACAAACGTTATCCAAACTTGATTTGTTATAATTCTAAGAAAAAGTGAAAATTGCAATTGTTGGTTCTGGATTAGCTGGTCTTACAGCAGCAGTCAATTTAGTTGATGAAGGCCACGAAGTAGAAATTTACGAGAGCAGGTCATTTTGGGGAGGTAAAGTAGGAAGTTGGGAAGATAAGGATGGCAACCACATAGAAATGGGTTTACATGTATTTTTTTACAATTATGCAAATCTGTTTAAATTAATGAAAAAAGTAGGAGCTTTAGACAATTTACTCCCGAAAAATCATACTCATCTATTTATCAATAATGGTGGTAATTTAAAATCGTTAGACTTCAGATTCCCTTTAGGTGCTCCATTCAACGGACTTAAAGCTTTTTTTACCACTGAACAACTCACTTGGGTAGATAAGTTCAGAAATGCCTTGGCTTTAGGGACAAGTCCAATCGTTAGAGGATTGATAGACTATGAAGGCGCGATGAAAATAATTAGAGATCTAGATAGAATTAGTTTTAAAGAATGGTTTTTAAACCATGGTGGAAGTGAAAAAAGTTTAGAAAGAATGTGGGATCCTATCGCGTATGCATTAGGTTTTATTAATTGCAAAGATATTTCAGCAAGATGCATGCTAACTATATTTATGATGTTTGCTTCAAAAACAGAAGCCTCAAAACTTAATCTTTTAAAAGGTTCCCCACATAAGTGGTTAACGCAACCTATTGTCGACTACATCACAAACAAAGGAGCAATAATACATCTTAACCATAAGGTAGATGAAATCATTTATGAAAAGGAATCTTCCTCTTATTCAGTAAATCAATTAAAATTATCCTCTCCTGAAGGAACTAAGGCAGTGTTTGCAGATAAATTTCTAGCTGCCTGTGATGTTCCTGGAATAAAAAAAATAATTCCAAAAGAATGGTATCAATTTAAAGAATTTGAAGGTTTAAAAAAACTGAGAGCTGTAGCTGTTGCCACAATCCAATTAAGATATGACGGTTGGGTTACTGAATTACAAAAAGATAATACTGGAAACGAACCAATTGGACTAGATAACCTTCTTTATTCTGCTGATGCCTCTTTCAGTTGTTTTGCTGATTTAGCATTAGCAAGTCCAGCAGACTATAGAAAAAAAGATATGGGATCGCTTCTCCAATGTGTTTTAACTCCTGGCGATAGATGGATGGGAAGATCCACAGAAAGAATTACAAAAGAAATTGATAAAGAGGTTCGCCGTCTATTTCCATCCTCAAAAAACCTTAAATTGCTTTGGAGTAACGTTGTACAAATTCCACAATCACTCTATAGAGAAGCTCCCGGTATGGAACCTTTCAGACCCGATCAAAAAACGTCTATATCTAATTTCTTCATGGCTGGTAGTTATACAAAACAAGATTATATAGACTCTATGGAGGGAGCCACAATGAGTGGTCATTTAGCTGCCGCCGCAATTTTAGAGAAGAAAGCCGAATTAGCAAAAAATCTTGCAGTAAGTTAATTAATGGGTACTTGGCTAAAACATGACGTAATAACAGTTGTTAATGCGCCTCTTGAAAATGTATGGGACACATGGAGCGATTTAGACTCAATGTCGCTTTGGATGAGCTGGATTGAATCTGTAAAAACAGTTGATGAAGAAACTAATACGTTACCAGATTTAACAGAATGGACTTTAGCTGCAAATGGCTTTAGATTTAAATGGAAAGCTCAAATTACAGAAAGGGTAGAGAAAAGGAAACTTAAATGGAAATCAATAGGAGGTTTACCAACTGAGGGATCAGTAGTTTTCGAAAGTAAAACTGATCAAATCACAACGGTAAATTTAGCAATAACTTATGAGCTACCTAAAATGATTGCAAGGTTTATGGAAGAAAATATCTTAGGCAAAATGGTAACAAACGAATTACAGGCCAATATTGATAGGTTCAAAGATTTAGTTGAAAAGAACTATTCAAAAAAGTTTTCTAACTAAAAATATTAATTGCCAGATCTAGCAGTCCTTCAAAGGTATATTTTTGTGCCTGACTATCAACTCTTCCAAAAATCTTGTTACATATTTTTGTTGTCTGAGGTCCAATAGATAACAACTTAATCTGATCAAAATAATTTAACCATTGTTTACCAAGTTTTTTTTCTAGTAAAAAAGCAGCATTTACTACCGTTTTACCGCTTGAGAAAATAATTGCATCTACTTTTCGATTAGAAATAATATCAATTGTTTCTTCCGGGATTGATTCAGGACATCTAGTTTCATATGCAGCAACCTCAAATACACGAGCACCAGCCTTTCTAAATTGATCTGCAATTAGATCCCGACCACCTGTCTGAACTCTTGGTACAAAAACTCGAAGTCCATAACCAGATACTGGGAAATTATCAATTAAACTTTCAGCAACAAATTCTGGAGGTATGAAATCAGCCTTAATCCCAAAATCATCAAGAGTTTTTGATGTTTTTTCTCCGACTACGGCGATTTTTGTTTTTTTAGAACATTCTTTTAATGAACTATTAAAGTATCTAAGTCTTTTATCCACAAATTTGATCCCATTACTACTGGAAAAAATAATCCAATGAAAATCATTTATTTGATTTAATGCTTCGTCAAGAGGATTCAAATCATCAGGATCACCAATACTTATTGCAGGCAAATCAAATACATTAGCACCCTTGCTTGTGAAAATCTTTTTTATATCCAATATCCCTTCTTTTGATCGAGTAATAATTATATTTCTTTGATCAAGGGGTAGATCAACTTTTGGCATCCTTTTCCTCAAAATTATTATTTTGATTTTTATTTTTTAATTCATCGAGAAGTTTCAAGACCGATAATCCTTTATCAAGAACAACATCGTCTTTAAAAATTATCTCTGGAACTCTTCTCATCTCAATTCTTTTTCCTAAACTATGCCTTATAGAGCTTTTAGCAGTATTCAAGTTTTCCACAATCTCTTTCCTTACTTTCTCTTCAGCAGTTGAAGTTATGTAAATTTTACAGTGTTGCAAATCACCTGATAAATCAATCTTAGAAATATTGACGAAATGATCTCTAATAAGATCATTTTCCAAATCATTCTGCAAAATAAGGGTTATTTCTTTCTTCAAAAGAGAAGAAACTTTTGCAAGACGGTAATTATTTGGCATTATGGTTGTAAATTTATTGGGTTTGTCATCGCTTGCAAGACAAAATAAACAGTTATGAAAGCACTTAAGACCGAAGATATCAAACCTACTATTGTGAGTGGATTTGATCTATTCTTGAATAAAGGTTCAAGCAAAGCAACAAGTCCCCCAACAATGATAGATATCAAGTACTTTGGATATCTCGCAACATTAGAGAAAAATTCGCCCATCAGCTCCACAAATAGATTACTTTTTTAGCTAAGTTTTAACAAACATTAAACAGCATGATTACATTATATCAATTTAGGCATAGTGCTTTTTGTTTAAAAACAAGAATGGCTCTTCATGCAAAAAAACTGCAATATCGAGTTGAAGAAGTAACACCTGGAATAGGCCAATTTGAAATCTTTAAATTATCAGGTCAAAAACAAGTACCTGTAATAGTCGATAGTAATGAACAAGTTATTAATGACTCTTCAATTATTTGCGAATATTTAGATAAAAAAAATGAAAACAATCCACTCTTTCCGGAGGATCCAATGTTATTTGCAAAATGCAAACTAATTGAAGACTGGGCAGATACTACAATGGCTACAACTTGTAGAAAAGCTTTAATAAAATCTGCAATTGAAAATCCACAGCTAAGAACTGCATTACTTCCAGATGAAATACCTTCTTCAGTTAAAAGTATTGTTGATAAATTACCTTTTAAAAATCTTAGTAAAATTTCTAATGTAGTTTTGTCTTCTAAAGATAATTTAGAACTCCAAAAATTACTGGAAGCTTTATCAAAATCCTTGATCAACAAGAAATATTTAGTTGGAGATAGTTTATCAATCGCAGATATTTCAATTGCTGCTCAATTATCCCTTCTTAAATTTCCAAAGTCTGCAGGACCAATTCTCTCAGGAGAGGGAAGCCAAGAATACATAAACAACCCTTATTTAGAAAATCTTTTCATTTGGAGGAACAACTTAGAAGAATATCTTTTTAGTGCTAACTCTCAATAAATTCAAACTTCAATTTATATTTATTTGTTTTTATAGCATGAATAGAAGCATCACCAACTTTTGAACCATAAGAAGCAACATATTGCACTCCACAAATTGATGGTTTGATTGAATTATCAACTTCCAATATTTCTTCGGAACATTTTTGAAATTTACTAATGGTCTCTACCTGATTAATCCTTGAAGCACCTGGCTTATGTGCTGTTTGTATAACTAGCTCATCTGCGAAAAAAACATCATCATCTTGGATCTGATTTCTCCCTGTAATTCTTGAATCGATATAAAAATCATCTTTTAAATAAGTAATTTGATTATTAATAGATTGAGGATCATTTACAACCTTAATTAAGGTTTCACCAAATATTGCTTTTCCAATAGATTCAGAATTTTTTGCACGATTACCAACAATTAAATCTGAAGCATTCTTAAAGAAATTTACTTTATAAGTAACTGGCTCTTCTGAATCATTAACTATATCTTGAGAAGTAACAAGCCAATTCCCCTCAAACCATTTAGGATAAATTAAATCCTTAGAAGTATCTGATAATTTAAAATTTGGCAAATATAATTCTGGCCATTGATTTACACGATTTTCCAAAAACTCTCGTACGTTAGAATCTACTAGAGCAAAAGAACTTTCTAAAAAAATTCCTTGAAAAATCAAGCAAAGAATTAATCCAAAAAGAATTTTCATTATGTCAAATCCACTAATAAGAGCATCAGATCATTATGTATTATTAGAGCCAGATTCAAAAGAAAAAATTGTATCAAAGCAAGAAGCAATTTTATGGTTAAAGAATTGGCTTAGTAAGACAGAAACACAAACAATATATCAAAATATAGAAGATCCTGATCAGGAATTTTTTGAAGAATTATTGGAAAGCACTTATGAATTAGAAATAAAATTAGGATACGTTATCAAATGGTTTGCAGTAAGAATTGAACCAGATTAAGTAATTATTTCTTTATGAATTGCATTAATTATTTTCATAGCAACTTCTTCAATATTTTCTTTTTTTACTTGAATTCTTAAATCTGCTTGAGAATACAAATTTTCTCTAGATTTAAAAATGCTCATATATAGATCATTTAGATTCTTTCCCTGAAGAAGTGGCCTATTTTTAATTTCATTTTTCAATCTTTCAATTGCTATATCTTTGTCGAGATCTATCCAAGCAATTATTCCCTGTCTTAAGATTCCCCAGTTTTCCGATTTGGTAACTATTCCTCCCCCAGTTGAGATTACTAATGAAGGAATTTTGATAGTTTCTTTAAGGCAGTTTGCCTCTAATTCACGGAAATTATCTTCTCCTTCATCATTAAAAATTTGATTGATAGATTTTTTTGCCAACTTCTCTATGAATGAATCTAAATCAATATATTTATACTTCAATAATTCAGCCAGCTTCAAACCAGTTTGTGACTTACCAGAACCCATCATTCCTATTAAAAATATGCTTCTGCCCTTGATCGTATGAACTGTTTTTTTGATAATAGATTGTTCCATAAAGACAAAAGCGTACTTAAAACCTTAAGATAGTATTATCGCAGACAGATATGACTTCTACACAATCCAAACCATTACATGGAAAAGGACGTGAATGCGTCATAACTCGACGTGCCTGCTTTAGTGCTAGTCACCGTTATTGGCTTCCTGAAAAAAGCCCAGAAGAAAATTTATCTCTTTTTGGAAAGTGCAGTATTGCACCGGGTCATGGTCATAATTATGAACTTATTGTTTCAATGGGTGGAGAACTAGACTCTGATGGAATGGTACTTAATCTCTCTGATGTAAAACACTCCATTAAAGATAAGGTTACTGGACAATTAGATTTTCGTTTTTTAAATGATGTCTGGCCTGAATTTAATGTTGATAATCAAGAGGGTATACTTCCCACAACTGAAGCATTAGTAAACGTCATTTGGCATCGTCTGAAGGATGATTTACCTCTTACAAGTCTAAGACTTTATGAAAACCCAAATTTATGGGCAGATTATTTTGGAAAAAACATGGAAGCATTTTTAACAGTACAAACTCATTTTGCAGCAGCTCATAGACTTGCAAAAGAAGAGATATCCTTTGATGAAAATAAAAAAATCTATGGAAAATGTGCCAGAGTAAATGGACATGGTCATAACTATCTTGTCGATATAACTGTAAAAGGAGACATTGATAAAAGAACAGGAATGGTTTGCGACTTATCTGCCCTCCAAGAGATAATTAACGATTTAGTTGTTGAACAACTAGATCATACTTTTCTTAATAAAGACATCGAATTTTTCCATAATTGTGTTCCAACTGCTGAAAATATAGCTTTATATATTTCTGATATTCTTAAAAAACCAATACATCAACTTGGTGCAACATTACACAAAATAAGACTCCAAGAGAGTCCAAATAATGCTGCAGAAATTTACGTAGATCAAAAGTTAACCAATTCATTGAAGTTGAAATTTGAAAATAGTTTAGTAACGCAAACTTGAGTATCCCAAGAGTAATAATTGTTATAGCATCAAGTCTTGATGGGAGAATTGCATTTCCTGGAGGTGGAGAATCACATCTTGGAAGCGATGAAGATAAAAAAATATTAAATCAAAACTTATCAATGGTTGACGCCACTATTTTTGGTTTAGGTACTTTAATAGCTCATCAATCAACTTACCTAGTTAAAAATCTAAATGATAATGACGAAGTAAATATATCAAAAAGTCAACCAATTTCTATAGTTGCTTCAAATAGCAAAAAATTTAACAGTAATTGGAAATATTTTCGTCAACCAATTAGAAGATGGCTAATAAGCTCATGTAAAGTTAATAATTCGTCGAATAATGAATTCGAGAAAGAACTCTTTTTCGAAGATTCATGGGAAAAAACTTTAATTTCACTCAAAAAACAAGGGATAAATGATTTAGCTCTTTTAGGAGGTGCAAAACTTATAAATTCATTTATAAAAGAGGATCTAATAACAGATATAAAAATTACAATAATTCCACGAATTATTGGAGGTAGATATACATGGATCCCTCCAGAACAAACAAATGCGATTTTTAATCTCGAAAGACTATGGGAAATAAAATCAATTAAAAATTTAATGAATAATGAAATCCATATTCATTACAAAAAAATCTAAAATAGATTCAATAACAAATGAACAAACCAATACATAAAGTTGAAGTCAAATTATCAATTAAGGAAATCTCCAAGGAGATATGGAATGAATTAGCAAATGAAATTAATAATCCATTTTATGAATGGACTTGGATTAAAAACCTTGAGATATCAAAAAGTGTTTCAAGAGAAACTGGTTGGCAGCCACTATATTTTGTTGCTGTTAAAAATGAAGAGATATTAGGAATTGCCCCACTTTTTTTAAAAAATCATAGCTATGGAGAATTCATTTTTGACCAATCATTTGCAAGATTGGCTCAAGAGCTGAATTTAAATTATTACCCTAAATTAATTGGAATGAGTCCTTATAGTCCTGTAAATGGATATCAATTTCTTTATAAAAAAAATAAAGACAAGAACGAAATTACAAATTTACTTATAAACCACATCGAAAGCTTTGCGATTACAAACAAAATTCTAAGTTGTAATTTTTTATATATTGATGAAAGTTGGGGCAACCATCTTAAATCTTTGGGATACCATGAATGGATAAATTCCAGCAGTGAATGGAGGAGTAATGGAGAAAAAACATTTAATGATTTTCTTTCTAGATTTAACTCTAATCAGAGAAAAAATATAAAAAAAGAGAGGAAATCAATTACTAAACAAGATATTAAAGTAGAAATTTTTAATGAAGATGATATCAACCATGAAATCCTCAAAAAAATGCATAATTTTTATGAACAGCATTGCTCGAGGTGGGGAGTTTGGGGAAGTAAATATCTAACATCTACATTTTTCGAAACACTGGTTGATAATAAAAAAAATCTTTTACTTTTTAGTGCATCAAAACATGATTCAAATGAAATTTTTGCTATGTCGATGTGCGTTAAAAATCAAAACAAATTATGGGGTAGATATTGGGGTAGTCAAGAAGAAATATCTTATTTACATTTTGAATTATGCTATTACCAGCCAATTGAATGGGCAATAAAAAATAGTATCCATTTGTTTGATCCTGGAGCAGGAGGTAAACATAAAAGACGGAGGGGGTTTTTTGCAAAAAGCACTATTAGCATGCATAAGTGGTTTGACAAAAATATGGAAAATATAATTAGTCCTTGGCTAAATGAAGTGAATAAACAAACCGAGATGGAAATTGATTTTGAAAATAAATCTATACCCTTTAAATAAAAAATTATTCGGCTTTATAAAAGATTATATTAGTAATATAGTTTGAAATTAAATTCCCAAAATGGATTCAAGTCAAAGTTTAGATGAAAAAATAAAGATTGATAATAGTCTATCCAACCGATATATAGAATTAGATCCAAACGGTTATTTCATTATAAAAGTAGATTTAGAAGAAAATAAAATAATTTTAGAGCACTTTCTAAATAATATTAATGATGATGGATATGCGCTTGACCCAGAAACAAATGAACCAATTAAATGCGACTCTCAAAATAAAAGAGTTTGTAATGAACTTTTTGAAGGAATTAGTGCGAAACAACTTGGAATATTGATCACTGAAGAAAGAAATGACTTAATAACAAGATTCGATCATTCTCTATATTTAGGCAGGGAACTACAAAAAGCAGAAGAATGTTTATACAAAAAATTACCATATATCCAAGATTAAGAAATTAAACGAAAAAATCTAATCTTTTCATCTGATGTTAAATTAAATAAAAATAAAAAAATTAATGAACATCATTTTCTATTTTGCATTTATTGGTTTTGGGTTTGGAGCTGCATTCGCATTAGATAAGCTATTAAGAGCAGTTAAATTAATTTAAAAAACTATAAAATTTTAATAGACTCTCCATATAAATCATATTCATCCGCAAAAGAAATATTTGCTTCAACAAATTTACCAATATAATTTTTGAAATCAATTTTCTCTTTAACAGATAAAATTACAGTTCCGTCAATTTCAGGCGCGAAATTGTAGGACCGACCAATTAATTCGTTATTATCTGATATTTGTTCTACCAAAATCTTCATTTTTGAACCAACATATGTCTGATTTTTTTCTTTAGAGATATTTTGTTGAACTGAAATAACGTTATCTTTTCTTGCCTCTGCAACCTCTGGAGATACTTTATTTGGCAAATGAAAAGCTGCAGTTCCTTCCTCAGGAGAAAAAATAAAAACTCCCACATGATCAAATTTATGCCTATTCAAAAAATCGAGAAGATGTTCAAAATGTTCTTTTTTTTCTCCAGGGAAACCAACAATAAGACTAGTTCTTAATACAGCAGATGGAATTTCTTCTCTAATTTTCTCCAAAATTGATTCATTCAAAGAAGCTTGCCAAGGTCTATTCATACTCTTCAACACATCTGGATGACTATGCTGAAGTGGTAAATCAAAGTAAGGCACTATATTCTTTGAATCTTTGAAAGCTCTAATAACTTCATCAGTTAAACCTGTTGGATAAGCATAATGTATCCTTATCCAAGGAATTGAAACTTTAGAAAGCTCATTCAAAAGTTTGGCTAATGATGGTTTCCCATAAATATCCTGACCATAATTAGTTGTTATTTGACTAATTAATATGATTTCTTGAATCCCCTTTTTTGCAAGGCTTTTGGCTTCTGAAACTATAGATTCTATTGTTCTACTTCTTTGAGGACCTCTCAACTTAGGAATAATACAAAAAGCACAATTATAGTTGCAGCCTTCAGCAATGCGAAGATAAGCAACAAATTTATTTTTATTTACATAACGAGGCATTTTCTCATCTGCAATAAATTCAGGAATTTTTGAAACTTCATTAACGATTTCCCCTTTTTCTACTCTGTCTAAAACCTTGGCTATCTTTTGATAATCTCCTGTTCCAACCAAACCTTTTATTTCAGGAATTTCTTTTATAAGCTCATCTTTAAAATGCTGAGCCATACAGCCTGCAACTATTACTTCCTTTCCTTGATTTGTGTATTCTAGAATTTTTCTAATAGATTCTTCTCTAGCTGTTTCAATAAAACTGCAAGTATTTACAACAACAACATTTGCGTCATTTATATTGCTGTCAACTTCATAACCCTCTTTATCGAGTAAGCCTTGCATATGTTCAGTATCAACAAGATTTTTCTCACAACCAACATGACTGAATGCAACCTTAGATAGTTTTTTTTCTTTTACATTGAAGCTATTTTGTTTCACAAATTTAAAAATAATAATAAAAAGATTAAAACAGCATTTCGTATATAACTCTCATGCCAAGATAATATTAGGATAGATAATGTAAATAACAAACTTCCTTTTTGTATGGGCCTTCAGACTTTAAACAGAAGATATAAAAAAGATTTGAAATGGCCAAAAATCATAATCGCAATTCTTAGCACTATAGGCATAGTTGATACAGGATCGATTACTTTAAAAAACTGGGGATTATTTACTTCTCTTTCATGCCCAGGGATACAAAATGGTTGTGAAACAGTTTTAAATAGCCCTTGGGGTACTTTATTTGAAAATAATCAAGTTAATATACCTCTATCATTAGCTGGGTTTGTAACATATTTATCAATATTAGTGATCACAATAATACTCTCGATTAATTTAATTTCCCCAAAATATAAACTAAATAAGTTTTTATGGTGGTTAGTATTTCTAATTTCTTGTGCGTCATCAACATTTAGCTTTTTATTGATAAATATAATGTTTTTTAAAATTCGAGCATATTGTTTTTTTTGTATACTTTCAGCAATTTTATCGTTTTCTATCTTTATAGTTTCTATGATTGGAGCAAAGTTCGAAAGTAGAGAACCTATGATATTTCGAGGTTTCATTATAGCCATTAGTGTCCTGCTGGGGGGCTAATTTGGTCAACAAACGTTGACCCCTCTAATGCTATTGATATTACAAACCCCACTGAAAATTTATCGCCAATAATTACCACTTCAAGCTCTCCCCAGAAGGTAAAGTTTGCAAAATTTTTAAGAGAAAAAAATATTGTTATGTATAGTGCATACTGGTGCCCGCATTGCCACGATCAGAAACAATTATTTGGTAAGGAAGCAGTTAAAGAATTAAAATTAGTTGAGTGTGCTAAAGATGGTAAAGATAATGAGTATGAGCTATGCCAAACGAAAGGAATCAGTGGATTTCCTTCTTGGGAAATAAATGGAGAAATTATTAGTGGTACGCGTGAATTAAATGAGTTAGCAAAAAAAACTGACTATCAGGGAGATCTTAATTTTTAATAAATCTTTTTTGAATTTTTTGATCTAACTGTTGTCTAGTATGGCATTCCCAATTTTTATCTTTACTAGGGAAATCATCTCTATAATGCCCTCCTCTACTTTCTTCTCTAAATAGACAAGCTTTTAATAAAGTTATGGTGGTTATTTGTCTATTCTTTAAATCAAGTAAAAGATTTAATGCCCTCCTATTGGGTTCACTAAGTTTAATTTTTTGATCAAATTTTATTTGTTCAAGACTATTTAGTAAATCATTTTTATGTAATTTATTTATATCATTTTGAATATAATTTAAAAATTTACTCATATTTACCTTATTTCGAGATACACCTAAATTTAACCAACATAGTTTTCTTAGTTCATCAATTTTTTCAGCAATTATAGAAATTTGATCTTCTTTAGGATCTTCAATATCAAACTCTTGAAATGATCTATCAAATTTTTCAAATTTAGAAAGGTCATTCAAAACAATTGAAGACATTTTTCTTGCAAAAACAAGACACTCCATCAGTGAATTACTTGCCAGCCTATTAGCACCATGCACACCTGTAGAAGCGACTTCTCCAACGGCATATAATCCTTTTCTTGTTGAAGATGCATTTAGATCAGTTTTAACACCTCCCATCCAATAATGAGCTGCAGGAGCAACGGGAATAACCTCATTTAAAGGGTTAACGCCATAATCCTGACATCGACTTAAGATCGTGGGGAAGCGCTCTACAATTTTTTCTGGGTCAATATACCGAAGATCTAAGCCAACATGGTCTACATTATTATCATGCATATTTTTCATAATTGCTCTACTTACCTGATCTCTAGAAGCTAGATCACGATTTTCAAGCTTTTTAACGGGACTTTCACCATTTTTATCAACTAAAATCGCTCCTTCCCCTCTAAGTGCCTCAGATATTAAGAAGCAAGGTGCACCATAAAATTTTAAAGCTGTTGGATGAAATTGCACAAACTCTAAATCTTCGATAGCAGCTCCTGCTTTCCATGCAAGAGCAATCCCTTCACCAGAGGATTGAGCAGGATTTGTTGTATTTGTAAATAAGTGCCCACCCCCACCTGTAGCCAAAACAACAGCTCTAGATTTAATCCAATATAAATTTGCTCCATCAAGAACCTGAACTCCTCTACATTCTTTATTTTCAATGAGAAGTTCAGTTACTCTTACACCCCTGCAGTGAAGAATATTTTTTTGATTCTCAATATGATCTTCTAGAACTTCGACTAATGCTCGTCCAGTACGATCTTTAACATGTAAGACTCTTCTTCGTGAATGGGCTGCTTCCAAGGTAGTAGCTAGTTGATCAGAACTTTTATCAAAAATCATCCCTAAATTCTGCAACCTTTCTACACAACCTGGAGCTTCTTTAACTAGCATTTCTACAGCTTGAAAATCACATAGTCCATCACCTGCTTTTAAAGTATCCTCAGCATGAAGATCAAATGAATCATCTTGTCTAACAACAGATGCAATTCCTCCTTGAGCCCATCTACTGGAAGATACCTTACTAGTATTTCTATTTAAAAGAAGCACTTTTAAATTTGCGGGTAATTCAAGACAAGTCATAAGGCCAGCAGCTCCAGCGCCTATAACGATTACATCCCAATTATTGATTGGTATGGGTTCTTGCGAAAATGGAAGCCTTAACATTAAACCAATCCACTAAAAGTTGGTTGCAGTATTGCTAAAACAATAAAAATACCATCAACAATTAATGTCGTTTGAATTACGTAACCAGAAACTAAGAGTGCTTTACCACTAGTAGTATTAATTGTGCCAGAATCTAAAATTTCTTTTGAAATAAACCAAAGTATAAGAGCAACAAAAACGATAATAGATAATGATTTTATTTGAATAAGACTCTCTGAAGTTTTTTGAAGAATCATTGGTGCATTTTCAGAATCTGCAGTAATTACCTGCCTCCATTGATCCATGATTCCGATTAAAAATATTGTAATGTCGGTAACTGCAGTTCCAAATAAAGAAGAGATATAAAAACTTGACCCTATTTTCCAATTAGTACCAAGGCCAATTAAAGCTAATGGGAGAACTACAGCTTCAACAGGTATGTGTAGGATAGGAAATGGGCTTAACCATCCCCAGAACAAACATCCACCAAGCCAACTACCTGATATACCAAGTAATAAGGAACTGAGAATAAACCATTTATTTGATCCTTTCCGATTCAAAACAATTGCCACTGCGAGAATAACAAAAGTAAAACAAAGAGCACTTATTGGTTCTAATCTAACCCAAGGGGCTTGAACAAAAATAGGTAAAATTACAAAAAAAGAAGACCACAATCTTAAAGATATAGGATTAGATAAAAAACTATTTTCGTATGAATCAACTGTCTTATGGGATTCATAGTTGAATTTATCTTTTACTTCTAAATTTTTTGTAATTAATTCTTTCAATGAAAAAGGTTATTTTAATTAATCTAAATCGTGTTTTAAAAAACTGCGAATGCCATATTTTAATAAATAAAAGGCCCATAATTTCACACCTATATTTAGTTTTTTAAAAGTATTTAATACACTTTGAGTCATATATAAGTTTAGAATAAATATAAATAAGAGTATTGGCCTTAAATTGTGTGGCAAGAAATTAATTACACGGAAGATCCCAATGATCTTTTGGTTCCTAATATTACTTATAAAATCAACCCTGCAAAAATTGCGAGTATTGAAGCTAATTCCATTGCTGAAGAAATAGGATTTGAATCGGGTGATTCAATTATTAGTATTAATGGGAAAAAACCAAGAGACTTAATTGATTATCAGATTCTAATTAGTGAAGAAATTTTAGACATATCAGTTTTAGATAAAAATCATGAGATTCACAATATAAATATTGAAAAAGATCAAGACGTTAATTTAGGTATAAATTTTAAAGATGCATTATTTGATTCAATCAAGCAATGCAATAATGGATGTCCATTTTGTTTTATTGATCAACAGCCAAGTGGTAAAAGAAAAAGCCTTTATATAAAAGATGATGATTATAGATTAAGTTTCCTATATGGTTCTTATTTAACTCTTACAAATTTGAAAAAAGAAGACTGGGAAAGAATTGCTATGCAAAAACTATCCCCACTGTTTATTTCAGTTCATGCTACTGATCCGGCCACAAGAGAAAAATTATTAAAAAATAAAAAAGCAGGAGTGATACTTGATCAAATTTCGTGGTTTGAAAAAAACTCTATTCAAATACATGCTCAAATAGTTGTTTGTCCAGATATAAATGATGGAGATATTCTTGAGAAATCAATTTTGGAACTTGCTGAATTCTATAAAAAATCTTCGCAGACAGTACTTTCAGTTGCAATAGTTCCTGTAGGACTTACAAAATTTAGACCTGAAAATGATGGATTAAAATCAATATGCCCAGAATACGCAAAAAAAACTATTAAAAAAGTAGAGAGAATTCAAGCTTCTCTACAAAATACAATTGGGACTCGTTTTTGTTGGCTAGCAGACGAATGGTATTTAATTGCTGGTACAAATTTACCTAGTTACAAAACCTACGAAAATATGCCACAAGAATCTAATGGAGTTGGTACTATTAGACACTTTCTAGAAACATTAAGAGAGAAGACCCAAAAACTACCCAAAAAAGTAAAAAAGCCAAAAAAAGTTAGTTGGATTGTTGGTAAATTAGTTTATGAAGCCCTAATTCCTACAGTTAAGAAATTAAACTTAATTGATGGATTAACAATTAATTTATATGGTTTACCAAGTATTTATTGGGGGCAGGATCAAGTCGTTACAGGCCTTCTGACTGGAGAAGATCTAATTCACGGGCTGAAAAATAAGGATTTAGGAGAAGCTGTTTACATACCATCTATTATGTTAAAATTTAATACTGATTTATTTTTAGATGATAAAAATATTAAAGAAGTTGCAAATCAATTAAATACCGAAATTCACGTTCTAGATGATTCAAATGATATTATTAATAATCTAATTGGAATAACCAGCAGTAAAAAATTCTAAATTATGCTTAGAAAGATAATAAATACAACTTTATTTCTACCATTGAGTTTCTTTGTTACTTTTCAACAATCCCTACTAAGCGAAAACAAGTATTCTATTGATGAAATTATACGCATAAATGAAAATAAAACATTCATAGATAAACAGGAAATAAAGAATATCATTCTCAATAATGATGAACTTAAATCTTTGAAGGAATTAATAGAAGCTTCGAGTTTTAATCTTTCAAGCAAAATTGCTAAGAGGTACCCTTCAATAGATTTACAAGCGAATGGATTACCCAAATATGTTGCTGGTCGAAATTATAATAGTAATTCAAATAATACAAAAACTTCGCAATTTTCCGTTAACCCCTCACTTAATATCAGATGGGATTTAATCGATCCGCTGAGAGGTCCAGAAATCAAAATAGCCAGAGAAAACTTAAAAATTGCAAAAAATAATTATGAGATTAAAAGAAAAGACTTAATACAAGAAGCTAGTAATATATACCATAAATACCAGAAGTCATTTCAGGATATTGTCAATAAGAAATCAGCACTTGATTTATCTAGGACAAGTCTAGAAAATGCTCAAGCTAAATTAGATGCTGGTATCGGAACAAAATTTGAAGTACTTGAAGCCGATGCTCAACTTTCGAGAGACAAGCAAACACTTTACGAGAAAAAAATTGAACATCAAATTAACAAAATATCACTAAAAGAAATTCTTAATCTCAAAGAAGATTTCGAAATTAAAAAAGAACAAAAATTATTGGGTTATTGGAATCATAAATTAAATAAAAATATAAAAAATGGTCTTGAAAACAACCTTTCCTTAAAAAACATTTCTCTTCAAAAATCAATAAAAGATAATGAGGCAAAGGGTTTCCTAAATTCCAATCAGCCAAGTATATATATTAGTAACTCATTATCAAGTGCATTCACCAAAGGTGATTCTCTGGCAATTGACATAGACCCTAACGAATATGGTTCCTCTTACTCAAATACAATAAGCTTAAATTTATCATGGAACATTTTTAATGGTGGTCAAAACAAAAAATCATACAAATCAAGAAAATCTCAAGCAAAAGGGGAAGAATATTCGTTTAACAATCTTAAAAGTGTTCTAAAAACAAATATCACTAAAGCTTACTTAAATTTGAAATTAAATGAAGAAAAAATCTTGTCAACTTCAAAAGAAATATTATCTACAAAAGAGTCTTTGAGGCTAGCAAGACTGAGATACGATGTTGGAATATCAACTTTAAAGGATGTACTAGTGAGACAAAAAGAATTAAGTGATGCAAAATCAAAGAATATCAATGCAATTTATAATTACAATTTGAATTTAGATGAATTAGAAAGATTAACTTTTCTTGAAATAAGTAATAACTGTTTAGATAACGATAATACGATTAAACAAACAGAATCTATTTGCAATATCCCAAAATGAATCCACAAAATTTAACTAATAAGCAACTACTTGAATTAGATTCTTTATTTGAATTGGTTAGTCAACGTCAAACAAAAGATTTTGGAAATATTAGCGCCAGCAATAAAGCAGATGGATCATTATTAACAAGTTGTGATTTATGGAGTGACAAAACAATCGTAGATGGCTTAGCTTCAATAGCTCCAGGTGAAGGCGTCCTTAGTGAAGAAGGGCAAAAGATAATTCCAAATTCAAAAGCTTACTGGGTAGTCGATCCACTTGATGGGACAACAAATTTTGCTGCAGGTCTTCCTTACTGGTCTATATCTGTAGCAAGGTTCGTTAATGGTAAACCACAATCTTCTTTTTTAATAATTCCTACATTGAAAAAAAAGTTTGTATCCATTAAAGGTAAAGGAGTTTGGTTAAATAACAAGAAAATAGATCCTAGCCAAAATAATCGTCAAAGTGAATGCATTTCTTTATGTAGTAGATCAATAAAAATTTTACAAAAAAAACCAAACTCAGTATTTCCTGGCAAAATCAGACTCTTAGGTGTATCGAGTTTAAATCTTACGAGTGTAGCGATGGGACAAACTTTCGGAGCAATAGAATCAACCCCTAAGATATGGGATATTGCAGCAGCCTGGCTGCTCTTAGAAGAACTCAATTGTTCTTTAGAGTGGTTAGAAAAAGATCCTTTAAATTTAGTTACAGGAGAAGACTTGAGTGATGTTAATTTTCCATTAATTGCTTGTAGATCTATAGAAAAATTTGAAATTTTAAAGCCATGGGGCAATTTATTATTAGAAAAATAGTTGCATCATAAATAAAAAATTGCTTGAAAAATTTCTTAATCAGATACAATAAAAATTAAGTAAATAAATAAAATATTTGAAGAAAATTAATATGCAGAGAAGTTCAACATGGATACTGAAAAGTTTATGGGGAGCTTGTGAGCGATGGAGCAAATCTGATTGTATTGATTTAAGCGCTGCATTTGCATACTACACACTTCAATCATTTTTTCCCATCCTTCTAATTTCTCTTTCAATAGCTTCATGGTTCCTAGGTAAACAAGAAGGATTAGATCAACAAATAATTGCCATTGCTGCTCAGCTTTTACCTCCTTCAGTAGTGGAGTTAGTAGAGACAACATTATTTAATTTGATAGATCAAGGTTTTGGAGCAGGTATTCTTGGGGCTATGTTTTTGCTTTTTACCGCAGGAAATGCATATCTATCTCTTCAAAGAGGTTCGGATAGGCTTTGGGAGGACGAAATCCCTTCTAAAAAAGTTAATGCGGCTTGGAGAGTGCAAGCTTCGAAGTTTCTCCGAAATAGAGTTGAAGCCTTTTTAATAGTATTCTTTATTGGTTTTTTAATGGTACTAGATCAAATTAGTGCAAATCTTAGGATGATCCCAAGTAACGTTTTAGAAAATCTTTCAAAATCTAATAATCTTATTTCTGATTTATTATTAAAGTTGCCTCTATTACAAGTTGGTCAGTTTGCAATACCACTAATTGGCTTTTCTTTAATGGCTCTTTTATTACAAGCACTTTTACCCAGTAGAAAAGTTCCATTGAAACCACTGTTACCTGGATCTTTTCTTATTGGAATTGGCCTAACCACTTTGAACCTAGCAGTAAGTAAAAGTATTCTCTCACTTGGAGTAAGATTTCAAGCATACGGTTTTATTGGAGGTTTTCTTGTACTTACTGTGTGGGTATGGCTATTAGGAGTGATTTTATATTTTGGACAGTGTTGGAGCGTAGTAATTGCTAGTATGACTTTACTAAATAAAAAAAGAAATTATAGATAAGGATAACTAAGGTGAATTATTTTCTAAAAGCTAATAAAAATCTTCTTACCTACTCATTAATCACACTTATCTTAATTCCAATTTTTGGATTTAACTTTTTCATTAGCTTTGTTGGAAATATTCTACTTCTTTTATTTTTAATTCCTCTTCTATTATTAGTTTTAGTGTTTATAGGTTTTAACTCTTACAAATCTAAAATTAATACATGCAGTAATTGTGGGGCAATATCATTAGGTTTAAGTGAAACCTGCATGAATTGCGGTGCAGATTTAGAAAATATAAGTAAGAAAAATCAATTAGATAAGAAGCCTAGTGAAAGTACCATTGAAGTGGAAGCTGAAGAAATTAAGTAAAATTCTAACCTATTCCAATTTGTCGAAGAATACTTTGGCCAGTAATTAATTCAGTACCAAGTCCAATCAAAATACCCATCATTGCCATACGGCCATTCCAAGTTTCTGCGAAATTTACGAACCCAAATCTTGGTTGATTGTCATTATTCATAATTAACTAGATTATCTATCAAATTATTTTAACGTTTTAAGGAAGAATTTATGAAAAATAATTAATTATTTATTTAACATGTCTTACACCATCAACAGGTCGATACTCATCTCCAGTTAACTCCTCAAATACAATGGCTGGCAGTCCTGTATCAAACATTGTTTGCAATGCTTCTTTTAACATAGGATTCCAACCTCCAGTACTAACTTTTCCATGTCTTACAGTCCAGTCCCAAGTCCCTTGAAGATCTCTGGGTAGTCTACCTTCTCTATCTCTTCGAGCGACTAAATCTAAAGATTCAACTATACCAACAATTACTGGATTTTTACCGTAAGAAGGAGTAAGACTTAGTTCAAGTCTCACTGGATCTTCTTTAACCATTTTTAAACGAAACCTTGGTGGTAACTTGAGTGATCTTATTACCGCTGAGACAATTTTTGTTCTTAATTCCAATTTTTTTCCTAGATATAATTTGATTAATCAGTTGTTGAACCTTTTTCTTCTAGTGTAGAGTCATTGTCATTAGAAAATCTTACTGTTAGTAGTTCCTCTTCTGTTATGTTTCCTGATTTATCTAAAAGTTCTGGATGAATTGTGTACTTTTTTTGTTTAAAACTGGAAGTACTCAATCGTTGATTTTTATTATCGGATATACCCCAGCCATTAGACATAACTTTAAAAGCTTTCCAAACTAAATAAGTTAAAGCTGCAGAATATATTATTGGGAATAGGATAGTCATCAAACTTATAAATTAATTATTTATATTTTTAACATCATAGCCCGAAAAAAAGAAATTTAGCTACCTTGAGTTATTAAATTATTCTCTAAATTCAATAAATTTAATTTGTAGTTATATTTAAATTACACTGAAACAGTGTTTTAAATCTCTCGAAGAACATAAAAAATCAAAATTGAAAAGAGACATCAAAAAGCTATTACTAATCGCCTCATTAATTACATTGGGCATTAGATATCCTGTAAAAGTCTTATCCCAACAATTAAGTCAACCAAAAATTAATGAAGTTAATTTATGTTCGAACAAATCTTTTATAACTAAAGCTGTAGAAAGAACCGGTGCAGCTGTGGTGACAATTGATACTCAAAGATATGTTAAAAAAAGAAATTTTCCAAGAAATTCTCAAATATTTCTAGATCCATATTTTGAAAAATTCTTTGGATTAGATTTACCTAACGAAAATCGACCAAGGATAGAGCAAAACCAAGGCAGTGGATTTATATTTGCAGATGGACTTGTAATGACCAATGCTCATGTAGTGAATGGATCAGATAAGGTAACTGTTGGTTTAACCAATGGCAAAAAATTAAACGCTAAACTGATAGGTCAAGACTCTTTTACTGATTTAGCTGTGCTAAAGATTGAAGGGAGAGGGCCTTGGCCAAAAGCAAAATTGGGCGATTCTTCAAAGATTAAAGTTGGTGATTGGGCTATAGCAGTTGGAAATCCATTCGGACTGGAAAACACAGTTACGCTTGGTATTATTAGTAATCTAAATAGAAACGTAAATCAATTAGGAATATATGATAAAAAACTTGAACTGATACAAACAGACGCTGCTATTAATCCTGGCAATTCTGGAGGTCCACTGTTGAATAGCGATGGAGAAGTAATTGGTATTAATACGTTGATAAGATCGGGTCCAGGAGCGGGTTTAAGTTTCGCAATCCCAATTAATAAAGCTAAGGAAATTGCCTATCAACTTTTAAACAATGGCAAAGTAATCCATCCAATGATTGGAATTAGCCTAATAGAAGAAATTATTTATGAGAGAAAAAAAAATGTCGTAAAAGTTGGATATGTTGTACCGAACAGTCCAGCTGAAAAAAGTGGAATCAAGATAGATGATATTTTAATTAAAATAGGCGATAAAGATATTGAAACAGCATCAGACGTAATAGAAAAAATTAGTAAAAATGGTATCAAAAAACAATTAAATATATTATTGAAGCGTAAAAATAAATTTATTAAATTAAAAGTATTACCAACTGATATTACTAATCTACAAAATAACTAAAAAATTTAATTGTCATTCCGTTTAAGTATTTCCACACATCTAGAAATACATCTACCATCACTTATATCGCAGGAAGTAATGCATTCAAAATAACTTTCAATAGGATCAGAAATTTGAAAATGTTTTTCTTGGAAATCGTAATTTTTCATATAAATTATTAAAACCTATTTTTGTATTTTTAAGATTAATCAACGACAGTAAACTATGTAAAGATAAATGAGTGATATTACTTAGCAAATTGTAAATTTTATTAAAAGCAATCAAATTTCTTAGCTTTGAGTTTTTTCTAAAAAATATTCGTAATTACCATCATATGAAAATAACTTTGAATCTTTAATTTCAATAACTCTATTTGCAACCTTTGAAATAAAATACCGATCATGAGAAATGATTAATAATGAACCTTTATAATTTTTAATTGCTAATTCTAAGTTTTCCTTAGATTGCAGATCCAAATGATTAGTTGGTTCGTCCAAAAGAAGGAAATTACTAGGATTAATAATTATGAGCGCCAAAGCTAATCTTGCCTTTTCTCCCCCACTGAGTTGTTTAATATATTTAAAAACAGTTTCATTTTGAAAGCCAAAACCCCCTAAAAATGTTCTAACTTTTTTTTGGGACCATTCTGGAGACTTACTACATATTAAATCAATAACCCTTTCTTCAAGTGAAAGTGCTTCAGCCTGATTCTGTTCATAATAGCTAGTAATTATATTATGTTTACCAAGATTAATTTCTCCAATTTCAGGAGATATTTTTTTCATAATAATTTTAAGCAATGTAGATTTGCCGCAGCCATTAGGTCCCAAAATTGCTATTTTCTCCCCAGAAGAAATCTTTAAATTAATATCTAAAAAAAGAATTTTATCCTCGAAACTATGAGACAAATTTTTAATATTTAGAACTAATTTTCCCGAGCGAGGGCACTCTGGAAAATTAAAAACAGGACTTTTTGATTTTGCTATGGGAGCCTCAATTTTAGAAATCTTTTTTAATTGTTTTTCTCTACTCTTTGCTTGAGCACTTCTAGTTGCACTAGCTCTAAATCTATCTATATACCTCTTCTGTAACTCGATTTCTTTTTGTTGTAATTGATATGCCTTATTTTGTAATTCTTCATTCAAAGATTTCTGTTCGATAAAAAAAGAATAATTCCCATTATATGTTTCAGATATTCCTCTATCTACAAAAATTATTTTTTTACATAATTTGTCTAAGAAATATCTATCATGGCTGATTATTACAACTGCAATTTTAAGCGATGATAGATATTCTTCCAACCAAAAAATAGTTTCTAAATCTAAATGATTGGTTGGTTCATCCAGTAAAAGTAAATCAGGTTTTTGTAAGATTATTTTTCCAAGTGCAACTTTCATCTGCCAACCACCTGAAAAATTGCCAACTAATTTATCAGCATCTTCTAAAGAAAAGCCTAATTTTGGTAATATTTTTTCTACATCAGATTGCATTTTATAACCACCTAAAGCTTCGAATTTTGCTTGATATTTTGCGAGTTGATTTACAAATATTTCAAGTTCATCGGAATTTTTTTTTATATCTAACGATTTCATTTTATTCTCAATTTCTAAAAGTTTAATGGCAACAATTTGTATATCTTTAAAAGAACTTTCTAATTCCTGTCTCACTGAAAAATTCAAATTACAATCAAACTCTTGCTTTAAATGGGCAATTTTAGGATTTCCCTCTTTGATGATCGTTCCACTTGTTTGCTCTACCTCTCCAATTAAAATCTTAAATTGGGTTGATTTACCTGCACCATTAGAACCAACTAAGCCAACTTTTTCTCCTTTCTTAATCTCCCAACTAATATTTTTTAAAACAACATCTGTAGAATAAATTTTGCTTACACCTTCAAATCTAATCACTGTTTTAAAAATAGAATTTACAAAATCTGTGGCTTATTTACTAAAAAATATTTTGTGGAATAAAATTAAATCATGAAAAGAATAGAACAAATTGTAGTGATTTTCATAGCTGCAGCCCTTGCAATTCCAAGTTATTGGTTTTTTTGGACTTTGGCTGGTGGAGGTGGCTACAACAAAAGAATAAAACCTATTCCTAATACAAATAATAATTATTCGAAACCTTATCCTAAAGACCTCCTCGAGCCTTGATTAACCACATTTTAGTTGCCTCATCATCAATAGTACTCAAATATTCAATAACCTCTTCTTTAGTCACAGAAATATTTAACTCGTTGCCAATATCGCATATTTTATCTAAGGCTTTTTTAGGATTAGTTAAGGCTGTCATAAAAAGACTTTGTTTCTTTTTTGAATCGTTGGCTATTAACTTATAGAGCTTTTCAGCATTACTGGACATGGTTTTAAAATCTATTTATTAATAGATTATTACTTCAAGCTACATTTTGTTCATTAAATTTATTATTAGATAAATCATTATCCACATCTTTTATCTCTTTTGCAGAGGCATCTGCCATACTTCTTGCGTCTAAACATAAAACTTTTCTTAGTTTCGCAAAGTTAGCTGCGTGAGATTTTCTACCATCTTTTTGGGCATAATACTCAGACTGCTGAAGTATATGGTGAAGATGAGTTAACAAATATGGACTAATTACAGCTGATACCAAAACGTCACTATTTTCATTATCGTGAGAATCAGCATTCACTAATCTTTTTTTCGGTTTATCAATTATCGACCTTTTCGGAGAATCAATTTTTCTTGAATTTTTCATGGGACAATAAAACAATTAATTGATACGGACATAAATTGCCTTATTAATAATATACACAAAGATAGTATCCTTGACTAACTGTGTATACTAATAAGTAACAGTTATCAACTTTGACTCATGGCTACCCGCCAAAACTCAACTAATGGGAAGCCTAAATCCCCCAGAATTCAAGTAGTTCTTCCAGAATTAATATGTGAGCAATTAACTATTTTGGCCGATAATGAATCTAGGACAGTAAGTAATATGGCAAAAGTGTTAATACAAGAGGGTATAAAAAAATATTTCGAAAAAGAAAGCAAATCACCTGTTTCAGAAAATAATTTAAATACTGATAAATTTAGAGATGAACTTGAAAAACAAAGCGTCAAAAGATTAAAAAGAGCTCCTCAAAGGATTAGATACTATAAAAAATCTGATTAAAAATAATTAATTTTGAGGCAATTTTTGTAAATCTACAGTTTTACCCATGACTACCAAAATATTTCCTCTTTCTAAAATATATTTTGCAGGAGGATTAACTGTTAATTTTTCAGCAGGTCCTGCAGCAAGAACATTTACTAAATAATTTTTCCTCAAATTTAAATCTCTTAAAGATCTTCCAATAAATTCCTCTGGTACAGTTATTTCATCTATACCAGTTTGATTATCTAATTCCAATCTTTCGATTAGGTTTGGTCTTACTAGTTCTAAACCTAATCTTTCTCCTTGCATCCTTGATGGGAAAACAACTTTATCTGCACCTACTCTTTTTAACATTTTTTCGTGCAAGTCACTGGTAGCTCTTGCTATTACTCTTTTTACTTTGCTACCTTCACTATCCTTAGCGATAAGAGTTGTAGTTATACTTGCTTCAATTGGTTCACTAATACCCACTACAACAGTATTCATTTCAAGAATTCCCGATTCCTTCATAGACTCTTCATCAGTACAATCTACAACTCTCGCTTCTATCGAAGGTTCTAACTGCCTTAAATCATCAATAGCTTTTTCCGAATAATCTGCAGCCAAAACATCAGCACCATTACTAATAAGTTCTCTGCAAACTGCGGTTCCAAATCTTCCAATGCCAACAACTGCAAAAGTGAGTGCTTCATTTTCTCTCTTTTGAGACCACTGCCACCAATCAGCCATAATAAAACTCAGTCAATTCTAAACATATAGATCAGCTCTAGGATAGCCAATTCTCTTTTGTCTATCTATTCTACTCTTATAAAGAGCCTGCCAAAGTGCACTTAAAAGCAAA
>MWOR01000250.1 GCA_002025865.1 Prochlorococcus sp. HOT208_60m_813I02 | reverse complement strand
AAAAAGGATGGGCTAAAGGGACAACCATGCGAAGACATATGAGATTAGCTTTTAATAGATTTTTAAATTGGTGCGTTGAGAGAGAAGACTTTCCATCATATTGGAGACCGCCAGTTTTTAACAAATCTGAAGAAGAGGTAACCACAGAAAAGAGAGTTGGGTATCCATTAACTGATTGCCAGATTGGAAGATTGGTTGATGCCTTCGCAGATAATGAGCATGCAGCAAAATGGCAATTTGCAACTCAGCTTTGTGCCGTATATGGATTAAGGCCTGAGGAACTTAGATATTTAGTTCTAAAAAATAATAAAACAGAACTTTGGACTACTTATAAAAAATCGAATTCAAAGATAAATGGAAGAAGATTATTTCCTTTATTTGTTTTAGATATTGATGGTAATCCTTTTGATTGGTGC
>MWOR01000249.1 GCA_002025865.1 Prochlorococcus sp. HOT208_60m_813I02 | reverse complement strand
ATTGATTTAACTGGGTTTGATTCATTAGCTGTCGGTCCAGGAATAGGAATTGATAATGATGATTGGCAAAAATCAGAAGACTATCTTATGGATTATGGAGGATTATTGATCTTGGATGCAGATGCACTTAATAGAATTTCGGAATCTAATTTAGGGTCAAATTTCTTTTTAGAGAGAAAATTTAAAACATGGATTACACCACATAGCAAAGAATTTCGAAGGTTATTCCCTCATATCAATTCTGCTACCAATTTAGGGCTAGCTATTGATGCAGCAAAAGAATTTAACATTAGTATTTTATTTAAGGGAGCTAACAGCATAGTTGCTGATAGTAAAAAAGTTTGGCAACTTTTCGGAACCGATTCACAGACAGCTCGAGCTGGATTGGGTGATCTTTTATCTGGATTTATAGCTGG
>MWOR01000248.1 GCA_002025865.1 Prochlorococcus sp. HOT208_60m_813I02 | reverse complement strand
TATCTTTGTTTTTTTTATGGTTTTATATAAACATTAAAAAAAATGGAATTAATTGGATAATCAAAGGTCTTTTTCAAATTGGAATATTGGTATTATTCATTGGAGGTTTTTTCAAAATATTTTTCACATTACCCCCTAATTTATTTATAAAAATATTTTTTCTTATTATTTATGCATGGTGCACTGTAGGAATAAATGTAAATTTCATGATCCCTTTGATTAGTTTGATTGACCAAAAAATAGTGAAAAAATAAAACTAAAATATGCCTTAATTGTTAGTACAAAAATAAATCTATTTCCTTAATCTGCAATACTAAAATTTATAAGATTTATTTTTTTCCTCTTGAAAGTCTTTTCCTTGTATACCTAGTCTTTAATGCCAAGTCTTTCATCATATATATTCCAAATAATAGAATGAATATTCCAATAAAGTATTTCATTATTTTTTATGTAATTACTATGTTTAAGATTTATTCATGATGCCAACTAATTTTAATATCTATTTCTTGAGATAAATTTCTTGTAACGGGACATTCTTTGGAAGCTTTTTTCAAAAAATTAATAGTTTCATTAGAAGTGCTCTCTGGTATAAAAATATCTATTATTAGTTCTTTTATCTTCCTCTCGCTATTTTGTGTCATTACTTTTTCAATATTTAAAT
>MWOR01000247.1 GCA_002025865.1 Prochlorococcus sp. HOT208_60m_813I02 | reverse complement strand
GAGCATCTCCTGAAACTAAATCTGTCTTGTTAAGCACTAAAACATCAGCAAATGCTACTTGTTCAGAGCTTTCATCACTTCTTCCTAATTGTTGATCAATATGTGCAGCATCAACTAAAGTCACAATTCCATCGAGTGTAAATTCAGAACTAATTTCTTCATCTATGAAAAATGTCTGGGCAACAGGACCAGGATCTGCTAAGCCCGTTGTTTCTACCAATACATAATCAAACTTATCTCTTCTTTTCATAAGGTTGCCAAGGACTCTTATCAAATCTCCACGAACAGTACAACAAATGCACCCATTAGACATCTCAAATACTTCTTCATCGGCATTAATTACGAGTCCTTGGTCTATGCCAACTTCACCATATTCATTCTCTATTACGGCTATTCTTTTACCATGCTCTTCACTTAATATTCTATTAAGTAAAGTCGTTTTCCC
>MWOR01000025.1 GCA_002025865.1 Prochlorococcus sp. HOT208_60m_813I02 | reverse complement strand
GGTCAGGCCATTACTGACTCATTATTAAAACTTGTTCCTGAAGCATTTAGAGATCAACCAGAACTTGAGCAGAGAGAATATATCAAAGCTTTTTATGAATATTCTGCAAGCCTACAAGAAGCTTGGGATGGTCCAGCACTCCTTGTATTTGCTGATGGAAATTTTGTCGGAGCAACGCTTGATAGAAATGGCCTAAGACCAGCAAGATATTCAATCACAAATGATGGTTTTGTAATAATGGGTTCTGAAACAGGAGTAGTAGATCTTGAAGAAGAAAGAGTAATAGAAAAAGGTCGATTAGGACCGGGACAAATGTTGGCAGTTGATTTTCATCAAAATAAAATCCTAAGAAATTGGGAAGTTAAATCTGAAGCTGCTCAAAGGCATGATTATAAAAATCTTCTCAGTAATAGAACCATAAAAATTGAAAATAATGAATGGGTTAAAGTCTGCAAACTAAAAGACCTTGAGTTGTTGCAACAACAAACTGCATACGGTTTTTCAGCCGAAGATAATGACCTTATCTTAGATTCAATGGCTTCATTGGCTAAAGAGCCTACTTATTGCATGGGCGACGACATCCCATTAGCAGTTCTTTCATCTAAGCCACATATTTTATACGACTACTTTAAGCAAAGATTTGCGCAAGTTACTAATCCTCCTATTGACCCTCTGAGAGAAAAACTTGTAATGAGTTTAGAGATGCATCTAGGAGAAAGATGTACACCATTTGAAATTAAAAATGCTAAACCCTTTGTTCATTTACAAAGTCCGATTCTTAATGAGGAAGAACTCATTTCCGTCAAAAAATCAAAAATTAAATCTCAGACAATTTCAAGTTTGTTTGATTTAGAGGAAGGTATTCAAGGCTTAGAGAACCAATTAAATGCAATTTGTAAACAAAGTGAGCTCTCTATAAAAGAAGGTTGCTCTTTAATTATTATTTCTGATAAGGGAATTAATCCTAAAAAGACTTTTATACCTCCTTTACTTGCTGTTGGAGCAATTCATCATTATCTTCTTAAAAAAGAAATCAGGCTAAAAGCTTCTCTAATAATTGAGACTGGTCAATGTTGGAGCACACATCACTTAGCTTGTTTAATTGGATATGGTGCAAGTGCAGTTTGCCCTTGGTTAACCTTCGAAGCAAGTAGACACTGGTTAAAACATCCAAAAACACAAAAACTCATTGATAGCAAAAAAATGAATCCATTATCAATAGTAGATGTTCAAGAAAATATTAAAAAAGCTTTAGAAGACGGTCTAAGAAAAATTCTCTCAAAAATAGGCATCTCACTTTTATCTAGTTACCATGGTGCACAAATTTTTGAAGCTGTAGGCCTTGGATCTGACTTAATAAAAATTGCTTTTGATGGTACAACAAGTCGTATCGCTGGCATAACATTAAAAGAATTAACTAATGAAACACTTTCAATACATACGAAAGCTTATCCAGAGATCGATTTAAAGAAATTAGAATTTTTAGGATTTGTACAATTTAGAAATAATGGAGAATATCATTCAAATAATCCAGAGATGTCCAAAGTTTTACATTCAGCGGTAAAACAAGGGCCAGGATACGATCATTTTGAAACTTACAAAAAACTTATTAGTAATAGACCGACAACATCTCTAAGAGATTTACTAATAATTAATTCAACAAGAAAAAGTATTCCATTAGAGGAAGTTGAAAGTGTTGAATCAATTTGCAAAAGGTTCTGTACTGGAGGAATGAGTTTAGGTGCTTTATCCAGAGAAGCGCATGAAGTTTTAGCAGTTGCAATGAATAGAATTGGTGGAAAAAGTAATAGTGGAGAAGGGGGAGAAGATCCAGCTCGTTTTAATGTTTTAAATGATATCGATGAAAATACTCAGTCGGCGACGTTGCCATTTATTAAAGGCTTAGAGAATGGCGACACAGCATGCTCAGCTATTAAACAAATAGCATCAGGCAGATTTGGAGTTACACCTGAATATCTAAGAAGTGGTAAACAACTTGAAATTAAAATGGCTCAAGGTGCAAAACCCGGAGAGGGGGGACAATTACCTGGTCCAAAAGTTGATTCTTACATCGCAAAACTAAGAAATAGTAAACCTGGA
The DNA here is from genome assembly GCA_002025865.1 of Prochlorococcus sp. HOT208_60m_813I02. Lineage (GTDB taxonomy): Bacteria > Cyanobacteriota > Cyanobacteriia > PCC-6307 > Cyanobiaceae > Prochlorococcus_A. Next base: position 13,367 of record MWOR01000025.1, on the reverse strand, counting down.
GTAGCTTTAATATCTCCTCCTCCGCATCATGATATTTATTCAATTGAAGATTTAGCTCAACTTATCCACGACTTACACCAAGTTCATCCAAAAGCGAAGGTAAGCGTCAAACTTGTTTCTGAAATTGGTATAGGCACTATTGCTGCTGGAGTAAGCAAAGCTAATGCAGATGTAATTCAAATATCAGGCCATGACGGAGGTACAGGTGCTTCACCCCTGAGTTCTATTAAACATGCAGGTTTACCATGGGAACTAGGTGTTGCTGAGGTTCATAAATCTCTCTTAGAGAATAACTTACGAGAAAGAGTGATTTTGAGAACTGATGGAGGTCTTAAAACAGGCTGGGACGTAGTTATTGCAGCTTTACTAGGTGCTGAAGAATACGGTTTTGGTTCTGTAGCAATGATTGCTGAAGGATGCATAATGGCTCGGGTTTGTCATACAAACAAGTGTCCTGTTGGAGTTGCCACTCAAAAAGAAGAATTAAGAAAAAGATTTAAGGGTATTCCAGAAAATGTTGTCAATTTTTTCTTATACATTGCTGAAGAAGTAAGACAGATAATGAGTAGTATCGGTGTTTCTAATATGGAAGAACTGATTGGTAATCAAGAATTTCTTTCTGCAAGAAATATCGATCTTCCAAAAACTTCTAATATTGATCTTTCTTCTTTAGTAAATAAACACTCAACCCCTGATAGATCATGGTTAAAACATTCAAAAACTGCCCATAGTAATGGTTCTGTATTAGAAGACGAGTTTTTGTCTGATACTGAATTTATAGATTCAATTAAAAATCACGAAATATTAACCAAAGAAATTAGGATAAAAAATACAGATAGAAGTGTTTGTGCGAAAATATCAGGCGAAATCGCAGAACTTCACGGAAACACTGGCTTCAATGGCGAACTCAACTTAAATTTTAAAGGATATGCAGGACAAAGCTTTGGGGCCTTTTTATTGAAAGGAATGAATGTTCAATTAATCGGAGAAGCAAATGATTATGTTTGTAAAGGAATGAATGGAGGAATACTCACAATAATTCCACCAAAAATAGAAAAAACTTCCTCCGAACAGGTTATTTTAGGAAACACCTGTCTTTATGGAGCAACAGGTGGGAAATTATTTGCATTAGGAAAATCGGGAGAAAGATTTGCAGTAAGAAATAGTGGTGCTACAGCGGTAACTGAAGGAGCAGGTGATCATTGTTGTGAATACATGACAGGTGGGAAAGTAGTAATTCTAGGTTCCACAGGAAGGAATATTGGTGCGGGCATGACTGGTGGAATAGCTTTTATAATCGATGAAAAGAACGACTTAATTAATAAAGTTAACAAAGAAATAGTTAGCATTCATAAAATAACTTCATCAAAACAGGAGGATATCTTATTGGAAATTATTAGAGAATATCGAGCAAAAACAAATAGCTTAAAGGCTGCTAAAATAATTGAAAATTGGTCTTATTACAAGAGTACTTTCAAATTAATAGTTCCCCCAAGCGAAGAAGAAATGCTTGGCATAAAGAAAATGTAAATGCCTTTCTTTATAAAAACTGAAATCATAAAAAAAGAATACTTAATTAATCATGATTTAAAACAAAAAATAATTAACGAACATATTGATTGGATAAAAAAATTAAAAAAAGAGGGAATTAATATAAAAAGTGGTTTTTTGGTAGATGAGTTAAAGAGGCCAGGTGAGGGCGGATTACTCATTCTTGAGATGAATAATTATAAAAATGCACTGAAAATAATTAAGAATGATCCAATGATTAAAAATAATCTAGTTGAATGGAAATTAAATGAGTGGATAGATTCAAATAAATAAAAATTACTATCTTGGGTACTTTTTCATAAGTTTTTGAATTTCTTCAGCATGGTAACTGCTGCGAGTTAAAGGAGAACTAACTACTTGCATAAAGTCCAAATCTTTTTCCCCGAATACTTTGTAATAATGAAATTTTGAGGGACTCACAAATCTTTGAACAGGTAAATGATTTGGGCCAGGAGATAAGTATTGGCCAATAGTAACAATATCAACGAAATTACTTTTTAAATCCTTAAGAAGATTTAAGACCTCCTCATCTTTTTCCCCTAAGCCAAGCATAAAACCTGACTTTGTATAAACTTTGGGAGAATATTTTCTGGTCCTTTTAAGCAATTCAAGAGTTCTCTCATATTTACCCTGAGGTCTTACTTTTTTATATAGCGAAGAAACAGTCTCAATATTATGGTTTAAAACGTTTGGATTTGAATCAAGAACTTTTTCAAGCGCTTTCCAGTTGCCACAAAGATCAGGTATTAAAAGTTCAATAGTAGTTTCAGGCGATTTTCTTCTTACTTGATAAACACATTCAAAAAATTGAGATGCACCACCATCCTCAAGGTCGTCTCTATTAACTGATGTGATAACGACATGCTTAAGTTGCATTCTATAAACAGCTTCGGCTAAACGAAATGGTTCAGTTGGATCTAATTCTCTTTTAGATCTATCAAAATCAATATCGCAATATGGACATGCCCTAGTACAGCCAGGACCCATTATAAGGAAAGTGGCAGTTCCACTAGCAAAACATTCACCAATATTTGGACAACTTGCCTCTTGACATACAGTATTGAGATTTAAATCATTTAACAAATTTGCAGTATTACCAATTCTCTCAACTTGCGGAGCTTTTACTCTTAACCAATCAGGTTTTGAAATTAAACTATTGGAATTATTAGTCAAATTAATTTTTTATTACCTGTATTTTTATTTTACTAAAAACATTTTGAATTAACTATTAATAATTTCAAAAATAAAGACTAGTCAATAGAAGTCAAAAAATAAATGAATTTAACTAGTCCATCGATAATTTAAAAAATCCTAATTCAAGTTACTACTTATAAAAATATCTTTGTTCTATCAACTAAACATGAAACAGTATTTAGAACGATATTTTTAGTATAGATATCAGAACAATTTTTTCATCCTTTATTCAAATAATTTCTAACCATTGGCTGTTATTTATTGTACTAAAAAGTGTTTTTTTTTATATTTATTGATACAGTAAAAAATATATGTAATAAAACATTGACTTTTAAATTTAAAAGAAAGCGTATTTTACTATCTGAAAAAAATAAAAACACTAAAGCAATAGGTTATGCTAGAGCTTCTAATAATGAATATGAATATTTAGAAGAACAAATAAAGTTTTTAAAGGAAGAAGGTTGCAGTTTAGTTTTCTCTGAATTAATAAGTTTAGATGAAGAAATCAAGCCCCAACTCAATAAAGCTATAAATTGCTTATCTAAAGGCGATCAATTAATAATAACTCAGCTTGATCGAGCGTTTAAAAATAAAAAAGAATGTTTAAGGACGATAAATAAACTTATTAACAAGGATATTCAATTACGAACTTTGACTGGTTTTTTTGCGGCTAATGAATCAACTAAAGCAAAATCTTCAATTTTTCAGATTTTATATGAATTAGATAATTTAGAGGATAAAAGTTTAGGTGAAAGAAAAAAAGAACAACTATTACGCAGAAAATTATCTGGAAATAATCTAGGAGGAAGGCCCAAAATAAGTCCTTTAAAAGAATCTTTAGTAATCAGATTACGTAATGAGGGATATTCATATCGATCAATCAGATCACAAACGGGAATTGCATTATCAACAATAAGAAGAGTTATTTTGGAAGGAGAATTAACATAAAATGAGGAAGAAAGAAATTGAAAATTTAATTAAAGAAAATTTTAAAGATACAGCATTACGTATTTATGAATTAGATAATGAAGATAGAAAAAGTTTGTTAGCAGAATATAGAGAATGGATTATGAATGATTTAGATTCTGAAGAAGTAATGATGTTACCTTATGAAGCCTATACTAATGAATTAGATTCTAATTACTTAGACGATTTACTTTAGTCTTGTACATTATAACTTTTATTAAATCCATAAACTTCTTTGGCTATTAGTGGTAAAAAGGAAGTATCTTTAGAATATTTTTCTCCATTACAAAAAACAACTAATAAAGTTTGTAAAGATTGACTATTAATCCACCAAGCTGAATCATGTCTAACTTCAGACATTAAGCCTGCTTTACTCCAAAGATTAATGCTTTCTGGTAATCCTTCACCCAAAAAACCATCTATTTGATTAAGAGAATCGTTTTTAAGAACAACTTTATTTAAATTTCTTTTTAAAAAACTTCGTAAATTTAAGTCATTTTTTTGATAATCAATATGAATCATAATTTCCTCCAAAACCCTTGCAGCTGAATCAGAATTCATAGCGTTTCTATTCTTATTATCGTTCCCATAAAATTCTTTTTCACGACCATATGGTCCATCATCCCAGGTCTTCTGACAGCAATTTATACCACTCAAATCCTCCCAATGTAAATCATGTAGCCAATCATTTATTATACTTCTTTGATATTTCCAATTTTCCCATAATTCTCCTTCAATACTAGGTCCACTCGTTGTTCCTGTAAGTAAATCAATTAAGAAGCTTGTTGCATTATTACTTGAGAAAGACAACATTTTCCTAACTGCATCATTAAGTTCATTTGATAATAATAAACTTCCTTTTTTAATCCAATAAAATGCAGCAAGGCCATAAACCAACTTTACTATGCTGGCAGGGTACACCATTTTTTTATTATTAATACCAGTTCCAAAACCTTTAAATACAGTGTTATTTTCACTTTTATAATTAATCCAAGTTATGGCAATATCTTCTCTTGAAAAATCTTTATTATGAGAACATACTCTCCCTAAAATATCATTTAGGGCTAGACCCATCTCTTTACTTAAATAGTAAAAGGACATTGTATGGAAAATTATAAAAATCCTGTCTCACTATTTAAACAAACTAATTTTTCAAAAACTATTTGGTGGAAATTAAAAGTTAATATTTCTGGATATCATAATGAAACAGAAGATAAATTAGTTACTGAAATATTTAAAAATAGAATTTTTAGGCTACTGTATCCAAATAATTATCAACATTTCCACAAATTTTCAAGAATTCTTATTCAGCTATACGAAGATGGCTATGTCTGTTGGATAAATTTAGAAGGATTGATTATTGATAAATGCGAATTAAGGAAAAATGAGAATTCAAAAAATGAAAGCTTCCTTATCAAGGATAAAGTTCCCTCACTTTTAAAGTGGATCAAAGATCAATCTGAGTTAAATAATGAATACCTTTGGGGAGGCACATTAGGACCCAATTTTGATTGTTCTGGATTAATTCAGTCTGCTTTTTTAAAGCATCAAATTCATATACCTCGAGACTCTTTTCAAATAAAAAGTTTTTGTAAACACCTTTTTTATTACAAAGAATCATATGCGGCTCTTCGACCTGGCGATCTTTTATTTTTTGGGAATGATGACAAATGTGATCATATTGGAATCTACAAGGGAGATGGAATGTATTATCATAGCTCTGGAAAAGATTTTGGAAGAAATGGAATAGGATTAGATACCCTAAAAAAGTCTAATGACAAAATCTCATTGCATTATAAATCTAAACTAATTTCGGCAGGAAGAGTAGTTAGAGATTATAGATGGGATAGAACTATACGTTAATTAGTAAAGCTCTCCTTTTAATTTTAAATTAAATTTAAATATTACTTATTCTTTTATTTAGGAATTAACCAGTAGTCCAAATATTTTTAATGATTGGCATTATTGTATCTAAGTGTAATGTCCCAACAAGTAGCCAAGCAAAAACAGCTCCTCCACAGCCTCCTAACCAAAATCCACTTGTAAAATCAGCCCAACCAGCTCTTGTAAATAAATCCTTTGGCGGATTATTAACAGTAGCATCTGGAGGTTGCACATTAGGCGCTTTACCAGGTGCATTGTATAGAACAAAAAGTGCCGTCAAAATATGAACAGCTCCAATAGTGGCGAGAAGTCCAGCTGTAAGAGCAAATTCAGAATTTCTTAATGGACCAGTCATAGTGAAAGGTCCGTATAGAAGATATCCAAAAGCTGCTCCAGTTTCTAAGCCTCTAAAATTAGGGGAAATACCTTCTCTGTAAAAAGGTAAATTATTTATAAAGGCTTTTGTAAAGTAACCACTATTTACTGGAGTAGCTAAATTACCAACACAAGGATCAGCAACAGTTTTTACTGCCCATTGTTCTGCAACACCAATATCATTTGGTTGTATAGAATTATCTATGTATTTCTCATCAAACTTAATTGAACTTGTTGATTCTGAGAATGATTTTTGAAAGTCGCTCATTTTTTTAAATAGTTTAGTGTTTAATAATTTATTCAGTTGCTGTAATAAATCTTCCAATCAATACGATAAATACAGCAGGCATTGCTATACCAATTAATGGAACAAAAATTGAGGGTAAGAGACTTGGTAAATCAGATGGCATAGTTCTTTAAACATCTTTAAACACTTTAGTATTTATCTGCGAAATAGTGTTAATTTTATTACTGGATGATATAAAAATTATTAACTTTTTACATGTTAAATTTTTTCGCAATAGTACTTATTTTTTTTGTAGGAATATTACTTCTAGTTTTAAAAAAAGAAGCTTTAGAAAGTTAATAAATAAAGGCAAATTACATTCTGATAAATCAAAAAAAAAATAGAAAAAATAATAATAAATTTCTATCTAATAAAAACAGTTATTTATACAATCCAGAAGATAAAAGTACTCAGTATTTTATAAAAATTCTCAGAAAAATAAAATGTTTAGTCTTTTTAAAGGTAATATATAAGATAAATTAAAAGCATTAAAAATTGCAGAAGAATTTGCTAATAAATCAACATTACCAATTTTACGACAAGGCATAAGAGATATTTCTCCAAAAGTGGTTGAAATTTTAGCTTCTTTAATCGGAAAATTCAAATAAAAATTTAATTTTTATTTGTGCTATTTATTGATCTAATTCTGTAAATTGGTCGACTTTGACTTTCGTGGTATGTCCTCATTAAAAGTTCGCTTAATAATCCAAAGCTGAATAATTGTACCCCAGCTATTCCTAATATTAATGTAAACATTAGCAACGGACGATTACCAATATCTTCTCCCATTAATTTCAGAACTATCAAATAAGAACTCATGGCAAGACTAATCATTATACTTATGATCCCAGCGAAACCAAATCCATACATAGGTCTTGTTAAAAATTTATTCATAAACCAAACAGTTAGTAAATCCATTAAAACCTTAAAAGTTCTATTAATTCCATATTTACTTGATCCATATTTACGACTTCTATGATTGACTTTAATTTCCTTAATTCTTGCACCTTCTATATTTGCTAAAACTGGCAAAAATCTATGAAGTTCACCATATAGTTTAATATCATCTATTATTTCTTTTTTAAAAGCTTTTAGGGAGCATCCATAGTCATGAAACTTTAAACCTGTTACTTTAGCTATTAATTTATTTGCTATTTTTGATGGTATTTTCCGATTAAGTAATTTATCTTTTCTATCAAACCTCCATCCGCAAATCAAATCGTAGCCATTATTAATTTCTGAAATTAATTTAGGAATATCATTTGGGTCATTCTGTAAATCACCGTCCATAGTAATAACAATGTCGCCTGTAGAATTATCAAAGCCTGCTGACATTGCTGCAGTTTGCCCATAATTTTTGCGAAGAGAAATTACTGACAATTCTTTAATTTTGAAAGATAGTTGTTTTAATACTTTATGAGTATTATCTTTAGAACCATCATTCACAACAATCAATTCGAAATTGAAATTATGAGAGGCCATTACATCTATAACTTCATCCAATAAAAAACTAATACTCTCACTTTCGTTGAAAACAGGAATAACAATAGAAATTAGTTGATTTATATCTGACATTTATATTGGATATATTTATATAATTTTAACCTAATTTGCAACATTAAAATTAAACAAAAAAAATCACCACATAGGTGGTGATTTAAATTGTTTGAAAGATTTTAACCAAACTTTCCTGAAGTTGATGCTATTACAAATGCACCAAATGTAAGGATGTTTCCAATCGTAAAATGCGCTAATCCAACTAATCTAGCTTGAACAATTGAAAGTGCAACTGGCTTATCTCTCCAGCCAACAAGGTTAGCAATTGGAGTACGCTGATGTGCCCAAACTAATGTTTCAATTAATTCTTGCCAGTAACCACGCCATGAAATTAGGAACATGAAACCAGTAGCCCAAACTAAGTGACCGAATAGGAACATCCAAGCCCAAGGAGATAAAGAGTTTACTCCAAAAGGATTATATCCATTAATAAGTTGAGCTGAGTTTAACCAAAGATAATCTCTGAACCAACCCATTAAATAAGTTCCTGATTCATTAAATTGTGCTACATTACCCTGCCATATTGCTAGGTGTTTCCAATGCCAATAGAAAGTTACCCATGCTAGTAAATTTAATGCCCAGAACATAGCTAAGTACATAGCGTCCCAAGATGAACTATCACAAGTACCTCCTCGTCCAGGTCCATCGCAAGGGAATGCATAACCTAAATCTTTCTTATCAGGAATTAATTTTGTTCCTCTAGCATCAAGTGCGCCTTTGATAAGGATTAAAGCAGTTGTATGAAGACCTAAAGCGATAGCATGATGCACTAAGAAATCTGCAGGACCGATAGGTAAGAAAGCACTTAATGCATCTTGTCTATTGATAAGATCCATCCAATAGTGATTACCTGGTAATGAATTAGCAGCAAGACTTGCTGAACTTGTAGGATCTGATAGTAGAGCGTTAAAGCCGTACATCATTTTACCTTGAGCTGCTTGAACAAATTGAGCAAATACTGGCTCAATAAGAATTTGCTTTTCAGGGTTACCAAAAGCTACAACAACATCGTTATGTACATAAATTCCAAGAGTATGGAATCCAAGCAGCATTGTGACCCAACTAAGGTGACTTATTAAAGCTTCCTTTGTTCCAAGAACTCTGGCTAATACATTATCTTTATTTAATTCAGGGTCGTAATCTCTCACGAAGAAAATAGCTCCATGTGCAAATGCACCAACCATCAAAAACATTGCTATGTACTGATGATGACTATATAAAGCAGATTGTGTAGTGTAGTCCCTAGCAATAAAAGCATACGAAGGAAGGGCTCCCATATGTTGCGCCACAAGAGAAGTTGCGACTCCAAGTGATGCTAAAGCTAGTCCAAGTTGGAAATGTAATGAGTTATTTACAGTTTCATATATACCATCATGATTAATCCCGAAACTACCTTTATGAGGATCATTTGGGTGTCTAGTATTATGAGCTTCTGTAATTTCTTTGAGGCTATGGCCAATGCCAAAAGTATTTCTATACATGTGGCCAGCAATTACAAAAACTGTTCCAATTGCAATATGGTGATGAGCAATATCAGTAAGCCATAATGCTTCACTTTGAGGATGAAGACCTCCTAAGAAAGTAAAGATTGCTGTTCCAGCTCCTTCAGCTGTTCCAAATACTTGATCTAAAGTATCTGGATTTTGTGCATATGCTCCCCAATTTAAAGTAAAGAAAGGAGCTAATCCTGCAGGGTGTGGAAGTACTGTTAACCAGTTATCCCAGCCTACATGCTGTCCTCTTGATTCAGGTATTGCAACATGAACTAAATGACCTGTCCAAGCGATACTACTAAAACCAAATAAAACAGCTAGATGATGATTTAATCTTGACTCAGCATTTTTAAACCAGGCCAGAGAAGGTCTGAATTTTGGTTGTAAGTGTAACCAACCTGCAAATAAAGTCCAACAAGCAAGAATACTCATAAATATTGATGCTTGGAAAAGTTGCTCGTTAGTTCTCATTCCAATTGTGTACCACCAATGGTAGAGACCTGAATAAGCGATATTTACTGGACCGCTTGCTCCGGCTTGTGTCATTGCTTCTGTGATACCAGATCCAAAATGAGGGTCCCAAATAGCATGAGCGATAGGGCGGACATGAGTTGGATCAAGCACAAATTGCTCAAAGTTACCTTGCCAAGCAATATGAAATAAGTTACCAGCTACCCAGAGAGCGATTATTGCTAGATGCCCAAAATGTGTAGAGAATAGCTTCTGATAAAGTTTTTCTTCTGTCATACCATCATGACTTTCAAAGTCATGAGCGGTAGCTATTCCGTACCATATTCGTCGGGTTGTGGGGTCCTGAGCTAGACCCTGGTTAAATGATGGAAATTTTGTTGCCATTGAATTAAAAAGGTGAAGTTCAGGTTATTAGCCCAGCCCAAAAAGGCGAGCATGGAAGAAGGCCCATGTGGTAGCAATACCACCTACAAGGAAGTGTGTAACACCTACTGCACGTCCCTGAGTAATAGATAGAGCTCGGGGTTGAATGGTTGGTGCAACCTTAAGTTTATTGTGTGCCCAAACAATTGATTCGAACAATTCTTGCCAATATCCTCTTCCGCTGAAGAGGAACATTAAACTGAACGCCCATATAAAGTGAGCTCCTAAGAACATCAAACCGTACATGCTTATTGATTGACCATAACTTGTTAATACTTGAGAAGCTTGTGCCCAGAGGAAATCTCTTAGCCAACCATTGATAGTAATAGAACTTTGTGCGAAATTACCACCAGTGAGTCCCCAAACATCACTCTGCATTTTCCAGGAGAAGTGGAAAATAACTATTGATAAACAGTTATACATCCAGAATAGAGCTAAGAAAACGTGATCCCATGAAGAAACTTGACATGTACCACCTCTTCCAGGACCATCACAAGGGAATCTAAATCCTAAAGAAGCTTTATCAGGGATCAACCTTGAACTTCTTGCATAAAGTACTCCTTTAAGAAGTATCAAAACAGTTACATGAATTTGGAAAGCATGAATATGATGAATCATTAAATCAGCTGTTCCTAATGGAATTGGGGCTATAGCAACCTTTCCACCAACTTCTACTAAACTTCCATTAAATACTTCACTTAGAGCTTTGTGAGGTAAAGCTTCTGCAGTACCTGCTAAGAGAGAAGTTCCAACAGCAGATGCTTGAATACTCTGTACCCATTGAGCAAAAATTGGTTGGAGTTGGATTGCGGAATCGCTAAACATATCTTGGGGTCTACCCAAAGCTCTCATAGTATCGTTATGAATATAGAGTCCAAAACTATGGAATCCTAACCACATACATACCCAGTTCAAGTGACTGATTAAAGCATCTCTTGCCTTAAGAATTCTATCTAATACATTATCTATATGTTTTGCTGGGTCATAATCTCTAACCATTGCAATTCCAGCATGCGCTCCTGCTCCTACTATGAATAATCCACCTATCCACATGTGATGGGTAAATAATCCAAGAACTGTCATATAGTCAGTAGCTATATATGGATATGGAGGCATTGCATACATATGATGAGATACAAGTATGCTTATTGATCCAAGCATGGCTAAGTTTACTGATAGCTGTGCATGTCTACTTTCTGCCATGAACTCAAAAAGACCTTGGTGTCCTTTAGGAGCAGGGAATAATATTGGGTCACCTTGTTGTGAATCTAATATTTCTTTCATACTATGACCAATACCATAATTGGTTCTGTACATATGACCACCGATTATTGCTATTACACCAAAAGCTAAATGATGATGTGACACATCAGTCATCCACAAACTTCCTGTCACAGGGTTCAGTCCACCTTTGAAAGTAAGGAAGTCTGAGAAAGCTAACCAATTTAGGCTAAAGAAATTGCCTGTACCACTTGCTAATCCTGGAAATATCTGACCGATAATTTGTGGATCGCAGAGTTGATGCGGCATAGGCATATCTGCAATAGTTGCTATTTCTTTACCATTAATAACTAAAGGGGAACCTGCATCAATTGCATCTAAGAGAGCTGCAGTAGGAGCTCCGATATGAATACAATGTCCAGCCCATGCTAAAGATCCTAGCCCTACTAAACCAGCTATATGGTGGTTAAGCATAGACTCAATATCTTGGAACCACTCCATTTTAGGAGCTGCTTTGTGATAATGAAAAATTCCAGCATGGAGCATAAGTGCAGCCATTACTACAGCACCTATTGCTAAAGCCATCAGTTCACTTTCATTAGTGATTCCCCATGCTCGCCACATGTGGAAAATTCCTGAACTAATTTGAATACCGTTGTAGTTAGCACCAAGATCAGCATTAAGCATTTCTTGACCAACTACTGCCCATACTTGCTGAGCTCCTGGTTTAACATGGGTTGGATCAGCTAACCAACCTGTGTAATTAGAAAATCTTGCTCCATGGAAAAATGCAGCACTCATCCATATAAAAATGACTGCAAGATGTCCAAAATGAGCTGAAAAGATTTTTCTTGTTGATTCTTCAGCATCGCCTGTATGCACATCGAAATCATGTGCATCAGCATGCAAATTCCAGATCCAAGTTGTGGTTTTTGGACCTTTAGATAGTTTACTAGACCAGAAACCTGGCTTATCTAATTTGGCAAAATCAATAGGTCTTGGATCGGCCTTGACAGGATCTTCCAAAACTTTTTTGTTTTTTTCTCCACTTTCTGGTGGGCTGATGGTCATCGAGCACCTCGAAAATAATTGACATTAAAGCCGATTGATCGGATCTTGAACCTATTTTTAATCATAATGTTCAAGAAAACGAATCTTTCAAAACTTTAGATATTCTTTTCAAAAATAATAAGGCAAAGATTCTTTCGTTATGCATTAACGTAACAAATGTTCTAATGATTGTTACTATATGAATATTTTGTTAAATTCTAGTCTATGACTAAATTATGGGTATTTTTACTCAAATATTATATAAATTTCTTAAATTTTTTTTTATATTTCAAAGTAAATTTTTTAAATCAAGCGACAGGATATAATTTCAAAGTTACTATCAATAGTTTTTAATTTGAAAGGCATTGCGATAGGTCTATCTAATAATTCAAAAGAAATTTTAAAAAGGCTTAAAAAAACGGAATTTGTCAAAGACATTTGTATTGCTGGCTCTTCAAAAGAGGATGGAAAGGAAAATGAACTTATTCAAGTACAAAAACCTAGAGAAATCTTACTAAAAAAATGGCCGGAAATAGATTTAATAATTTTTATAGGCTCAATTGCTGCTTCAATACGCATAATAAATCCATTTTTAACCTCTAAAGATCAAGATCCAGGAGTAATAGTTATAGATAACAAATGTTCCAAGATAGTTCCTTTAATAGGCTTACATCAGTCAAATACGCAAAATATTGCATGTCAAATTGCTAATTTACTTGGTGGCGAAATTATAGAAACTAATAATTCCAATAATCAAAGCCTCTTAAATCTTGATGCATTTGGGAATCAATGGGGTTGGAAAAGATCTGGCAAAATAAACGATTGGTCAAAACTAGTAATTAAACAAGCTAATAACGAAGAAATATTTTGCAAACAATTATCTGGTAATAGCTTAT
>MWOR01000246.1 GCA_002025865.1 Prochlorococcus sp. HOT208_60m_813I02 | reverse complement strand
GTTCAGGAATCTATTTTGAGGAAAGATATTCATCACAACAACAATCTGACTTATAAGGATAATTTTTTACCATTTCAGAAAATTTATCTAAATAATGTAGATAGAAATAATAAAACCAATCTCGATGTTAAAGTAGGAGTTCAACACGACACTATCCAAACATCACTAGCTTCAATAATTCCAGAAAAACTTTGTTTATTTGATTTATTCCTTAATGAATGTAATAGAAAAGAGAACATTTCCCCTAAATGGATAAATCATAATTCTGCCTACCCAATAATCTCAAAACTAAAAAATGATGAACTTGATTTCGGTATTGTGGGAGATTATGCAATTTCTCATCTAGCTAATCAGGAAACTAATTCTGGTAAAGATATTGTTTTGGTTAGTTTTGTGAGTATAAATCCTGAGGGAGGCGGTTCTAATTTAATATTACCTAGAGATTCCAACGTCAAATCTTTGGATGAATTTTCTAAAGGTTCAACCATTGCAGTTCCATTTTTATCTACAGCTTATGGATCTTTACTTTATAACCTTAAGTCTCAAAATTTGAGAAAAGAAGTAACCTTGAAGGACTACAGCATTAATAAAATAAATTCCATCAAAGAAACGAATGTTGATGCATTTGCGTTCTTTACTCCATTTGATTATTTATTAGAATCAACAAAAGATTTTGAAATTTTAAATGAAAGTATTAGCGCGCCAATTTCGTATTATGGTGTTTTGGTGAGAAAAGAGTTTT
>MWOR01000245.1 GCA_002025865.1 Prochlorococcus sp. HOT208_60m_813I02 | reverse complement strand
CTGAGCAATTGCAGTCTTTAAAATCTCTTTGGATACTTTATCTAAAATTTCAGGAGACCAATTACATCCCGATATAGACTTAATTTCTTTAATCATTAAAGAATTTAATACTGTCATTGCCATAACATCAATTGATGGGATAGGAGATAAGAAAACAGTTGTTGCGACAAGAATTTGATTTTTTCTTTGTATACCTTTTAACTGCATTCTTCTTATACCTTCAATTTCAGATTGCCAGGCAGCATGAAGTTCTTTCAAGAGCCTTTTTTTTGTATTTTCAATATTTTTAGATGAACTTATGAAAAACTTCCTTAAAGAAAAAGGTATATTTGTTATTTCACTCTTATTCACATCAAAAGTAATAATTTTGTTTATAAAGTCACTTGAAATTTGAGACTTTAGGTCTTCTATCTGATTTTTGGCTTCTATCTGGTTGGAAGTTAAAGCCACCAACCAGATTGGCATATTTTTAGGAAACTTTTCCAGCCACAAAAAATCATTTGCCGACAAAGGCAAGTTTATAAAATACAAGATTGCATCACTCTTCAAAGCTTCTTCTGGAATAACTTGAGAAGAATTGTATTTAGGCAGTTTTTCATATGAATCAAAGTCAAACTTATCTGCTTTGAAATTACTTTTCAAAACAGATTGAAAACTTTGATAATTTTTTTGTCCAATGCAACTTATTTTTTCTTTTTCACATCTATTAAGAATAGACTCAAGTGTTTTTTGTCTTCTTGAATTCTGTTTTTCTAATTCATTTGTTGCTTCAAGTTCGTCAAAAAAATTTAAATCTTCATTACATAGATTTATCCAACCATCTA
>MWOR01000244.1 GCA_002025865.1 Prochlorococcus sp. HOT208_60m_813I02 | reverse complement strand
AGTCTCCAGAAGAAATAGCAGTAAAATTTTTTAGAAATGATTGGCCTTTCAAAATATGCAAATCATTATCCAAATGAATTATCTGGAGGAATGCAACAAAGAGTTGGAATTGCAAGAGCATTAGCAAATTACCCCGATGTTTTATTAATGGATGAACCTTTTGGAGCACTTGACTCTCAAACAAGAATTATTATGCAGGAAAATCTTCTGAAAATTTGGAGAGAATTTAAGATAACTGTTGTTTTCGTAACTCATGATATTGATGAGGCTGTTTTTTTGGCTGATAGAATTTTGTTAATGAGTACGCTCCCTGGAAAAATTAAAAGAGATTTAAAAATTGATCTTCCTCGACCAAGGGATAAAGAAACAACAGATTCAAAAAGATTTATAGAATTGAGACAAATTTGCCATAGCTTAATTAGAGAGGAGAGTATAAAAGCCTTTGAGAAACAAAACCAATAACAAAAAGTATAAAAATTAATTTTAAAATTAGATCGTTAA
>MWOR01000243.1 GCA_002025865.1 Prochlorococcus sp. HOT208_60m_813I02 | reverse complement strand
TGAAACAACAGGTTTAGATGAAAATAAAGATGAAGTGATAGAAGTAGCTTGTATTTTGTCTGATGTATCTTTTAAATGTGCACTTTCACAGGTCTCATTCTTATTCCCGGTTAATAATAATGAGGCAGAATATGTTAACGGCATATCTGCAGAAGTAACTAATATCTCTCAACCATGGGAAGATGGATTGAATTTCTTTTTAAAACTTGTTGATTGTTCGGATTTCATTGTCGCGCATAATGTAGAGTTTGATAAGAAATGGTTTGGGAAAGGAAGATTACCTAAACTTAATAAAAAATGGATATGCAGTTTAGAAGATATTAATTGGTCTTTTCAAAAATCACTAAAAAATAGACCCTCAGTAACTGATCTAGCTTTATCTTTTTCAATACCAGTTTGGAATTTACATAGAGCTTTATCTGATTGCTTTTACATATCTGAGGTCTTCAAAAAATGTGATAATTTAGAGGAACTTTTACTTAAAGCTACTGAACCGAGGTTTTTATACAAGGCACTTATTAGTTACGAAGATAGGTCTTTAGCTAAAAATGCTGGATTCAGATGGAATAGCCCTGTGCCAGGAGCTTGGTCAAGAAAATTAACTACTGATGAGGCAAAAAATCTTGATTTTAGAGTAGAGATTTTGAATTAATGTTTAATAAATTTTTGACTAAGAAGTTATTTAGTGCATCTTAC
>MWOR01000242.1 GCA_002025865.1 Prochlorococcus sp. HOT208_60m_813I02 | reverse complement strand
TTTAGTTTTTTGTAAATGGGTTATTGATTTATCAATTTCTAAAATTGCATCATTAAATCTATCCTGGGCAAGTGAAACATTTTTACCAACTGCATTTTTGAATTGCTCAAGAGTACTTTCAAAATTAGTTATGTCAAAATTCTCACGTTTCATTAAATCAAATTGTGATTTGTATTTTAAGGTTTCCAGAGATGCATTTCTTAGCAGAGAAATAATGGGCAAGAAAAATTGAGGTCTAATAACATACATTTTTGGGAATCTATGAGAAACATCTACTATGCCAACATTATATAGTTCACTATCTGGTTCTAGAAGGGATACGAGAACGGCATATTCACAAGATTTTTGTCTTCTATCTTTATCTAATTCTTTTAAAAAATCTTCGTTTTTTCTTTTATTAGTTCCATTTAAACTTTCATTCTTCATCTCAAACATTATGGATACGACTTCGGTTTTATTTTCATCAAATTCTCTAAATATATAGTCACCTTTACTTCCTGAAGTGGCATCATTATCCTTTTCGAAATATGAGTTTTTAAATGCAGAGGAACGATTCAGATTAAATTGAGTTTCGCAATGGATTTCTAATGTTTCTCCTATCATCTTTGTAGATAATCTAGATTTCATTTCTCTTAACTCCTGAATAGTCAGATCCCTTTCACTAATTTTGCTTTTAAACTTTTCTTCAATTAATTTTTCATTAATTGAATGTTCAAGCTTCATCTTTTCAATG